>NZ_CACZOO010000328.1 GCF_902782855.1 uncultured Corynebacterium sp.
AACCTCGTCGGTTCCTTCCACGAACCCTCCGCCGTCCTGGTGGACCTCGACGTGCTCGACACGTTACCGGCCGAGGAGATCTCCGCCGGATCCGCCGAGATCATCAAGGCCGGGTTCATCCGCGACCCGCGTATCCTCGACATCTACGAGACCGACCCGGCCGCCGCCGTCGACCCCCACGGATCACTGCCTGAACTCATCGAGCTGTCGGTGCAGGTCAAGGCCGACGTTGTCGGCCAGGATCTCCGGGAGTCTTCGCTGCGGGAGATCCTGAACTACGGGCACACCTACGGACACGCGGTCGAGCAGCACGAGAACTACCGCTGGCGTCACGGCCGGGCAGTGTCCGTAGGCATGGTCTACGAGGCAGAACTCGCCCACGCCGCCGGGCTCCTCGGGGCGGACGCCGTGGCCAGACACCGGCGGATCCTGACCTCCGTCGGCCTGCCCACCAGCTACCACGGTGCGTCCCTTGACGAACTGCTGGAGGTCATGGGCCGCGACAAGAAGAACCGCGACGGTCACCTGCGTATCGTCGTCCTGTCCGACCGCGACGGTCTGCCCTACGCCCCGGTCCGTCTCGAGGCGCCGGAGGCCTCCACACTGCAGGCCGCCTACGCGGCCACCCTCGAGGAGAGGTAGAAGAATGAGTGTCCTGGTCATCAACGGACCGAACCTCGACCGGCTCGGCAAGCGTCAGCCGGACATCTACGGCGCGACCACCCTCGCTGACATCGAGGCGGGGTTGAGGGCCCGCGCCGACGATCTCGGGGTGACGGTCCACTTCTTCCAGTCGAACTGCGAGGGTGAGATCCTCGACCGGCTCCACCGGGCCGCTGATGAGGGTGACGCGGTGATCATCAACGCCGGTGGTCTCACCCACACCTCGGTGGTTCTCAGGGATGCCCTGGCGGAGATCAGTGACGGTGCCGGTTATGTGGAGGTCCACATCTCGAATGTCCACGCCCGTGAGGAGTTCCGTCACCACAGCTATCTCTCGGCCGGTGCCGCCGGGGTCATCGTCGGTCTGGGGGCCTACGGCTACACCGCCGCACTGGAGTTCCTCGCGCAGCGGTGAGCCGGGCCGCCCGGGCACCGGTTCGTGGCGGGTCCCGCCGCGGAACCCGGCGTAGTCTCGGGGATCATGAACACACCTGTCGACTTCTCCTCCCGCCGCATGGCGGTCGCCCGCACCGTCGCCGCCGCGGGGCACAGGAACCTCCTGGTCAGTGACCTGAAGAACATCCGCTACCTCTCCGGTTTCACCGGCTCGAACGCTGCACTGCTGCTCGGTGCCGACGGCACCGGGACCATCGTCACCGACGGCCGCTACGACACACAGGTCCGTCAGCAGACGGCGTCCGCTCCAGGACTCGACATCCGGATCACACGAGACCTCTTCGGCGAACTCACGCGCGTCGCCGGTGAGGACGGTTACGCGGTCGAACCCGGGCTTCCGGTGGGGGAGGCCCGGGCACTGGGGGACCCGGAGATCCTCGTAGGCGCGGTGGAGTCCGCCCGTCTGGTGAAGGACGCCAGTGAGCTCGAGGCTCTCCGGGAGGCCGGCCGTCTCGCCGACACGGTCTTCACCGAGTTCCTCGCCCACGGCGGCATCCGTGAGGGCATCACCGAGATCGAGGCAGCTGCGGACCTGGAGCACCGGCTGCGGTCCGCCGGTGCCGACGGCCTGAGCTTCGATACGATCCTGGCTTCCGGGGTCAACGGTGCCAAACCGCACGCCGGCGTCTCCCGCGACGTCATCGTGCCGGGGTTGGTCACCGTCGACTTCGGCGTCTGGCTCGACGGTTACGCCTCCGACCAGACCCGCACCGTGTGCGTCGGGGAGCCGAATGCCCTGGCCCGTGAACTTTTCGAGATCGTCCACCGTTCGTTCCTGGCCGGGGTTGACGCGGTGGCACCGGGGGCGGGGCTGGTCGAGATCGACAGGACGTGCCGCGACGTGATCGACGCGGCCGGCTACGGGAGGTACTTCGTGCACTCCACCGGCCACGGTGTCGGGCTCGACGTCCACGAGGCGCCCTCGGCGTCGGTGCGGACAGATCCCGCCGAGACGCTGGCGGCGGGAGAGACCCTCACCATCGAACCGGGGGTGTATCTGCCGGGCAGGACGGGCCTGCGGATCGAGAACACCTACATCGTCACCGGTGACGGCGCGGAGTCGGTCAACCCGTCCACCACTGAGCTGCAGGTCGTCTGAGATCCGGCTGGGGCAGGTACGACCTCACCTGCTAGACTGTCAGGTCGATTACCTGTCCGACTTTCCTCTAGGGAGTACACACGTGGCAACCACCGCGGATTTCAAGAACGGTCTCGTGCTGAAGATCGACAACAAGCTGCAGCAGATCATCGAGTTCCAGCACGTCAAGCCCGGTAAGGGGCCGGCCTTCGTCCGCACCAAGCTCAAGGACGTCGTCTCTGGCAAGACCCTTGACAAGACCTTCAACGCCGGTGTGAAGGTGGAGACGGCCACCGTCGACCGTCGTGACATGGACTACCTGTACAACGACGGTGAGAACTACGTCGTCATGGACACCAAGACCTATGAGCAGTACGAGGTCCCGCAGGACAAGTTCGGGGACGCCGGTCGCTTCCTCAAAGATGGCATGAAGGTCCAGCTGTCCTTCCATGACGGTGACATCCTCTTCGCCGAGCTCCCGGTCTCCGTCGATCTCGTCATCGAGCACACCGACCCCGGACTGCAGGGTGACCGCTCCACCGGCGGCACCAAGCCCGCGACCCTGGAGACCGGTGCCGAGATCCAGGTGCCGCTGTTCCTCGAGACCGGTAACGTCGTCAAGATCGACACCCGCGACGGCTCCTACCTCTCCCGCGTCAACCAGTAGAGGCACTGATCACTACCGATGAGTGAGGAAAACAACCACCACCGCCACGGGGCCCGGTTCCGGGCCCGGCGGCGGACCGTGGACATGCTCTTCGAAGCGGAGTTCCGGGACGTCGACCCGGTCGGGATCGTCGAGGACCGGCGTAAGCTGTCACGTGACGAGGCGAGCCAGGTCGCCCCGGTCAACGCCTACACCGCGCGGATCGTCACCGGAGTCGCGGAGAATCTCGACGGCATCGACGCGTCCATTGCCGCGCACCTGTCCAGTGAGTGGACGTTGGAGCGCCTCCCGGCCGTCGACCGCGCCATGTTGCGTGTGAGCGCGTGGGAGCTGCTCCACAACTTCGACGAGGTGCCGGACAAGGTCGCCGTGGACGAGGGTATCGGTCTGGCCAAGGAATACGGCCACGACAAGACACCGGGGTACGTCCACGCCGTGCTCGACGGGATCTCCCGGTCCCGTCATCGCGCCGAGCAGGAGGCCGCCGACGCCGCCGCCCTGGCTGAGGCCGCTGCTGACGGGTCCGAGCGGGACGCCGCGACCGACGACATCATCACCGGTGCCGTCAGTGAGGACACCCGGGACTGAGTCCGCACCGACGCATTCCACCGAGGGTGGTCCCGGATTCCCGGGGCCACCCTCGCCGCGTCGGCGGGTGCATTCCACGTGCTACACTGGCCGACGGCACAAGGGCTCGGCGTGACGCTGACCCGACCACCTTTAACGATCCGTCCGGTGAGGCGGGAAAGGAGGTCACGATGAATATCATGGACGCCGACGACGTCGGCCGTACCATCGCACGCATCGCGCACCAGATCATCGAGAAAACGGCGCTCGACGCGCCCGGCGCAGACCGGGTGGTCCTGCTGGGGATACCGTCGGGGGGTGTCCCGTTGGCGGCGCGCCTCGCGACCCGTGTTCGTGAGTTCAGCGGTACGGAGGTCTTCCACGGTGCCCTCAACGTCACCCTCTACCGGGACGACCTGCGGACGTCCCCTCACCGGGCGCTGAAGCCCACCAGCGTCCCGCGCGAGGGCATCGACGGCGCCACCGTCATCCTCGTCGATGACGTTTTGTTCTCCGGGCGCACCATCCGCGCCGCCCTCGACGCCCTGCGTGACATCGGCCGGGCTCACAAGGTGCAGCTCGCGGTGCTGGTCGACCGCGGCCACCGTGACCTTCCGATCCGGGCGGACTACGTCGGCAAGAACATCCCCACCGCACTTGCCGAGGACGTGCAGGTGCAACTCACCGAGATCGACGGGACGGACGGCGTTCAGCTGTTCCGGGAAGGGGAGCGGGCATGAAGCACCTGTTGAGCATCGCCGACCTCACGGCCGAGGAGATCACCGGCCTGATGGATGAGGCGGACCGCTTCGCCGACTCACTGCGGGACCGGGAGGTCAAGAAACTGCCGACCCTGCGCGGGCGCACCGTGTTCACCCTCTTCTACGAGAACTCGACCCGGACACGTTCGAGCTTCGAGACCGCCGGAAAATGGATGAGCGCCGACGTCATCAACATCTCGGCGTCCTCGTCCTCGGTGAAGAAGGGTGAGTCGCTCAAGGACACGGCCCTGACCCTGCGCGCTGTCGGCGCCGACGCGATCATCATGCGCCACCCGTCCTCCGGCGCGGCGCGTCAGGTCGCCGACTGGGTCGGTCGGGGAACCGACGGCATCAGCGTCCTGAACGCCGGTGACGGTGCCCACGAGCATCCCACCCAGGCTCTGCTGGACGCGGTCACCCTGCGCAACCGCCTCGGGCGGATCGAGGGGGCTGAGGTCGTCATTGTCGGTGACCTGCTGCACTCCCGGGTGGCCCGGTCCAACGCCCTGCTGCTCACCGCCCTCGGCGCCGACGTCACTTTCGTCGCCCCGGCGACTCTGCAGGCCCCGGGCATGGAGCACTGGCTCAGTCCGAACGTGGGTACCGGTGCGTGCGGCTCCATCACCGTCACCGAGGACATGGACGCGGCGCTGGCCAAAGCAGACGCGGTGATGATGCTGCGCGTGCAGGCCGAGCGGATGAACGGCGGGTTCTTTCCGTCCCACCGCGAGTACGCGGCCCGCTACGGTCTGTCCGAGTCCCGCGCCGCCCGGCTCGCCGATCACGCGATCATCATGCACCCCGGCCCGATGCTGCGCGGCATGGAGATCAGTGACACGGTGGCGGACGCCCCGAACGCAGTCGTCCTCCAGCAGGTCACCGCCGGCGTCCATGTCCGCATGGCCGCCCTGTTCACGCTCCTCGTCGGAGCAGAAGGAAGTGTCGCAGAATGACCACCGCAGTGAATGGTTCCGAGGCCGCCACCTACCCGGCCACCGGCACGCTGCACGCTCCGGAGAGAGGGGAGACGCTGTTGCGCGGCGTCCTGGTGTACGGCGAGGGCGACCCCGCCGACGTCCTGGTCCGTGACGGTGTCATCGCCGGGATCACCGCCGCCGGTACCGCCACCCCTTCCGCTGACGCCGAGATCATCGACCTGCCCGGCCAGGTGCTGCTGCCCGGTCTGATCGACATGCACGTGCACCTGCGCGAGCCCGGCCGCGAGGACACCGAAACCATCGCCACGGGGTCCGCCGCCGCCGCCCGTGGCGGATTCACCGCGGTGTTCACGATGGCGAACACCGACCCGGTGACCGATAATCCGGCCATCGCCGAGATGGTGTGGATGAAGGGCCAGCAGATCAACCTCTGCGACGTCCACCCCGTCGGCTCGATCACCAGGGGGCTGGGTGGCAGGGACCTCACCGAGTTCGGCATGATGGCAGCCTCCGGGGCGAAGGTCAGGATGTTCTCCGACGACGGCAGGTGCGTCGCCGACCCGCAGCTCATGCGCCGCGCCGTCGAGTATTCCAGGGGTCTCGACGTCCTGCTCGCCCAGCACTGCGAGGAACCCCGCCTCACCGAGGGGGCGGTCGCCCACGAGGGTGAGACAGCCGCCCGTCTCGGCCTGCGCGGCTGGCCGCGGGTCGCCGAGGAGTCCATCGTCATCCGCGACGCACTGCTGGCCCGGGACTACGGTGGACGCACCCACATCTGCCACGCCTCCACCGAGGGCACCGTGGAGCTGCTGCGCTGGGCGAAGGACCACGGCATTCCGCTGACCGCCGAGGTCACCCCGCACCACCTGACCCTCACCGATGAGAAGCTGGAGACCTATGACGGCGTCTTCCGGGTCAATCCGCCGCTGCGCGAACACCGCGACACCCTCGCGCTGCGCGCTGCGCTGGTCGACGGCACCATCGACTGCGTCGCCACCGACCACGCGCCGCACGGTTCCGAGGAGAAGTGCTGCGAGTTCGATCGCGCCCGTCCCGGCATGCTCGGCCTGGAAACCTCGCTGGCACTCATCGCCCGGACGTTCATCACCGACGTCCCTGCGGGGGAGGACGCCCAGGACTGGCGCTTCGTCGCGAAGGTGATGTCGGAGCGTCCCGCCGAGATCCTCAAGCTCCCCGGCCAGGGGCGCCCGGTGGCGGTCGGCGAGCCGGCGAACCTCTGCGTGGTCGACACGCGGGCCTGCTGGGTCGCCCACGGTCACGAGCTGGCGTCCAAGGCGTCCAACACCCCCTACGAGGGGGAGACTTTGCCGGTGAAGGTCTCCACCACCCTGCTGCGCGGCAGGGTCACCTGTCGCGACGGTGAGGCGGTCACCGGCCGGGCGACCGGAGAAGTGAACGACTAGATGACTACTACGACAGAGAAGAGCAATTCCGTGAGTTCCACCCGAACCCCCGCGATCCTCGTGCTCGCCGACGGCCGCGTCTTCCGCGGCCGGGCTTTCGGCGCCCTGGGGACCACTCTCGGCGAGGCCGTGTTCACCACCGCGATGACCGGTTACCAGGAGACCATGACCGACCCCTCCTACCACCGCCAGATCGTCGTGGCCACCGCCCCGCAGATCGGCAACACCGGCTGGAACGACGAGGACGGCGAGTCCCACGGCGACCGTATCTGGGTCGCCGGCCTGGTCATCCGTGACCTCTCGCGTACCGTGTCCAACTGGCGCGCCGACCGCGCGTTGGCGGAGGAGATGGCGGAGCAGGGGATCATCGGCATCCAGGGCGTCGACACCCGGGCGATCGTCCGCCACCTGCGTGACCGGGGTTCGGTGAAGGCCGGCATCTTCTCCGGGGCGGACGCCGCCCGTCCGGTCGAGGAGCTCATCGACGTCGTCAACGGTCAGCCGTCGATGGCCGGTTCCGATCTCGCCGCCGAGGTCTCCACCGACGAGGTTTACGTCGTGGAGCCGGCGGGGGAGTACGAGGGCCGGGAGCCGCGGTTCACCGTCATCGCCTACGACATGGGCATCAAGACCAACACTCCGCGCAACTTCGCCGCCCGTGGTGTGCGTACCGTCGTGGTCCCGGCGAACTCCGCCGTCGAGCCGCTGCTCGCCGAGTATGACGCCGACGGTGTCTTCATCTCCAACGGACCCGGGGACCCCGCCACCGCCGACGCCATGGTCGCCCAGGTGCAGACCGTCCTGGAGAGGAGGATCCCGCTGTTCGGGATCTGCTTCGGCAACCAGATCCTCGGCCGTGCACTCGGTATGGACACCTACAAGCTGAAATTCGGTCACCGCGGCATCAACGTTCCGGTCATCAACCACGTCACCGGCGTCATCGACATCACCGCCCAGAACCACGGGTTCGCCCTCAAGGGCCGTGCCGGTGAACCCTTCGACACTCCCTACGGTACCGCCCAGGTCACGCACACCTGCCTCAACGACGACTGCGTCGAGGGTGTCGCCCTCGACAACGGTCTGGCCTTCTCCGTCCAGTACCACCCCGAGGCCGCCGCCGGCCCCCACGACGCCAACCCGCTGTTCGACCAGTTCATCGAGCTGATGGAAGGGAACAACTAAATGCCGAAGCGCACCGACCTCAACCACATCCTCGTCATCGGCTCCGGTCCGATCGTCATCGGTCAGGCCTGCGAGTTCGACTACTCCGGCACCCAGGCCTGCCGTGTCCTCAGGGAGGAGGGCCTGCGGGTCACCCTCATCAACTCCAACCCGGCCACCATCATGACCGACCCGGAGTTCGCCGACCACACCTACATCGAGCCGATCCAGCCCGAGTACATCGAGAAGATCTTCGCCGCCGAAGCAGCGGCCGGCCACAAGGTGGACGCCGTACTCGCCACCCTCGGTGGCCAGACCGCGCTGAACGCCGCGATCCAGCTCGACCGGCTCGGCATCCTCGAGAAGTTCGGTGTCGAACTGATCGGCGCCGACATCGACGCCATCGAGCGCGGCGAGGACCGGCAGAAGTTCAAGGACATCGTCGCCTCCATCGGCGGCCTGTCCGCCCGCTCCGCAGTGTGCCACGACATGGACGAGGTCCACGCCACCGTCGCCGAGCTGGGCCTGCCCGTCGTCGTCCGCCCGTCATTCACCATGGGTGGTCTCGGCTCCGGTCTCGCCTACACCTACGAGGACCTCGACCGGATCGCCGGTGGCGGCCTGGCGGCCTCCCCGGAAGCCAACGTCCTCATCGAGGAGTCCATCCTCGGGTGGAAGGAGTTCGAGCTCGAGCTCATGCGCGATTCCGCGGACAACGTCGTAGTCGTCTGTTCCATCGAGAACGTCGACGCCCTGGGCGTCCACACCGGTGATTCGATGACCGTCGCGCCGTCGATGACACTCACCGACCGTGAGTACCAGATCATGCGTGACCAGGGGCTGGCCATCCTGCGCGCCGTCGGCGTCGACACCGGCGGCTGCAACATCCAGTTCGCCATCAACCCGGATGACGGGCGGCTCATCACCATCGAGATGAACCCGCGTGTGTCCAGATCCTCGGCGCTGGCCTCCAAGGCCACCGGGTTCCCGATCGCCAAGATCGCCGCGAAGCTCGCCATCGGCTACACCCTCGACGAGATCACCAATGACATCACCGAGGTCACCCCGGCGGCCTTCGAACCGACGCTCGACTACGTCATCGTCAAGGCCCCGCGCTTCGCCTTCGAGAAGTTCCCCGGCTCCGACGACACGCTGACCACCACGATGAAGTCCGTCGGTGAGGCCATGGCAGTCTCCCGTAACTACATTTCCGCCCTGAACAAGGTGCTGCGTTCTTTGGAGACCAAGGCCGCCGGTTTCTGGACGATCTCCGACGAGCAGCTGGCAGGGGACCGTGCCACCGACCTCGCCGCCGTCCTGGACGACCTGGGACGTCCCACCGAGGGCAGGATGTACGACATGGAGCTCGCGCTGCGCCTCGGCGCCACCGTCGACCAGGTACACACCGCATCCAAGGGCGTCGACCCCTGGTTCCTCGAGGAGCTCAAGGCCCTCGTCGATTTCCGTCGGGAGCTGGAGGATGCCCCGGTCCTGTCCGAGGACCTGCTGCGCGAGGCCAAGTTCTTCGGCCTGTCCGACGCCCAGATCGCCACCGTCCGTCCCGAGCTCGCCGGCGAGGACGGGGTCCGGTCGCTGCGGTGGTCGCTGGGCATCCGACCGGTGTTCAAGACCGTCGACACCTGCGCCGCGGAGTTTGAGGCGAAGACCCCGTACCACTACTCCACCTACGAGCTGGACCCGGCCGCCGAGTCCGAGATCGCGCCGCAGACCGTCAAACCGAAGGTCCTCATCCTCGGCTCCGGCCCGAACCGCATCGGTCAGGGCATCGAGTTCGACTACTCCTGTGTCCACGCCGCACTCGAGCTGTCCCGGGTCGGTTACGAGACCGTCATGGTCAACTGCAACCCGGAGACCGTCTCCACGGACTACGACACCGCCGACCGCCTCTACTTCGAGCCGCTGACCTTCGAGGACGTCATGGAGGTGTACCACGCTGAGGCGCAGTCCGGTGAGGTTGCCGGGGTGATCGTCCAGCTCGGTGGGCAGACCCCGCTGGGTCTGGCGCAGCGTCTCGCCGATGCCGGTGTGCCGGTCATCGGCACCTCTCCGGAAGCCATCAACCTCGCCGAGGACCGTGGCGAGTTCGGCAAGGTCCTGGCCAGGGCGGACCTGCCGGCCCCCGCCTTCGGAACCGCCACGAGCTTTTTTTTTGATGATACGGCGACCACCGAGATCACCTCGGACCATCCGGTGCTCGTCGACCGCTTCCTCGACAACGCCATCGAGATCGACGTCGACGCGCTGTGCGACGGCGACGAAGTCTACCTGGCAGGCGTCATGGAGCATATCGAGGAGGCCGGTATCCACTCCGGTGACTCTGCCTGTTCACTTCCCCCGATGACGCTGGGGGAATCCGACATCGAGAAGGTCCGCCGCTCCACCGCGGCACTCGCCCACGGCATCGGTGTCAGGGGCCTGATGAACGTCCAGTACGCGCTCAAGGATGACGTGCTCTACGTCATCGAGGCGAATCCGCGGGCCTCCCGTACCGTGCCCTTCGTCTCCAAGGCCACCGGTGTGCCGCTGGCGAAGGCCGCATCGCGCATCATGACCGGGACCTCCATCCGCGAGCTCATCGCCGAGGGCATGATCCCCGGCGACCGTGACGGTGGTTCCCTGCCGCAGGGTCACCCCATCGCGGTGAAGGAGGCGGTGCTCCCGTTCAACCGGTTCCGGGATCCGGAGGGACGTGTGCTCGACAGTCTGCTGAGCCCGGAAATGAAGTCCACCGGTGAAGTCATGGGCCTCGACCACGACTTCGGCACCGCCTTCGCGAAGTCCCAGGAGGCAGCCTACGGCAAGCTGCCGACCACCGGCACCTGCTTCGTGTCCGTGGCCAACCGTGACAAGCGCACCATGATCCTGCCGATCCAGCGCCTGGCGTCCCTCGGTTTCGACCTGGTCGCCACCCGCGGTACCGCCCAGATGCTGCGCCGCAACGGCATCGGGTGCACCACGGTGGCCAAGCAGACGGAGGACCTGCCGGCCGGTTCCGATGAGCGTCGCATCGTCGATCTCATCTCCGGTGGCGAGATCGACATGATCCTCAACACCCCGGCCGGCAACGCCACCGCCCGTGACGACGGCTACGAGATCCGCTCCGCGGCCGTGAACAAGGGTGTGCCGTGCGTGACCACGGTCCAGGGCGCGATCGCCGCGGTGCAGGGTATCGAGGCGCTGAAGGATTCGGAGACCGGCGTCTGCGCGATCCAGGACGTCAAGCATGACCTTCGGTGACCGCTATCTCGGTCGGGCGGCGTCCCTGGGCAGGCTGTGCGTCGGCATGGACCCGCATGCCGGGATCCTGGAGGCCTGGGGCCTGCCCGTGGACACCACGGGACTGACGGAGTTCACGCGGATCTGTGTGGAGGCCTTCGCTGACACGGCGTGCGTCGTCAAACCGCAGATCGCGTTCTACGAGGCTTTCGGTTCCGCTGGTTTCGCTGTCCTGGAGCACGCCCTGGCCTCGTTCCGGACTGCGGGCACGCTGGTCATCGCCGACGCCAAGCGTGGCGACATCGGTTCCACCATGGCCGGGTACGCCACCGCCTGGCTCGGCGGGGACTCTCCACTGCGCTCGGACGCGGTGACCGTCTCCCCGTACCTCGGCCTGGGTTCACTGGACCCGGTGCTGGACGCGGCGGAGCGCACCGACGGAGGGGTCATCGTCCTTGCGGCGACCTCGAATCCGTCCGGCCCCCAGTTCCAACGGCTGGGCACCGGCGTGTCCGGCAGTGGACCGACCGTCGCCCAGACCGTCGTGGACCGGGTCGCCGAGCTCAATGCGCCGCACGTCGCCCGCGGCGGGGCCGGCAATGTCGGCGTCGTTG
Organism: uncultured Corynebacterium sp.; assembly: GCF_902782855.1. Classification (GTDB taxonomy): domain Bacteria; phylum Actinomycetota; class Actinomycetes; order Mycobacteriales; family Mycobacteriaceae; genus Corynebacterium. Next base: position 11,567 of record NZ_CACZOO010000328.1, read on the forward strand.
TCGGTGCGACGGTCACCGATCCGCCGGTCCTGGACAACATCGGTGGGATGATCCTCATGCCCGGTGTCGGCGCCCAGGGCGGCACCGCCGCCGACATCGCCCGTATCGCGGGGAAGGCGGCGAACCTCGCCAGCCCCAACATGTCGCGGTCGATCCTGTCCGCAGGTCCGGATATCGGTGCCCTGCGGTCCGCAGTGGCCGAATCGGCGGCGGATTACCCCCTCGTGGACTAGGGTCGGTCACGGGGTCGATCCGACGCCTCCACCTGGGGTGGTATTCGACAACCGCAGGTGGGGACGCTACACTTGGCCCGTTGTTTCACGGCGTCCCCCGCTGGTGACGGTCCTGAGAGGGACCTGCCCGCGGCCCGCCCGACCTGTCGTCACCGGACATCCGGTGGCTGACCGTGTTCCCCGATCCCGGGGGAAACACCCGACAGACATCATTCGACGAACTACGACATAACGGAGGAACCCGTGGCCCTTCCCCAGTTGACCCCGGAGCAGCGTGCAGAAGCCCTCAAGAAGGCTGCCGAGGCCCGTAAGGCCCGCGCCGAGCTGAAGGAACAGCTGAAGCGTGGCGGAACCAACCTCAAGGAGGTCCTCGCCAAGGCCGACACCGACCCGATCATCGGTAAGATGAAGGTCTCCGCCCTCCTCGAGGCTCTCCCCAAGGTCGGCAAGGTCAAGGCCCAGGAGATCATGACCGAGCTCGAGATCGCCCCGACCCGCCGTCTGCGTGGTCTCGGTGACCGTCAGCGTCGCGCCCTGCTGGAGCGCTTCGGCTACGAGGCGTAGGCCCCGTGACCTCAGACGCGACGGAACCCCGGCTGGTAGTTCTCGCGGGTCCTTCGGCGGTCGGTAAGTCGACTGTCGTCAAAGGGCTCCGCAAGGCCGTGCCGGACCTGTTCTTCAGCGTGTCGATGACCACCCGGGACCCCCGTCCTGGTGAGGTCGACGGCGTGGACTACCACTACGTCTCCAACGACCGCTTCCGGGACGCCATCGCGGCGGGCCGGATGCTCGAGTGGGCGGAGATCCACGGTGGACTGCAGTTGTCCGGTACCCCGCGGGGGCCGGTGGAGGAGGCTCTCGCTGCGGGGCGCCCCGTGCTGGTCGAGGTTGATCTCGCTGGTGCCCGCAACGTCAAACGGCTCCTTCCGGAGGCGGTGACGGTGTTCCTGGCTCCGCCGAGCTGGGATGACCTGGTCGCCCGTCTCACCGGCCGTGGCACCGAGTCTGACCAGGTCATCGCCCGTCGCCTGGAGACCGCCCGCGAGGAACTCGACTCCTCCGGTGAGTTCGACCGGGTCGTCGTCAACGATGATCTGGATGCCGCGGTGGGCGCCATCGCCGACATCCTGCTCGACCGGGAATAACAGACAGAAACCGCCGCGGCCCCCGGCCGCGGCATCAACGCCTAGCAATGAGGTGCGTAGTGGATACTCAGGACGTCAACGACAACTCGACGGTCTTCGACCCGCCGATCGGCATCACCAATCCGCCGATCGACGACCTTCTGACCAAGGTGTCCTCGAAGTACGCTCTGGTGATCTTCGCCGCCAAGCGCGCGCGTCAGATCAACAACTACTTCCAGAATGTGGGCGAGGGCGTCTTCGAGTTCGTCGGACCCCTCGTCGCACCGGAGAACAAGGAGAAGCCGCTGTCGATCGCACTGCGCGAGATCGACGCCGATCTCCTGGAGCACACCGAGGGCTGATCCCCTGACCGTGCCGCGTCCCCGTTGAAGGACGCCCATGACCGCCCGCCCTGCCGCACCAGGTAGGGCGGGCGGTTGTCGTCTCGTCCCGGGTGCTCGCAGGGCCTCTGCGGGCCTCTGCGGAGCGGGTGCGGTGCATCCCCACCCGGGCGTTCTGGGCTAGGCTGGTTGACCGTGAATGATTCCGTGAACAACTCTGCACCACCTGCATCACCGGGGGAGGGTGGTCTCCGGATCCTCGTGGGGGTCGGTGGCGGAATCGCCGCCTACAAGGCCTGCGCCCTCATCCGCGCCTTCACCAGGGGCGGGCACGAGGTCCACGTGATCCCCACGGAGTCCGCACTCCGCTTTGTCGGGGCGGCCACTTTCGAGGCGCTGTCCGGCAACCCGGTGTCCACCACCGTCTTCGACAGTGTCGACGAGGTGCGGCATGTCCGGCTCGGTCAGGAGGCGGACCTGGTCGTCATCGCCCCGGCCACTGCCGATCTGCTCGCCCGGCTGGCCCACGGCAGGGCGGATGACCTGCTCACCGCGAGCTGTCTCGTCGCCACCTGCCCGGTCGTCCTCGCCCCGGCGATGCACACCGAGATGTGGGCGCACCCGGCGACCCGCGAGAACGTGGAGGCGCTGCGGCGCCGGGGAACTGTGGTCCTCGACCCCGCCCACGGCCGTCTCACCGGCCCTGACTCCGGCCCGGGTCGACTGCCTGAGCCGGAGCACATCGCCTCGCTGGCACTGGCCTCCCGCGACCGTTTCGGGATCTTCCGGCGTTCCCTGACCGGCAGACGCATCCTCATCACCGCCGGTGGCACCCATGAGCCGCTGGACCCGGTGCGGTTCCTCGGCAACGCCTCGTCCGGACGCCAGGGGTTCGCACTTGCCGATGTCGCGGTGCAGCGGGGTGCCCGCGTCGAACTCGTCGCGGGGTACACCGACGATCTCCCGGAGCCGTCCGGGGCGCATGTCACCAGGGTGAGGACCGCCCGGGACATGCAGCGGGCGGTGGTGGAGCTGGCGGCTTCCTCCGACGCGGTCATCATGTCCGCGGCCGTCGCCGACTTCCGGCCGGCGGCGACCGCCGATGCGAAGCTGAAGAAAGGCGGTGACGCCGACCTGTCGACCCTCACCCTCGCCGAGAACCCGGACATCCTCCGGGGGCTTGTCGAGTCGCGCCGTACCGGGGAGCTGCCGGAGGAGCTCCTCATCGCCGGATTCGCCGCCGAGACCGGGGACCCCGGGCACACGCCACTGGAGCTGGCCCGGGCGAAGCTGGCGAGGAAGGGCTGTGACCTGCTGATGTGCAATGCAGTGGGGGAGGGACTCGTCTTCGGCCAGGACGCCAGCGCCGGCTGGCTCCTCACCCCCGGGGACCAGCCCGGGGCCGAGGAGGTCACCGAGGTGCCTTCGGCGTCGAAGCTCGTCGTCGCCTCCCACATTCTCGACGCCCTCGAGGAGCTCTTTGCCCCGGAGTGACGGCATGGTCGACCCGACCACCCCTCCGTAGACCGCTTGGTCTAATATTGTGTGAATTGTCTTATCCGACTCCCGACAGGAAGAGAACACCGAGTGTCTTTCCGCCTTTTCACCAGTGAGTCCGTGACTGAAGGTCACCCCGACAAGATCTGTGACGCGATCTCCGATACGATCCTCGACGCCCTGCTCGCCGAGGACCCCAGGTCCCACGTGGCCGTGGAGACGATGGTCACCACCGGCCAGGTGCATGTCGCCGGTGAGGTCCGTACCGACGCCTACGTCGAGATCCCCCAGCTGGTGCGCGACACCATCCGGTCGATCGGCTTCACCTCCTCGGAGGTCGGCTTCGACGGTTCCACCTGTGGCGTCAACGTCGCCATCGGTGAGCAGTCCCAGGAGATCGGTGACGGCGTCGACACCTCCCACGAGTACCGTAACGGTGTCGAGGGGGACGCCCGCGACGTCGACGACCAGGCGGGTGCAGGTGACCAGGGCCTCATGTTCGGTTACGCCACCGACGAGACCCCTGAGCTCATGCCGCTGCCCATCTCCACGGCGCACCGCCTGTCCCGTCGCCTCACCCAGGTGCGTAAGGAAGGCATCGTCCCGAACCTGCGTCCTGACGGCAAGACCCAGGTCACCTTCGCCTACGACGCCGACAACCGTCCGGTCCGCCTCGACACCGTCGTCATCTCCACCCAGCATGCCCCGGAGGCGACCCAGGAGTGGCTCGAGGAGCAGTTGCGCACCCTTGTCATCGACTGGGTCATCGCAGACGCCGACCTGGGTCGCTTCGTCACCGAGGACATCAAGGTCCTCATCAACCCGTCGGGTTCCTTCATCCTCGGTGGTCCGATGGGCGACGCCGGTCTCACCGGCCGCAAGATCATCGTCGACACCTACGGGGGAATGGCCCGCCACGGTGGCGGAGCCTTCTCCGGCAAGGATCCCAGCAAGGTCGACCGTTCCGCCGCCTACGCGATGCGCTGGGTCGCCAAGAACATCGTCGCCGCCGGTCTCGCCCACCGTGCCGAGGTCCAGGTGGCCTACGCCATCGGTAAGGCCCAGCCGGTCGGCCTCTACGTCGAGACCTTCGGCACCGCCGCCGAGGGCCAGACCGACGAGTCGATCCAGGCAGCCGTGCAGAAGGTCTTCGACCTCCGCCCCGCCGCGATCATCCGTGAGCTGGACCTGCTGCGCCCGATCTACGCGCAGACCGCCGCCTACGGCCATTTCGGCCGCACCGACGTCGACCTGCCGTGGGAGCACACCGACCGGGTCGACGATCTCAGGGCCGCCGCCGGCCGGTAGCCACCGTGGACCTGCCCGTCGCCCGGGTGCTGCCCCTGCTGGGGATGCCGCATCTCGACCGGCTCTTCGACTACTCGGTCCCCGAGGAGCTGGACACCACCGCCCGGCCCGGCGTCCGTGCCCGGGTCCGGTTCGCCGGCCGCCTGGTGGACGCCGTCGTCATCGAGCGGCGACGCGGCACCGACCACGAGGGCCGGCTGAGTGCGCTGCAGCGTGTCATCAGTCCGGAGGTCGTCGTGCCACCGGGACTGTGGAACCTGGTCAACCTGCTCGCCGACCGGTACGGCGGGGCCCGGTCAGATATCCTGCGTGCCGCGGTGCCCTCCCGGCACGCCAGCGCGGAGAAGGCCGGCCTGTTCGGCAACGGAGTGGACTGGCCCGGGCTCTACGGTGCGCTGGAACCGGTGGCGGATCTCACCGCGGGCGCCCGTGACGCGGCCCTGTCCGGCTGGGCCGCCTACCGGCACGCCGACAGTCTCCTGGAGGCCGTACTGGCCGGCCGCGTCGCCCGGGCGTCCTGGCTGTGGACACCGGGGGAGGACTGGGCCGCGCGTGTCGCGGAAATGGCGGCCACCGTCGCCTGGTCCGGGGGCGGGGTGCTGCTCATCGTGCCCGATCAACGTGACGTGGACCGGCTCACTGCGGCGTTGCGCCGGTTCTTGTCGGCGGCGCAGATCACCGAACTGACCGCCGCAGTCGGACCGGCCGCCCGCTACCGACGCTATCTCGCGGTTCTGGCAGGGCAGGGCAGAGTGGTCGTCGGCACCCGTTCGGCGGCCACCGTCCCGGTACCGGGACTGAGACTGGTCATGCTCACCGGCGAGGCCGATGACTCGCTCGTCGACCCCCGGGCCCCGTACCTCCATGCCCGCGACGTCCTGAAACTGCGGGCGGAGCAGGAGGGATTCGGCTTCATCGTCGGTGGCGCGCACCGTAGCGCCGAGGTCCAGCAGTGGGTCGAGGACGGGTTCTGCCCGACTCTGCGCGCCGACCCGGGCGTGCTGCGTGACCGGATGCCGTGGATCCACGCTCTCGACGACAATCATGACGCACACCAGTCCTTCACCCGTATCCCGACCGCCGGCTACAGGTCGATCCGCTCAGCGGCGGACCAGGGGTTACCCGCCCTGGTTCAGGTGCCGCGGCGGGGCTATGCGCCGCCGCTGGCCTGCCGGGACTGCCGGACGCCGGCGCGGTGCCGACGGTGCAACGGGCCACTGGAACTGCCGCCCGGTGACCGGGACACCGGCACCGCCGAACCCCGGTGCCGGTGGTGCGGCGCCACGGAGAGCCGGTTCACCTGCCAGAGTTGTGGCGGCCATGCGGTGCGGATGACCGTGATCGGCTCCGACCGCACCGCTGAGGAACTCGGTCGGGCGTTCCCCGGGGTGCCGGTGGTGGTCTCCGGGGGATCCCAGGTGAAGGACACTGTCCCGGCCGGGCCGCGCATCGTGGTGGCCACCCCGGGGGCGGAACCCGTCGCGGCGACCGGCTACGGTGCCGCGGTCCTGCTGGACCCGTGGCTCACCCTGGGCCGTGCCGACCTGCGGGCGTCCGAAAGCGCGCTGCGACAGTGGATGGAGGCGTCCTGCCTGGTGGTTCCGCGGTCACAGGGTGGCCAGGTGCTGCTCGTCGCCCGTACCGACCTGCCCGAGGCTCAGGCGCTGATCCGCTGGGACCCGGAGGGGGCTGCGGCTGACGAGCTGGAGCAGCGCCGTTCCGCCGGATTCCCGCCGGCCACCGTCCTCGTCGCCGTCGACGGCACCGCGGAGACCGTCCGTGAGCTCCAGGAGGTGCTCGTCGTCCCCGACGAACTCGACCTGGAGCTTCTCGGGCCTGTGGACCTGCCGCCGGGGGTACGGCCACCGGCCGGGCTCGGCGAGTCTGAACTGCACCTGGCACGCCGGCTGATCCTCCGGACCCCGCGACGGACCGCCGGCGGTGAGGACGCCGCGGTGCTGCTCGGCGCGGCACTGCGCGCCGCGAGATCCGTGCGGGCCACCCGGCGTCTCACCGGACCCCTGCGCGTCGTCATCGACCCGGTGCGGGTGGGATAGACTGGGCAGCCATGACTGCCCTTGACATCCGACTGTTCGGTGACCCGGTGCTGCGTACCGTCGCCGAGCCTGTCGACGACCCGACCGATCCCACCCTGCGCACCCTCGTCGAGGACATGTACGAGACGATGGACGCCGCCGGTGGTGTCGGTCTGGCCGCCAACCAGGTCGGCGTGACCAGGCGCGTCTTCGTCTACGACTGCCACGGCGACCGGGGCAACATCGTGAACCCGGTCTGGGAGGCAGTCGGCGAGGAGACCCAGACCGGCAGGGAGGGGTGCCTGTCGGTGCCGGACGCAGGTGGAGACGTCACCCGTGCCGAGACGGTCCACGTCACCGGCGTCACCGTCGACGGCGAGGAGGTGGACCGGGAGGTCACCGGACTGCTGGCCCGCTGCGTCCAGCACGAGACCGACCACCTCGACGGGGTGATGTACTTCCAGCGCATGGAACCGGCGGCGCGCCGCGAGGTCATGGCGGAGATCCGGGGAAGCGAGTGGTTCAACCGATGAGAATCCTGTTCGCCGGGACCCCCGAGCCCGCCGCCGTGACGTTGCAGTACCTGCTGGAGGAGTCCGGTCACGAGGTCGTCGCCGTGCTCACCCAGCCCGACGCGAAGCGGGGCCGGGGCCGCACCCTGCACCCCTCGAAGGTCGCCCAGGTGGCTGAGGCCGCCGAAGTCCCGGTGCACAAGTGGCCGTCACTCAAGGGGTCCGCGGAGGACGCGGCGGAGGTCCGTGAGGTCCTGCGCGGCTACGCCGCCGACGGCGTCGAGGCCGTGGCGGTGGTCGCCTACGGGCAGATCCTGCCGGCCGACGTTCTCGACATCTTCCGCCACGGCTGGATCAACCTGCACTTCTCCCTGCTGCCACGGTGGCGTGGCGCCGCGCCGGTGCAGGCAGCCATCGCCGCCGGCGACCGGTTCACCGGGGCGACGACCTTCCGTATCGTCCCGGAGCTGGACGCGGGTCCGGTCACCGGCACCGTCGAGGAACCGGTCGGTCTCACGGACACCGCCGACGACCTGCTCACCCGGCTGACCTACTCCGGGCGCGTGCTGCTGGCGGAGTCGCTGACCGGTCTGGGGTCCGGTGCCGTGACACCGGTGGCGCAGCCTGCGGAGGGGATGACCTACGCCGCGAAGATCACCACCGCTGATGCCGAGGTCGACTGGACCCGTCCGGCCGTGGAAATCCAGCGTGTTACCCGGGCGCACACACCGGCACCGGGACCGTGGACCACCTTGGGCGGTGAGCGCCACAAGCTTGGGCTCCTTCTGCCGGTCGACGGTGCGGAGGCGCCGGAGCTGACCGCCGGGGAGATCCTCGCGGAGAAGTCCCGCGTGCTCGTCGGGACCGGGGACGGCGTCCTCGAGATCACCGGGATCCAGCCGCCGGGCAAGAAGATGATGACGGCGGCGGACTGGGCACGCGGCCGCAGTGACCTGTTCGCCGACGGGCACGCGGCATTCGACGTGGTGGACACCACGACCGGCGATGAGGGAGAGAACTGATGGGTGGCTTCAGGTCACGGTCCGAGTCCGGACGCAGCGGCTCCGGCGACAACCCCGGCAACCCCGGCAACCGTAACGGTGGCCGCGGCGGTCAGCGCAACGG
>NZ_CACZOO010000329.1 GCF_902782855.1 uncultured Corynebacterium sp.
GCCACCAGTACCGAGGTGGCAGCACATCTGCCACCAGTACCGTTATGCGGTAATCAGGTACCTGACTTCCGCATGGCGGTACTGGTAGCGACACTGCTGCACGCTCGGTTCTAATAGCGACACTGGCGGAGGAACGCCGAGGACGTGAGCGCTCAGTCGACCGTCCGGTCCCGCCCGGCGAGCAGTCCGGCGATCAGCAGCAGCATGTCAGCGATGATGAGCACGACCAACGGCGGTGTCCACGAACCGGTGGCGTCATGTAAGGCCCCGAGAACCACCGGCCCCGCGGCGGCGAGGACGTACCCCACACTCTGCGCCATCCCCGACAGGGACGCCGCCGTCGTGTGTGACCTGGCGCGCATCCCGAACAACGACAGGGCGAAGACGATGGAGGAGCCGCCGCCGACACCGCCGATGCACGCCCACACCACCGTCGCCCCCGGGGCCACGAGAATCCCGATGTTCGCCACCACCATGACCAGTGCGATCGCCGCGCCGAGCACCTGCTGGTTGCGCACCCGGGCCAGCAGTGCCGAACAGCCGACGCTGCCGCCGATGCCGCAGACACTGAACAACACGAGGTGCACACCGGCGGTGGCGCCGCTGATGCCGGCGTCCTGCTCGATCGTCGGCAGCCAGGTGACGAGCACGTAGTAGTTCGTGGACTGCAGGCCCATGAAGGCGGCGACCTGCCAGGCCAGCGGAACGCGCCACAGGGGGCGTGCCGAGCGGTCGTCCCCGGGCACGGCGGACGCCAACGGCGCCGGCGTGCCCACCGGGGCGTCGATGGGGTGCCGCAGCATCGGCAGCAGGACGCCGATCGCCACCAGTGCGAGCCCCGCCCACATACCCAGGGGCAGTCGCCACCCCAGGCCTCCGAGTCCGGCGACCGGCACGGCGACACCGGACGCCACAGCCGCGAACCCGGACTGCACGGCGGAGTAGGCACCGGTGACCTGGCCGATCCTCGTCGGGAAGTCACGCTTCACCCAGGACGGCAGCACCACGTTGAGCACCGCGATAGCCACGCCGATGAGCAGCGTACCGACCCACAGCAGCACCGTCGGCGGGGTCGACCGAACGACGAGACCGACGGCGAGGACACCGAGCGCGGCGGCGATGGTCCGTTCCAGGCCCATCCGCAGAGCCACCCGGGGGACGAACGGGGAGACCACGGCAAAAGCCAGCAACGGCAGGCTCACCAGGAAGGACGCCGAAGAGGACGAGAGTCCCAGGTCGTCCCGGATGTCGTTGAGGACCGGGCCGACCGTGGTGATCGCCGTGCGGAGGTTACCGGCGACGAGCAGGATGCCGGCGAGGGTCAGGGTGGTGGGGACGTGCCGGGTGACCGCGCGCCGGCTGGCCGACGGGGCCGTCATGCCAGCTCCGCCACGAGTGCGACGAGGTGGTCGGCGGCGGACGCGGCAGCATCCGGAGCGTGGTCCGCCACGGCGTCGACGACGGCCTCGTGCGCGGCGGTCATCCCGGGGGTCTCGTGGGCCAGCCCGCCGTTGTCCAGGGCGAGTTCGTTACCGCCGACACCCCGGTAGAGCTCGGCGAGCAGGGCATTGCCGGACGCCGCCATGAGCGCACGGTGGAACGCGATGTCTGCGGTGGTGAAGGCGTCCGCGTCCCCGGAGCCGACGGCGTCCGAACGCACGACGAGGGCCTCACGCAGGGCCACGATCTGGTCGGGAGTGGCGCGCTGTGCGGCGAGGCGGGCACCCTCGCGTTCCAGGATCGCCCGGACCTCCGCCACATCCTGCTCCCGGTCACGGTCGATGTGCCGGGCGAGGGTGGGGGCCAGGTCACTGGTGTCGGTGACATAGGTGCCGTAGCCGGCGCGGGCGGCGAGCATCCCGGCGTGGACGAGGGAGCGGACGGCCTCACGGACACTGTTGCGGCTCACGCCGGTGTCCTCGGCGAGTTCCCGCTCGGTGGGGATGAGTGACCCGACAGGGAACTCGCCGGCCGCGATACGGTCGCGGAGCTGGTCGGCGACCAGCTCCGACCTGGTCTGTACTGGTTCGATCCTGGACATGCGGGCCACACTACCCTCCTTGGTCAAATATCCTACATTTGTGTCCGGCACGCCGGGCCCGCCCCGCACGCCCCGTATGTTCGACACGTTCCGCATGTCCTCCCCCGCTCCTTTTCCGTGCGATACGATACCATGGACTGACCGACCGTTCGGTCACCGTTTCTGCGGTGACCCGGTCTCCACAGACGAAGAAAGGACGACATGGCTGCCCCGACCCCGGACCCCGGCTACCTCGCCAGCTACATCCTCCCCAGCTACATCACGGACCGCTGGATCACCCCCGACCCCGACGCCCCCGGCGCGAAGATCACCGACATCACCGACGCCTCCACCGGGCAGGTCACCGCCCGGGCCGTCTCCGGGACCTCCGCAGCCACCGGCTTCGACACCGCGGCCGCCGTGACCCACGCCCGTACCGTCGGCCAGGACAACCTGCGGAAACTCACCACCCACGAGCGCGCACTGATCCTCAAGAACCTCGCCCTCCACCTCAACGAGCGCCGCGGGGGCCTCTACGGACTCTCCTACGCCACCGGCACGACCTCCCGCGACAACCTCATCGACATCGACGGCGGCATCGGCACCCTCTTCGCCTTCTCCTCCAGGGGACGCCGCGAGATGCCGAACGCGAACGTCATCCCCGACGGTCCCGTCGAGGTCCTCAGCCGGGACGGCAGCTTCGTCGCCCGCCACGTCTGGACCCCGATCACCGGCGTCGCCGCGCAGATCAACGCCTTCAACTTCCCCGTCTGGGGCATGCTCGAGAAGTTCGCCCCCGCCTTCATCGCCGGCGTCCCCTCGATCGTCAAGCCCGCCACCCAGACCTCTCCGGTCGCCGTGGAGTGCGTCCGTCTCATGGTCGGGTCCGGCCTGCTACCCGAAGGGTCACTGCAGATCATCGCCGGTGCCGGACGCGACCTCATCACCCACCTCGACGAGCGTGACCACCTCGCCTTCACCGGATCCGCCGACACCGCCCGACGGCTCCGCGGCTCCGACGCGGTCCAGGTCGAGGGCCTGCGGTTCGCCGCCGAAGCAGACTCCCTCAACGCCGCGATCCTCGCCCCCGACGCCACCGAAGACACCCCCGAGTTCGACGCCTACATCCGCGTCCTGTTCGGCGAGATCACCGCCAAGGCCGGGCAGAAGTGCACCGCCGTGCGCCGCGCGATCGTCCCCGCGTCACAGGTGGACGCCGTGGTCGAGGCACTCTCCGCCAAGCTCGATGACAAGGTCGTCGTCGGCGATCCGCGCACGGAGGGCACCACCATGGGCCCCCTGGTCTCCACCGACCAGCAGCGTGACGTCGCCGCCGCCGTGAAGGCCATCGTCGACGCCGGTGCCACCGTCCGTCTCGGCGGCGGTCCCGTCGGCGACGAGGCGGGCGCCTTCTTCGCCCCGACCATCCTCACCGTCGACGATCCGCGCACCCCCGCCGTCCACGACACCGAGGCCTTCGGCCCGGTCGTCACCGTCATCGGCTACGACGACACGGCCGCCGACAACGGCGTCGCCGAGTCCGTCGAACTGGCCAACCTCGGCCGCGGTTCGCTGGTCGCGTCCCTGGTCACCCACGACATGGACACCGCCGCCACCGTCGCGAAGGGAATCGCCGCGATGCACGGCCGGCTCCACCTCGTCGACCGGGACGACGCGAAAACCTCCACCGGTCACGGTTCCCCGCTGCCCGTCCTCGTCCACGGCGGACCGGGCCGCGCCGGCGGTGGCGAGGAACTCGGCGGCGTCCGCGGCATCCACCACTTCATGCAGCGCACCGCCGTCCAGGGGTCCCCTGACCACCTCACCGCCGTCACCGGCGAGTGGGTCCGGGGTGCTGCGACCCGCACCGTCACCCGCGCCGATGTTGCGGCGGGGACGGGCGTCCACCCGTTCCGCAGGTCCCTGGCGGAGCTGCGCATCGGAGACCAGCTGGTCTCCGAGACCCGTGAAGTCACCATCGAGGAGATCCAGGCCTTCGCCGAGACCACCGGCGACCTGTTCTACGCCCACACCGACGAGGAGGCCGCGACCGCCAACCCGTTCTTCCCCCGGCGCGTCGCCCACGGCTACCTGCTGGTCAGCTGGGCCGCAGGGCTGTTCGTCGAGCCGGCACCTGGACCTGTGCTCGCCAACTACGGGCTGGAGAACCTGCGGTTCATCACCCCGGTGACCTACGGCGATTCGATCCGGGTGACGTTGACTGCCAAGCGGATCACCCCGCGCGTCACCGACGACTACGGCGAGGTCTGCTGGGATGCGCTGATCACCAACCAGAACGACGAGATCGTGGCGTCCTATGACGTGCTCACCCTCGTCGAGAAGGAGAACACCACCTACGCGAACTGGGGCAAGCGATGACTGAGGCAGCCGCCGGAACGACCGCCGACCTGCGGACGACCCCGGACACGATCCTTGTGCCCGGGGTCGCCGAGGGACCGGCCCCGGCCCCCGGACTCGCGTGGGCGCGCGCCATGTTCCGCGATGACGCCGCCTCCCAGTTCCTCGGGCTGACCGTCACCAGGCTTGAGGAGGGGGTGTGCGAGGGCGAGTTCACGCTGCGTCCGGAGATGTGCAACGGCCACGGCAACGCCCACGGCGGGTTCCTCTACGCTTTCGCGGACTCCCTGTTCGCCGGGGCCTGCAACTCCGGTGGCCAGGCAGCCGTCGCCGCGTTCAACACCATGCACTACATCGCCCCGGGGCACCTGGGTGACCGGGTGCACGGCCGTGCCGTGCAGGGCGACACCTGGGGGCGCAACGGCATCACCGATGTGGAGCTCAGCGTGGACGGGCGTGTGATCGCCCAGTTCCGCGGCACGTCGCGGGTGGTGCGGATGCCCGGGGAGCAGGACGGAAAAGGACGCCCCCGGAGCGTACCTCAGGACATCGGTGACAGTTCATGTCTCAGGACATGATGACCTCCCCACCTCGCCCGCCGTCGCCGGCACCGTAAGCACAGCCGGCACCGTAAGCACAGCAGACACAGCCGACGCCGGTTCAGGGTCGGGGCCTAGTCCTTCGGCCGGTTATCGACGAGACGCTGCGCCTTACCGTCGCCGGTGTCGAGCACCTCGAGCACCTCCACCTTCGTGCTGATGCCGATGCGGTTCTTGATCTCACGGACCAGCCACGCCGCAGCGTCCTCCCGGTGACGGGCGGCGAGCCCCTCGACTGCCTCGACCCGGATGGTGAGCGTGTCCATGCGCCCGGCCCGGTCCAGGACACACTGGTAACGAGCGCGCAGATCGGAGTGCCCGGTGATGATCTCCTCGAACTGGGAGGGGAAGCAGTTCACGCCGCGCAGGATGATCATGTCGTCGTTGCGGGCGAGGATCTTGTCGATCCGCCGCATCGAGCGGGCCGTCCCCGGCAGCAGTCGGGTGAGATCGTGGGTGCGGTAACGGATGACCGGGAAGGCCTCCTTGGTCAGCGAGGTGATGACCAGCTCACCGATCTCGCCGTCAGGCAGGGCTTCGCCGGTGCCGGGGTCGACGATCTCCGGGTAGAAATGGTCCTCCCATATCGTCAGGCCGTCCTTGGTCTCGACGCACTCCTGCGCTACGCCCGGGCCCATGACCTCTGACAGGCCGTAGATGTCCGTGGCGGTGATGCCCATGGTGTTCTCGAGCTCGTCGCGCATGCCGTGGGTCCACGGTTCGGCGCCGAAGATACCGGCCCGGATCGAGGTGTCCCGGGGGTCCATGCCCTCCTTGACCATCCGGTCGACGATGTTGAGCATGTAACTCGGCGTGCACATGATGCCGTCCGGCCTGAAGTCGCGGATGATCTGCACCTGCCGCTCGGTCATACCGCCGGACGTGGGGATCGCGGTCGCGCCGAGCTTCTCGACGCCGTAGTGGACGCCGAGCCCACCGGTGAACAGTCCGTAGCCGAAGGCCACATGGATCCGGTCTCCGGGACGCATCCCTCCGGCGCGCAGTGAGCGGGCGACAAGTTCGGACCAGGTCTCGATGTCCCGGTGGGTGTAGCCGACGACGGTCGGCAGGCCGGTGGTGCCGGAGGACGCGTGGACGCGGGCGATCTGCGACTGTGGCACGGCGAACATGCCGAAGGGGTAGTTCTGCCGGAGATCCTCCTTCTCCGTCATCGGGAACCTGGCGAGGTCCGCCATGTCGTGGAGGTCGTCGGGGTGGACGCCGAGCTGGTCGAAGGCCCGCCGGTAATGCGGGACGTTGAAGTAGACGTGGCGGAGGGTGTTCTTCGCCCGCTCGATCTGCAGGGCCGTGATCTCGTCGCGCGACGCGTATTCGATACCGAGCGACGGTCCCTTTCCAGGCCCGCCGCCGACGGTGTAGTTCGTCAATAACGCTGTCATGGTGTCACCATCACTTTCGCAGTCGACCGACTGAACGGTCGGTCGGTTTGTGGGGTGACCTGTATCGTACAGCAAATGTGTGTGGTGTCACGTTCGTAAAAGAAACAGCAGGTCAGGAAGACACAGGGTCCCCGGCCACACCCCGGAACACCACATCCACGACGTTGTCCTGCAACTCCCCCACCCCGATACGCCCACCAGGGGTGAACCACTCGACCACCGAGTTGGCCATACCCAGCACCAACCGCGCCTGGAGCTGCGGATTGAGATGCGCCGAGATCTCCCCCGCGTCCTGTGCATGCGTCATCAACCCCTCGACGTACCGGGTCAACTCGCGTCGTCTCCCCATGGCCGCCAGCTCCACCGGCGAATTACCGCGCAACCGCAGCAGCAGTGTCACATAGGCACGGTCCTCGACCGCCAGCCGCACGGTCTCCCGGAGCAGGTACTCCAACCGCTGCCCCCAGGTGCCGTCCATGGTCTCACACGTCGCGCGGACCGCCTCCAGTGCCGTGAGGGCACGGTCGGAGGCGACCTCCAGGATCTCCTCTTTCGAGGTCACGTGATGGTAGATCCCCGACTTCGAGATCCCCAGGCTCTTCGAGAGCATGCCGACACTGGTCGCCTCGTAACCATGCTCGATGAACACCTCGACACATCGGCGCAGGACCGTCTCCCGGTCGTAAACCTGCCGGGACCGTCCGCGTGCGTTCTCCGTCACATGAGCTCCTTTCGCCGTTGACTGAGAGACTACATAGCTGCATCGCGCCGGGACCACCACCCCCGCTTCAGGGGCTGATATAGTTTTTCTCTCAAGGTGATTGGCATCACAGCCAGTCTCGACGTCGCCCTGCAGTCAACCCTTGTGCGGTACGCCGGGCCGGCGGACCACGCAGTCCCACCGAGGAGGACCCTCCACCCATGACCACCGACTACCCCACCACCCCCGCGACCGTGCCCCCCGCACCGCCCCGCAGCGGGCTCGACGTTCCGCTCACCCCGCTCCGGTTCCTTGAACGGTCCGCCGACGTCCACCCCGGCAAGACTGCCTGCATCGACGGCCCGCGCCGCGTCACCTTCGCCGCCATGCGGAAGGACGCCCTGCTCATGGCACGCGCACTGCGTCGTCGGGGGATGCGCCCGGGTGAACGGGTCGGCATGCTGGCGTCCAACAGCTACGAGGCCCTCCTCGCCCAGTTCGCCGTCCCGCTGGCCGGCGGAGTCCTCGTGGCGATCAACACGCGCCTCGCGCCCGCCGAGGTGCGCTACATCTGCGACCACGCCGGCATCAGCATCCTCTTCGGCGAGCAGGACCTCATCCTCGCGTCCCGCCGCACCCTCGGCTCCGCCGGAATCGTCGACTCCTTCGTGCTCATACATGACGCCGACGGCACCCAGCCGCAGCCGAGGTTCCCGGACTCCGGTGTCGTCACCACCGTCGACGAGTTCCTCGCCGAGGGCGTCCACCACGAGGGCGAACCGGACGATGACACCACCTTCCCCTTCAGCGTGGCCGACGAGACCACCCCCATCGCCATCAACTACACCTCAGGGACGACGGGACGCCCCAAGGGCGTGGTGTACACCCACCGCGGCGCCTACCTCAACGCCCTCGGTGAGATCACCACCCAGAGCTTCAACCGGAACACGGTCTACCTGTGGACGCTGCCGATGTTCCACTGCTCCGGCTGGTGCACCGGCTGGGCCGCCATGGCCGTCGCCGCCACCCAGGTCGCACTGCGCGCCGTACGCGGACCGGAGATGTGGCAGCTCATCGATGACGAAGGCGTGACCGCACTGTGCGGCGCCCCGGCCGTCCTCACCACCCTCGTCGGCGACAGCAACGCCCACGAGATCGACGGTCTCTCCGTCGTCACAGCAGGCGCCCCGCCCAGCCCGACCGTCATCGAGGCCTGCGAGACCCTCGGCATCGTCATCACCCAGGTCTACGGACTCACCGAGAGCTACGGCCCCTACACGGTGTGCGAACCACAGCCGGAGTGGGCCGACCTGCCGGTGGCGGGCCGGGCGAAGCTCAAGGCACGGCAGGGCGTCCCGATGATCACCAGCTCCGACGCCCGCGTCGTCGAGGTCATCCCCGTCGGCGCCCCGTCAGACTCCGTACTCCACGACGTTCCGGCCGACGGCCGGACCATGGGCGAGATCGTACTCGGCGGCAACGGCGTGATGAAGGAGTACTTCCACAATCCGGACGCCACCGCCGAAGCCTTCGTCGGTGGCTGGTTCCACACCGGCGATCTCGCGGTCAAGCACCCCGACGGCTACATCCAGATCCTTGACCGGTCCAAGGACGTGGTGATCTCCGGCGGCGAGAACATCTCCACCATCGAAGTCGAGCAGGCGGTCATCAGCCACCCCGCCATCGCCGATGTCGCGATCGTCGGCGCCCCCGACGAGAAATGGGGCGAGCGCCTGCGCGCCTACGTCGTCCTCACCGACGGCGTGGAACCCGGCGAGCAGGTCGAGAACTCCGTCATCGACCACTGCCGCGGACTCATCGCCGGCTACAAGGTCCCCCGTGACTACCGGGTCCTCGACGAACTGCCACGCACCTCCACCGGCAAGGTGCGCAAGAACGTGCTGCGCGATGAAGCCTGGGCCGAGTACGAGGAGAAGAACGGGCAGCGGGTGAACTGACGGTCCGACCGTCGCGGGTGAACTGACCCCCAGAGAGTTCACCCCCGACGGCGCCGCCTCACCGGATTCCACGGAGCCCACTGGTAGTTGTGGGGAACATGTCACTGACCGAAACCCCTGGCGGCGTCCCACAGCCCACCCCCCGACCGCGGGCAGCTCTCTGGGGTGTCCTCGGAATCCTGGCGCTGGTCGTCCTCAGACGGGACACCAACCCCTTCATCTTCGGCGAGAAGGGGCTCAACCTCTTCCAGCTCTCCCCGGACTTCATGGTCTACTACACCGCCGGGGAGCACCTCAACAACGGCCTCGGCGTCTACGACGGCGGACTGTGGGGCTTCCTGCCCTTCACCTACCCTCCCTTCGCCGCCGCAGCGTTCCGCGTCCTCCCGCTGTTCCCCCCGCAGGACGCGGCGATCCTCTGGGCGATGGTCTGCGCCGGATGCCTCATCGCCGTCACCATCGGCGTCCTCGTCCAGCGCGGGTGGCGGTTGGACGCCGGCACCGCCACCCTGGGCGTCCTCGCCGCTGTCGGTGCGATGTCACTGGCCGCTGTCCGGGAGAGCTTCTTCTACGGCCAGATCAACCTCGTGCTCATGCTGCTGGTCTCCCTGGACTTCCTGCGCCGCCGTGACCGCTTCACCGGCATCGGCGTGGGTCTGGCCGCCGGGTTGAAGCTCACCCCCGCCTTCTTCATCGCGGTGATGCTGCTGCAGCGACGCTTCCGCGACGCCGCGGTCGCCACGGGCACCTTCCTGGCCACCGTCGTCGTCGGCCTGGTCATGGTGCCGGACGCCACCAGATTCTGGACCTCCGCCCTGTTCGACGACTCCCGGATCGGCACCCTCGACAACCCCGGGGCCCAGTCCCTCAAGGCGATGGCCGTCCGCTGGCTCGGGCACGAGGGAACCGACGCCACCGCACTGTGGGCGGCGATGGTGGTCATCGTCCTCGCAGCCGCCGCCGCGGCAGTCGTCGAGGCGCACCGCCGCGGCAACGACGCCCTGGTCATGGCACTCGGCGGGGTCACCGCCTGTCTGGTGTCACCCTTCTCCTGGCACCACCACTGGGTGTGGCTGGTGCCGCTGGCACTGTGCCTGGTGGACCTCACGGTGCGTGCGACCGAACAGGTCGCCCGGCACCGCGGGAACAGTCGGTGGTGGGTACCGCAGGTCGGCGTCCTCCTGGGGGCGACGGTGGTGGTCGCCGTCATGCTGCCCTACGTCAGCACCACCTTCTGGTTCACACTGACGTACTGGTGGATGCAGGGGCAGGGGAAGCTCCTCGCCACCTGGTACACGTGGCAGGGTGCGGTGTTCATACTGATCGCCGGCTCGGTGGCGCTGTGGCTGCGACGACGCGACGGTCAGCCCATATGGCCGCGGAGGAAGCCCTCGCCACGGGAGAAGCTGCCCGTGGCGGAGTAGCTGTTGGTGTGCAGCCAGGTACCCGGCAGGACACCGATCAACGTCTCGAGGGCCAGGGCGCTGCGCTGGTCACCAGGGATCGTGGCCAGGGCCCCGTAGCCGGCCCGTGCCGAGACACCGAGGAAGGCGTCCCGGTTGGCGCGGACGTCACCGGTCCAGGTGTCGGAATCACAGGTGAAGTCGCCGTTGTCGCAGACGTCCATGATCCGGTCACCGACCACACCGTAGCTGCCGGAGAGATCGCCGAGGATACCGGTGCCCGGCCGTGCGGTGCCCCCCTGCGCCGTCGCCGCACCGCGGTAGGGGTTGGCCTGGAAAACGCCGGAGCCGAAGCGGTCGGCGGCGACCGGGCCGTCACCCTGACCGATCTCCGCCGCGACGTGGGCCGCCGCATCCGCCCCGAGGGAGTAGCCGTAGAGACTGATCTTCGCGCCCGGGCACTCGACGGCGGTGGACCGGACGAGATCACGGGTCCGGTTGGTGGCGTCGGCGGCGACGCCACGGTAGTCACGGGCGACGAAGGCCCCGGAGTCGTAGGAGACCGTGCGGCTGGTGGCGTGGCCGAACTGGTCGATGCGTGCACCGAGGTCTGCGGTGTAGCCACCGACGGGGACGTTGTCCGGGATTCCCGCCACCGAGTTCGCGCCACCGGGGACGATGACGACGATGTTCGGCTCGCACCGCGGGAGGACCGGCGTGGCCACGGGGCCGAGGGAGACACTGAATGCCCCGGCTGCGGGGGCGGTCAGCAGACCGGCACCCGTGACGAGGGCGGCAGCGGCAGCGGCCGTGACACGGCGGTGGTTCGGGAGAAGGCGCATAAGAACATAACTTATGGGGTGAGGGGACCCTCCACAAGTGGAACGCACATCGTGCAGGGGTGATCTTGACGACACCTGACCGCCCCACGATCTGTGCGCTGGCCAGCTTTTTCATGAAGCGAGGTAACTTTCCGGGATGAATGTGCGATGGTGTGGGGAGTTGAACTGACATTTCGAGAGAGGCTTCCATGCGCGCGCGCCACCAGACCGACAGTCCCGCTTCACGGATCCGGCGACGGATCACCGGAGCGGTGGTCGCCACCGTCTCCGCGGCAGCCCTGATCGCCGGCGGACTCGCGGTGTCGGATGACGCCACCCCGACCGCCGAGGCGAACCCGGGCGAACTCACCGTCTTCGGCGACTCCTACGCCTCCAACCCGGACTTCTGGGTGACCTACGGACTCGCCCCCGACGACAACTACCCGCGCACCGGAGGCTGCGTGCAGGCCCCGAACAACTGGCCGCGGAAGCTGGCCGCCGCGACCGGTCGCGTACTGCACGACTGGTCCTGCAACGGCAACACCACCGGTGACGTCCTCAACCGCATCGAGGACGCCAGGAACGCCGGTGCGCTGACCGGCGCGACCGGCACCGTGGCCGTCGCCGTGGGCATGAACAACTACGGACCGTGGGGCTACTTCCATGACGGAAACAACTTCCTGGACCCGGGCGTCGTGCGGTCCACCTACATCCGCGACATGCACCAGATCGCGGACAAGATCCACGCCTATGCCCCGAATGCGAACATCGTGATGCCGGGCATGCTGTCGATCAGCAGCAACAACATGGTCTGCCCGCTGAACGTGATCCCAGAATTTCCGCTGGGCCTGCCGGTGCCGGTGCTGACCTCGGTGGAGAACTGGCTGGCGGACACCCAGCGGGACGCCGCCGCCGAGATCGGGGCGACGTTCGTGGATGTCAAGGGCCCGTCTGCGATGCACTCGACCTGCTCCACGCCGGACTCCGAGCGGTACGTCGCCGGGCTGGTGGACACCACCACCCCGAACTACAACTTCCTGTTCCACCCCTCGGACAAGGGAAGCCAGCTCATCGCCGACCTGGTGAAGTCACACA
>NZ_CACZOO010000330.1 GCF_902782855.1 uncultured Corynebacterium sp.
CACTCCGCTGAGGAACCGGTGACCGACACCGGAGCCGGGGTCGATGACCGTCTCACCAGACTGTGGGCCCCCTACCGGTCGCTCTATGTCACGAAGACCAGGAAGCCCGAGGATCCCTTCGTTGACCTCCCCGCCGGATCGGACGAGGACGGGCTGATCGTGGCGCGCGGGCGTGAGGTGTTCTGCATTCTGAACCTCTACCCGTACAATCCTGGGCACATGATGGTTATCCCGTACCGTCCGGTCGCGTCCTACGAGGATCTGACGGAATCGGAGACCGCGGAGTTCTCCGACTTCACCAAGAAGGCGGTGCGGGTGCTGCGGCGGGTGTCGAATCCTGACGCGGTGAACATCGGCATGAACCTGGGACGCGCCTCAGGCGGATCGGTGCCGAACCACCTCCACCAGCACATCGTGCCACGGTGGACCGGAGACGCGAACTTCATGACGGTGATTGACGGGACCAAGGTCCTGGTCCAGGCGTTGTCACGGACCAGGGACCTGTTGGCGTCGGCGTGGCAGGGCTGTGACGACGTAGAAGACGGTACAGAGGAGACAGAGTAATGCTCAGTGTGCGAGGACGGCGTCCCGCGGCGGTGGTGGTCGAACCCATCGCCCGGCGACTGGTCTCGTGGGGGGTGTCACCGAACGCGGTGACGATCACCTCGACCGCGGTGGCCGTCGTCCTGTCGGTCGCGCTCATCCCCACCGGCTGGCATTTCCTTGCCGCGGTACTCCTCGGTGTGGCGGTCGCCAGCGACATGATCGACGGAACGATGGCCCGGATGAGGGGCGGCGGCACGCGCTTCGGCGCCACACTGGACGCCACCTGTGACCGCATCACCGACGGCGTCCTGTTCGGGTCGATCGCCTGGTGGATGGCCTTCCAGGGCGAGCACGAACCCTACAGGGGACTGTTCGCCTGCGCACTGATCATCATGATCGCCAGCCAGGTGACCTCCTACGTCAAGGCCCGCGCCGAGGCCGCCGGCATCAAGGTCGACGGTGGCCTCATCGAGCGCCCCGAACGCCTCATCATCGGCCTGGTCTGTCTGGGACTCTCCGGCCTGGGGGTTCCGTACATCCTCGGCGGCGGACTCGTCGTCCTGGCGGTGGGATCGGTGTACACCGTCATCGAACGGCTGGTCATCGTCGCCCGGTCCGATCTGGCAGGCGAGACTATCGCGGCTCCGACCGGGGCGAAGAACTTCCCGGACACCGACACCGTCTAACGCCAGAGGAGAATCCACGTGATCGAGACGGCATCCCGTCCCCCCCTGTCTGAACAGCTCAGTTCCCTGGCATACCGGGCCGGCTGGGCGCTCGTGCGGCGTATCCCAGCACCACTCGCCGCACGCCTCTTCGACCGGATCGCGGACATCGCCTCCGGTCACGGCACCGGGCCAGAGCAGCTCCGCGCCAATCTCGGCCGGGTCGTCGGGGACGCCAACGTCACCCGCGCACTGGTCAGGGACTCCATGAGATCCTACATGCGCTACTGGTCGGAGGCGTTCCGGCTGCCGAGTATCGCCGGGCCGGAACTCGCCTCGCGGGTCAGGGCCGGTCTGTCGGACGCCGACATGGACCGTTACACGGTGGCCCGGGAACGGGGGCGGGGCGTGGTTCTGGTGTTGCCGCACTCCGGCAACTGGGATATGGCGGGCATGTGGCTGGTGAACACCTTCGGGCAGTTCACCACCGTCGCCGAGCGCCTGAGACCCGAGAGTCTCTTCGAGGCGTTCGTCGAGTTCCGGGAGTCGCTCGGTTTCGAGGTGCTCGCCCTGTCCGGCGGTGAGGAGCCGCCTTTCGGCCATATGAAGAAGGTGCTCCGGGCCGGCGGCACGGTGTGTCTGCTGGGGGAACGGGACCTGTCCGGAAAGGGTGTCGAGGTCGACTTCTTCGGTGAACGGACCAGCATGCCGGCCGGGGCGTCCCGCCTTGCGCAGGAGACCGGTGCCGCACTGATGCCGGTGCACTGCTGGTTCACCGACGGTGGCTGGGGTCTCACGATCCAGGAGGAGATCGACGCCTCCCAGTCACTCGAGGCCATGGTGCAGGAGCAGGCGGACGCCTTCGCCGCGAACATCGCCGCCCATCCCGCGGACTGGCACATGCTCCAGCCGCTGTGGTTCGATGATCTCTCCGAGGCGAGGCGACGTCGCCTGGGTCTGGAGGGCTGAACCCGGTGAAGATCGGAATGGTCTGCCCCTACTCCTTCGACGAGCCCGGGGGTGTGCAGGTCCACGCCATCGAACTCTGTGAGGAACTGCGGCGGCGTGGTCACGAGGTGAGCCTCATCGGCCCCGGCAGCGAGGACGCCGACGTCCCGGATTTCGTGGAGGTCGGGACCGGTGTGGTCTCCATCCCCTACAACGGGTCCGTCGCCAGGCTCGCCTTCGGGCCGAGGACCTGGCGTCATCTGCGCCGGTGGATCGGTGAGCACGATTTCGACCTGGTGCACATCCACGAGCCGAACTCTCCGAGCTACTCGATGATCACCCTCGCACAGGCGAACGGTCCACTGGTGGCGACATACCACGCCTCCGCGAGTGAGTCGAAGGTTCTCCGGGTCTTTCTGCCGGTGCTGCGTCCCTTCCTGGAGAAGATCCACGCCGGCATCGCGGTGTCGGAGGAGGCCAGGCGCTGGCAGGTGGAGATGCTCTCCGGTGATCCCGTGCTCATCCCCAACGGTGTGGACACCGCCAACTACCGGCGGGCAGCCCCGTTGCCCGGTCTGGCGACCGACCGCCCCCGGCTGATGTTCCTCGGTCGTTTCGAGGAGACCCGAAAGGGGTTCCCGTTGCTGCTCAGGGCACTGCCGGCGATTCTCGCGGAGGTCCCGGACCTGGAGGTTGTCGTCGCAGGTGGTGGTGACGTCTCGGAGCTGCACCAGATGCTGCGTCGCGCCAGGATCAGTTGGGTCGACGGAGTCGGCGACGCCGGGGATGTGACGGCGGAACGGCCCTCGGTCCGCATACTCGGCAGGGTCAGCGACGGGGACAAGGCTGCGGCGCTGGCGGCGTCCGAC
The DNA here is from genome assembly GCF_902782855.1 of uncultured Corynebacterium sp. Lineage (GTDB taxonomy): Bacteria > Actinomycetota > Actinomycetes > Mycobacteriales > Mycobacteriaceae > Corynebacterium. The sequence goes on from NZ_CACZOO010000330.1 coordinate 3,029, forward strand.
GTCTACGTCGCACCGAACACCGGCGGGGAGAGTTTCGGCATAGTCCTGGTGGAGGCAATGGCTGCGGGAGCAGCGGTGATCGCCAGTGACATCCCGGCCTTTGCCGCGGTCACCGACCACGGCCGGGCGGGACGGTTGTTCGCCAACGGGTCCGCCCGGGACCTCGCGCGTGTCGCGGTGGAGCTGCTCACCGATGACGCGGGACGCCGCGACCTGGTGGCCCGGGGGGACGAACGCTCCCGCGACTTCGACTGGGAGACGGTGACGACCCGGGTGGAGCAGGTGTACGAGACCGTGGTCACACCCGGTCGGAAGGTGGTTCCCTCATGATCCCTGTCTGGCTGCTGGTCGTGGTCCTCCTCGTCGCGGTGGTCGCGGTGCTCGGCATCTGGTTGTCCGGGACGGCGTCCCGACTGAACCGGCTGCACATCCGCACCGATTCCGCCCGACTGAACCTGGAGGGCGCGTTGCAGGCCAGGGGCGCGGTCATCGGTGTGCTTCGCCCCGACCTGCAGCAGGCCGCCGCCCGGGCGGGCGGGGTCGCGCTGCGCGCCGAGGAGATGGGGGCGCGTTCTGACGCGGAGAATGCGCTGGTGCGCACCCTGACTGTCGGAGAACGCACGAACCCGGCGTTCGTCGAGGCGTCCACCAAGGTCGATCTGGCGGCCCGGTTCTACAACGATGCGGTGGGGGACACCCTCGGTCTCCGGTCGCGTCCGGTGGTGCGGATGTTCCGGTTGGCGGGGTCGGCGCCGCTGCCGGCCTACTACGATGCGATGTCCGGTGGTGACGGGACACAGTAGCGGAGCCCCGGCGGTTCCGCTTTTTGTCCTATGCCATTACACTGTCCTAGGACAATTACCGACTGTCGGCGGCTGTCGTCGACAGCCGCCGACCACCAGTGAGGATCACCGATGAGTGAGAACACCCCGACCACCGGCACCGGGCGCGTCAAGCGCGGCCTGGCAGACATGCTCAAGGGCGGCGTCATCATGGACGTCGTCACCCCCGAGCAGGCCAAGATCGCCGAGGACGCCGGCGCCACCGCCGTCATGGCCCTCGAGCGGGTTCCCGCCGACATCCGCGCCGAAGGCGGAGTCTCGCGTATGTCGGACCCGGACATGATCGAGGGAATCATAGACGCCGTCTCCATCCCCGTCATGGCCAAGGCCCGCATCGGCCACTTCGTCGAGGCCCAGGTCCTGCAGAGTCTCGGTGTGGACTTCATCGACGAGTCCGAGGTTCTCACCCCGGCCGACTACTCCAACCACATCGACAAGTTCGGTTTCACCGTCCCCTTCGTCTGCGGTGCCACCAACCTCGGTGAGGCCCTGCGCCGCATCAACGAGGGTGCGGCGATGATCCGCTCCAAGGGTGAGGCCGGCACCGGTGACGTCTCCAACGCGGTGACCCACATGCGCACCATCCGCGCCGAGATCAACCGGTTGTCCTCCATGGCGCCTGACGAACTCTACGTCGCCGCCAAGGAACTGCAGGCCCCCTACGATCTCGTGTGCGAGGTCGCCGCGGACGGTAAACTCCCTGTGGTGCTGTTCACCGCCGGCGGGATCGCCACCCCGGCCGATGCCGCGATGATGATGCAGCTCGGAGCCGAGGGTGTCTTCGTCGGCTCCGGAATCTTCAAGTCGGGTGACCCGGTCAAGCGCGCCAAGGCGATTGTCCAGGCCACCCTCAACTACGACGATCCCGCCGAGGTCGCCAAGGTCTCCCGAGGTCTGGGCGAGGCGATGGTCGGAATCAACGTCGACGAGATCCCGCAGCCGCACCGGCTCGCGGAGAGAGGCTGGTAGACCATGACGTCCACCGAACCGGGACGACGGGACGCACCTTCGGAGCGCCGTCCCAGGATCACCGACGTGCTCGATCTGGAGCGCATTGACACGGGGATCTACCGCGGCCAGGTCATACCCTCTGCCCTGAGCCGTACCTTCGGTGGACAGGTGGCGTCCCAGGCGCTCGTCGCCGCGACACGGACCGTGGGCCCCGAGTACCGCGTGCACTCACTGCACGGCTACTTCGTCGGCCCCGGCGACTCCGACCGGCCGATCATCTTCCTCGTCGACCAGATCCGGGACGGCCGCTCGTTCCGTGTCCGTTCCGTCAAGGCGGTCCAGGACGGGCGCACCCTCTTCATCATGCAGGCGAGCTTCCACATCCGTGACGACAACGGGCCGGAGCACTCCAACACGATGCGTGACGTGCCCGCACCCGAGTCGATCGTCCCGGACCTGTCCTTCACCCGGCCGTCGACCAGGGCCTTCGTCCAGGACTGGGTGGACTGGGACATCCGCATCGTGCCCCCGGAGCAGTTCGACCATGATCCGCACGCCGCCTCGCAGCAGGTCGTGTGGTTCCGGTCGAAACTGCCGCTGCCGGACGACGAGACCTTCCACATCTGCACTCTGGCGTACATGTCCGACATGACGCTGCTCGGTTCGGCCATGGTGCCCCACGACGGTGAACAGGTGCAGGAGGCCTCCCTGGACCACGCCATGTGGTTCATGCGTCCGTTCCGCGCCGATGAGTGGCTGCTCTACGACCAGACCTCGCCCTCCGCCCACGGCGGCCGTGCACTGACCACCGGACGGATCTTCAACCAGAGTGGAGATCTCGTCGCCTCGGTGGTGCAGGAAGGACTGACCCGTACCCTCGCCCCGGGCAAACAGGCCATGCCGATCAAGGAGACCCGACGGTGACGGCGACGGTCGGCGTCCTCGCCCTGCAGGGTGGGGTGGTCGAGCACCAGCGAGCCCTGGAACGCCTCGGGGTGGCGACCCGGCAGGTCCGGCGCCGGTCGCAGCTCGGGGACCTCGACGGTCTCGTCCTGCCCGGTGGTGAATCCACGACCATGTCGAAACTCCTCGACCTCGGCGGGATGCTGGATCCGTTGCGGGGGCTGCTCGCCGAGGGGATGCCGGCGTTCGGCACGTGCGCCGGCCTGATCATGCTGGGCGCCGAGATTCTCGACACCCGCGCGGACGCACACTGCCTCGGCGCGCTCGACGTCTCCGTGCGGCGCAACGCCTTCGGCCGGCAGATCGACTCCTTTGAAACCGATCTGCAGGTCGTCGGGGTCACTGACACGGCGGACGCTGCGCCGGTGCACGCCGTGTTCATCCGAGCTCCCCGGGTGGAACGAGTCGGGGAGGGGGTGACGGTACTCGCCCGTGTCGACGATGCCGCCGCCGGCGGTTCCGACGGCGCGGTCGTCGCGGTCCGACAGGGGACGGCACTGGGTATCTCCTTCCACCCGGAGCTCACCGGCGACGACCGGATGCACCGGCTGTTCCTGGACATGGCGGGGATCGGCGTGTGACCCGGGGCTGAGGCGCACGGGGCGGGGTGCGTGTGTCACCGGGCGTCTCCTGCCCCCGATCGCGGGTGCCGGTATCCGGTCCGCCGTGTCCGGTGCGTTCTCCGTGGCCCTGTGGGGGCGGGCACCCGCCGGGGTGGACTACTATGGTGCCGACAGAAACCGACCGAGGAAGAACAGGTATCCCATGAGTGGCCACTCCAAATGGGCGACGACCAAGCACAAGAAGGCTGCGAACGACGCCAAGCGTGGTAAAGAGTTCGCCAAGCTGATCAAGAACATCGAGGTCGCCGCCCGTACCGGTGGTGGAGATCCGTCGGGGAACCCGACGCTCGACGACATGATCAAGAAGGCCAAGAAGGCCTCCGTCCCGAACACCAACATCGAGAGTGCGCGTAAACGCGGCTCCGGTGAGGAGACCGGCGGCGCGGACTGGGAGACCATCGTCTACGAGGGCTACGGTCCCAACGGTGTGGCCATGCTCGTCGAGTGCCTCACCGACAACCGCAACCGCGCCACCACCGACGTGCGTACCGCGATGAACAAGAACGGCGGCAACCTGGCGGACGCCGGTTCCGTGTCGTACCTGTTCAACCGCAAGGGTGTCGTCATCCTGGACAAGGGCGACAACACCGAGGACGACCTGCTGATGGCGGTGCTCGACGCCGGTGCGGAGGAGGTCAATGATCTCGGTGAGAAGTTCGAGGTCGTCTCTGATCTCGCCGATCTCGCGAAGGTCCGCGCAGCTCTGGCCGAGGCTGGAATCGAGTACGATTCCGCCGATCCGGACTACCGGGCGGACGTGGAGGTCCCGCTCGACGCTGACGGGGCACGGAAGATCCTGCGTCTCATCGACGCTCTGGAGGAGTCCGACGACGTCCAGGACGTCTTCACCAACATGGACGTCTCCGACGAGGTCCTCGCGGAGCTCGACGCGGAGTAGTCCCACGGGACTCCGGCCGCCCCCGGCGGGTCGGGGTCGTCGTGTGCTACCGGGGGGTAGGGGAACTGGTCAGCTGAACGGTCCGCCGATGACCATCATGACCGCGAAGACCACGATGATCACACCGGCGAGGACGCCGAAAGTAACCCTCGGGCGACGGGTGAGCGCGGCCAGCAACGGGTTGTCGTTGCGCCATCCACCGTCCAGTGCCCCGGCACGTGCGGCAGCGCGTTCGAACGGGATGGTGCAGAACGGGATCGCCGAGCAGAGTACACCGAGCAGGCCACGGCCCGCAGACCACCGGTTGTTCGCCCAGACCAGCGCGGTGACGACGAGAAAGGTGATGAACGCCAGACCGTGGATCGGTCCGGCGATCTTCACCCCCGTCTCGGTGAGGTCGAAAACATATTTGAAGAGCATGCCGAGGATCAGCAGTGCCCAGGTCACGGCCTCGATATCGGCGATTACGCGGTAGAGTTTCTGAGGTTTCATCGGGGTCCGATCCTACCCCAGACCGGGGTACCTGCGGGCGTGCCGGGTTAGTGACGTTCACCGCACCTGGATTTCGCACGTCTGTGCTAGGATCTGTGTCGGTAACAGTGACGGGACTGAGCGGAGGTGTCCGGTGTCGGATCTGCAGGGGCTCCGGGTGATGGGCATTGACCCGGGACTCACCCGATGCGGGTTGTCCGTGGTCCAGGCGGGCCACGGACGGGCGGTGCTCCCGGTGGCGGTGGGTGTGGTCCGTACTCCGCACGAGGTTCCGCTGCCTGAGCGGCTGCTGCGTCTGTCGGTGGCCGTGGAGGAGTGGATGGACGACTACTCCCCGCAGGTCGTCGCCATCGAGCGGGTCTTCGAACGCGGCAACGTGTCCACGGTGATGAACACCGCCCACGCGGTCGGCGTCCTCATGCTCAGTGCGGCGCGTCGGGGCATTCCGGTGCACCAGTACACTCCCAGTGAAGCGAAGAAGGCGCTGACCGGTAACGGTCGCGCGGACAAGAAACAGATGACCAGCATGGTCACCAGGATTCTCGGCCTGTCCGAACCTCCGAAACCGGCGGACGCCGCCGACGCTCTGGCGCTGGCCGTGTGCCACTGCTGGCGGGCACCATTTATCGCACGGACCGGTGAACTCGCCCGGGTCAACCGACAACAACAGGAACAGAGGAGTGGACAACAGTGATCGCATCCCTGCGCGGCACCGTGGTGGACAAGGGGCTCGACCATGTCGTCATCGAATGCGGCGGTGTCGGCTATCTCTGCCAGGCCACCGCCCGGACTCTCGCCGACCTGCCGCGCGGTGAGGAGGTCTCCGTCCTCACGACCATGGTGGTACGCGAGGACTCCCAGACCCTCTACGCTTTCCCGGACGCCGCGAGCCGGGAGCTTTTCGCCCTGGTTCAGAGCGTCTCCGGGGTCGGCGCCCGCATGGCGATGGCTCTGTTGTCGGTCCTCACTCCCGCGGAGATTGCCGCGGCCGTCGCCGAGGGTGACGTCAAGACACTCCAGCGCGCTCCCGGCGTCGGAAAACGGCTGGCAGACCGGATGGCAGTGGACCTCAAGGGGAAACTGGACGCCTACGTCGCTGTCGTGCCGACCACCGGAGACGACGGTGCCTCACCGGCGGTCGCGTCCACCGTGCCCGGAGTGGACACCGCCGTGACCGCGCAGGTCGTCGAGGCACTGGTAGGACTCGGATTCCCGGAGGCCGCAGCCGCGGAGACGGTCTCCACCCTGGCGGTGGAATCCTCCGGTGACGTTGTGCCGGACGCGTCCGTGCTGCTCCGTGGCGCCCTGTCACGTCTGGGCGGACGACGGTAGCGGGGAGGGGCGGCATGGGAGACGTCGAACGCACGGAGTTCGATCTCGGCAGCGCCGGGACCGGTGGACCGGCGGCACGAGGAGACCACCGGGGCGACCGGACCGGTCGGGGCA
>NZ_CACZOO010000331.1 GCF_902782855.1 uncultured Corynebacterium sp.
CTCCAGGATGATTCGGGGTGCCGCCGTCGCGGACAACGGGACATTGTAGTGGTCGAGCAGCCAGGACCCGATGTCGTGGAACAGTGGGGCAGCGGACTGCCCGCCGGATCCGTCGGAGCTGCGTTCGGGGTTGTCGAGCATGATGCCCACGACGAAGCGCGGGTCATCCGCCGGGGCGATGCCGGCGTAGGTGATCCAGTAACTGGAATTCGAGTACGCCTTGGTCACCGGGTCGATCTGCTGGGCGGTGCCGGTCTTGCCGGCGGTCTGGTAGCCCTCGATCCCGGCGCCGGGGGCGGTGCCCTGCTGAACGCCGGTCGGATCGGACTGGTTGATCGACCGGAACATGTCCACGACGGTACGGGCCGTCGCCGGTGAGACCACGCGGGTCTCCTGCGGCGTAGCCTGCGGGATCTCGGTGCCGTCCGGGGTGGTCACCGATCGGATCAGCGACGGGGTGACGCGCACACCGTCATTGGCGATGGTCTGGTAGATGCTCGTCATCTGCAACAGGTTCATCGACATACCCTGCCCGATGGGCAGGTTGGCGAAGGTGCCGCCGGACCACTGCTCGAGATCGGGGACGTATCCGGCGGTCTCGGACGGCAGCCCGAGGTCACTGGCCTGGCCGATGCCGAAGTTGTGGAGGTACTCGCTGAACTTCTCCTCGCCGACACGGTCAGCGAGCATCAGCGTGCCGACGTTGGAGGACTTCCCGAAGACGCCGGTGGTCGTGTACGGCACCACACCGTGGTCCCAGGCGTCCTTCACGGTCACACCGGACATGTCGATGGTGCCCGGAACCTGGAGGACCTCGTCGGGGGTGGTCCTGCCCTCCTCGATAGCCGCAGCGGCGGTCATGACCTTGGCGACGGAGCCCGGCTCGAAGGCGGACTCGACGACCCGGTTGGTGAACTCCTTGCCCTGCGCGACCTGCTTGTCGAGGTCCCCCATCGGATTGATCGTGTCGGAGGTCGCCATGGCGACGACCTCGGCCGTCTTCGCGTCGAGGACGACGACCGAGGCGGATTTCGCCCCGGACTTCTCCTTGGCCTGCTGGACCTGCTGCTGGGCATAGGCCTGGGCATCGGTGTCCAGGGTGAGCTGAAAGGAGTCGCCGTCGACCGCCGGATGACGGTCACGGACGGTGCCGGGAATGACGGCGGAGTCGCCCACGTCTGAGGTCACGCTGCCGTTGGTGCCCTGGAGCCTGGCGTCCTGCGAGAGTTCGAGACCGTACTGGCCGCCCTCGACGCCGTCGCCCACCCAACCGTACTTGCCGATGATGTTCGCGCCGACCGCCCCGTTGGGGTATTGGCGGACATCCTGGTTCTCGGTGGACAGTTCGGGCCAGCGGGCCACGATCTGTTGGGCGATGTCGGGGTCGACGTTCTGGACGAGACGGACATAGTTCCTGTCCGAGGTGAGCGCCTCGCGCAGCTCGTCCTTCTTCACCGCCCCGGTGTCACCCTCGAGCATGCCGGGGAGGTCGTTGACGATCTCGTCGAGCTGCTGGTCCGGGGGCAGCGCGCCTCCGGGGTTGTCGTCCGACCGGGGGGAGATCCGGTACCGGTCGGCCATGTAGGTCTGCAACTGGTCAGGGAAGGCGACGATCATGGCGGCCTTCATGGTGTACGCGAGGTCACGGCCGTCACGGTCGGTGACCGCGCCACGGTCCGCGTAGAGCGGGGTCTGCACGGTACGCTGTTCGGAGGCGTTGTGGGCGAGCCCGTCCTGCTGCAGCAGCTGGACCTGGACCAGACGTGCCATGAGCACCAGGGCGACACCCACCACGACCACCATGACCACGGTACCGCGGGCCTGGAAACGTCGGGGACTGGTGTCCAACGTCCGCCAGGAGTTGCCGGGCACGCCCCGTCGCGGGTCGCGCCGGCCGGTCCGGTCCTGTTCCACGGTGTCGGTCTCCCATCTCAGGTTCTCCCGGGCCTCCCCGGTCACGAATGTCTTAGCCTACCCGGGCCGTAGCCCGGTCACTGTCCGGTCAGTACGGGAGCTGTCCGTCGTGCGATGCCGTGGCGGGCGGAACGGCCACCGGCGTCGGACCGGTCACCGGATCAGTCACCGGGTC
>NZ_CACZOO010000332.1 GCF_902782855.1 uncultured Corynebacterium sp.
CGTCCTCCAGGCGTCCACCGTCGGTGACCTGCGTGTCGTCGCCGCCCGCGTCCCCGACGGCGTGCCCGCCGGTGACCTGCGGACCCTCGCCAACGAGGCCAGGGGCCGGTTCGGCTCCGAGGCCGGTGTGGTGTTCTTCATCTCCAGCGACACCGAGTCGGGCAAGGTGCCGTTCATCGCCGCCGCGACCGACGCGGCGGTGACCGCCGGGGTGAAGGCAGGCGACGTCGTCAGGACGGTCGCCCCCTACGTCGGCGGTCGTGGTGGTGGCAAGCCCGCCATGGCGCAGGGCTCCGGATCCGACGTCGCCGGTATCGACGCGGCGGTCAAGGCCGTCCGTGATGTCGTGGCCGACGCCACCGGCGCGAAGTGACACGAGGAGTCGACGTGACCGGAGCTCAGCACGGGCAGCACCCGCACCGTCCTGACCCGGTGCCCGACCGGCCCGGCGGGGACGACCCGGGGCGGGGACGCCGCCTCGGACTTGACGTCGGCACCGTCCGTATCGGAGTGTCACTGTCCGATCCGGACGGCATTCTCGCGACCCCGCTGGAGACCGTCCAGGCGGACAAGACCAGCGGCGCCTGGCCGGGTGAGGAGTTCCCCCGCATCCTCGAACTCGTCGCGGAGAACTTCGTGGTGGAGGTCGTCGTCGGTCTGCCTGTGTCCCTGCGGTCCCACCGCACCGCTTCGACCCGGCGCGCCGAGAATTACGCCACCCGACTTCGCCGCGAGCTGGACATCCCCGTGCGGCTCGTGGACGAGCGTATGTCGACCATGGCCGCGACAAACGCCATGCACGCTTCCGGGGTGAGCCAGAAGAAGGGCAGGTCCCGTATCGACCAGGCCGCCGCCGTGCATATCCTGCAGGGGTGGCTGGACGCGCGGAGGGCCTTCGCCGCCCGATACGGCGGGCCAGATAACGATTTGTGATCTTTCTGTGCGAGAATGAGCGACTGAGAATGCAGTATCCCCTCTGAGCACCCCCGTGCTCTGGAAAGGCGCGGAGAACCACAGCAATGCCCGGAACAACCACCACCTCACCGACATACCGTCGGCGACGCCAATGGTCCATCGCCGTCGGTGCCGCCCTCGTCATCCTGCTGGTATTCGTCGTCACCTATGTCTACTGGCAGCGCGAGATCATCGGGACCCGGGACTACGAGGGTCAGGGCAACGGAAAGGTCGTCCTGGTGCGTGTCGAGGAGGGGGACACGGTCTCCGGACTCGTCCCGCAGCTGCTCGCCGACAATGTGGTGGGCTCCCGCTCCGCGATGATCAGCGCAGCAGACCGGGCCGAACAGACCGGTGGTGCCCGTGACCTCCAGGCCGGCTACTACGCCCTCCGGGAGAAGATGTCGGCGGACTCGGCCCTCGCCGCCCTCACTGACGACAACCGGCGCCTGGGCGTCATCGACATCCCCAATGGTACGACCCTCGACGACACCGCAGTCGTCGGAGGGGAGGCCCGCACCGGCATCCTGACGATGATCGCCGCGAACTCCTGTCGGGAGGGACTCACCGACGGCCTCGAGAGTTGTGTCACCGTCGACCAGCTCCACGAGACCATCGCCACCACCGCGCCCGCCGATCTCGGAGTTCCCGACTGGGCCGCCGCCGAGGTCGACGCCCGCGGAGCCGACGCCCGACGTATCGAAGGCCTCATCTCACCGGGCGTCCATCTCTTCGACCCGACCTCGGGCCCGGTCGACATCCTGCGTGAGCTGGTCTCCGGTTCCGTCGTCGAGTACGAGGGCACCGGTCTCGTGGAGATGGCGGCGACCGTCGGACTGACTCCCTACCAGGTCCTCACCGCAGCATCCCTCGTCGAACGCGAGGCCCCGGCCGGCGACTTCGACAAGGTCGCCCGCGTCATCCTCAACCGTCTCAACGAGGACCAGATGCTGCAGTTCGATTCGACCGTCAACTACGACGTCGACGAGCAGGAGGTCGCGACCACGGAGGAGGACCGGGCCCGCGAAACCCCATGGAACACATACGCCAAGAAGGGCCTGCCGGACACCCCGATCGCCTCACCGGGCGTGGAGGCGCTGCAGGCGGTGGAACGTCCCGCCGACGGTGACTGGCTCTACTTTGTCACCGTCGACCAGGAGGGCACCACCGTGTTCAACCGTGACTTCGCCGCCCACGAGGCCGCCATCGAGGAGTCACGCGCCAACGGGGTGCTCGACAGTGCCCGGTAGTCCGGTCGAGGAGGTGTACGACGTCGAGGGTTTTCTCACCCTCGCGTCCGCGTCCCCGGAACTGACCCTCTGCGCCGTCCTCGGGCGACCGGTCGGTCACTCTCTGTCTCCGGTCATCCACGGCAGTGCCGCCAGTGCATGCGCCGTCGACGGGGTCGGTCCCGTCGACTTCCGGTACGTCCGCGTCGAGGCTGGGGAGGCCGATGAGATCGCCCGGCTCCTCACCTGCTCACCGGCCTGTGTGGCTGGATTCTCCGTCACCATGCCGGGGAAACCCCGTGCCCTGACTCTCGCTGACGAGGTCACCGACCGCGCTGCCGCCATCGGCAGTGCCAACACCCTGGTCCCGCTGCGCGACGACGCCGGAGTTCCCACCGGTCACTGGCGGGCGGACAACACTGATGTCGTCGGCGTCACCACCTGCCTCGACGCCGTCCTCGGTGACGCGGGGGCAGACCGCGCCGTCGTCGTCGGCAACGGTGGCACCGCCCGCCCCGCCGTCGCCGCCCTCGCGGCGCGTGGACTACGCCGGGTCGATGTCCTCGCGCGCTCCGGGAGGGCCCTGAAGCTCCGGGACCTCGTCGAGGGCCTCGGAATGGAGTTCTCCTGGACCCGGTTGGACGCCCCGGAGATTGCCGAGGTCTGCGCGGCCGCCGACATCCTGGTCTCGACCGTCCCGGAGGTCGCCGCCGGTGAACACGCCGAAGCCCTGGCCCGGTCGGCAGCGGTCGTCGACGTCATCTACGACCCGTACCCGACGCGACTGATGACGGCGGCACGTGCCGCCGACCGCCCGGTCGCCGACGGGCTGCTCATGCTCGCAGGACAGGGTGCTGAACAGTTCCGGCAGTTCACCGGCGCGACAGCGTCAGCCGCCGCCATGTACTCTGCACTGCAGGAGTACCTCGGTACCGACGGGCGCTGAGCCGGGCGACCACCGCCAGAGCCGGGGTCGGGGTGGGGCCGGGAACGGGGGAGTTGATGTGGGGTGGTGTGTGGGATCTGCTGTGGACATCAGTGGCGCTGACCTGGTCCGTGGCGTTGACGGTCACCGATCTGCGGGAGCGTCGGCTACCCGATGCGCTGACCCTCCCCGCTGTCGCCGTGGTGTGGGTGTGGTGCGTCTTCCACGCCCACCTGTGGGCATTGACCGGGGCGCTGGCCTGGTGGGTGCTGTGTACTCTGCCCGGAACGCTGGGCCCACGGCTACGTATCGGTGGAGGAGACGCCAAACTCGCCCTGTCCCTCGGAGCGGCGGCGGCGGTGGCCGGTGGACCGGTGGGATGGTGGGTCGCGGTCACGGCGTCCTCCCTGATCACCCTCCTGTTCGCTGTCCCGTCACGCCGGGTCGACGAAAGCCGCCGGCCGGGGCTGCCGCACGGACCCGGGATGCTGGTGGGTACCTGGCTCAGCATCTTTCTCACGATGTGACACAGGGGTCGGAGGACTGTTCCACCCCGTGACGCGGGGTCATGTGACGGGCCGGAGGCGCACGTGCCACAATGAGCACATGCTTCGTTGGACGACTGCCGGGGAATCCCACGGCCAGGCCCTTGTCACCATCGTGGAGAACATGCCCGCCGGTGTGCCCGTCACCCGCGCCGACGTCTCCCGTGAACTCGCGCGTCGTCGTCTCGGCTACGGCCGCGGCGCCCGGATGAAGTTCGAGGCAGACGAGGTGACCTTCCTCGGTGGTGTCCGCCACGGACTCACCCTCGGCTCACCGGTCGCCGTGATGGTCGGCAACACAGAGTGGCCGAAGTGGACCACCATCATGTCCACCGACCCGCTGGACCTCGGTGACCCCGACGTCGCCAAGGAGATGAACTCCGGGCGCGGCGCCCGTCTGACCCGCCCGCGTCCCGGCCACGCCGATCTCTCCGGAATGCTCAAGTACGGCCATACCGAGGCGCGTCCGATCCTGGAGCGCTCCAGCGCACGCGAGACCGCTGCCCGTGTCGCCGCCGGCACCGTCGCCCGAGCGTTGCTGCGAGAGGTCACCGGTTCGGAGGTCGTCAGCCACGTGGTCTCCATCGGCCCGTCCACCCCTTACGGGGGCCCGGCGCCGTCCCCCGCCGATCTGGCGGCGGTGGATGCTTCACCGGTCCGCGCCTTCACCGCGCAGACCGACGCCCACGAGAAGTCGATGATCGGGGAGATCGAGAAGGCCAAGAGGTCCGGTGACACCCTCGGTGGCGTCGTCGAGGTCGTCGTCACCGGCCTGCCGGTCGGGCTGGGCAGTCACGTCGCCTGGGATTCCCGTCTCGACGGTCAGCTGGCACAGGCACTGATGAGTATCCAGGCGATCAAGGGCGTGGAGATCGGTGACGGTTTCGCTGAGGCCCGTCGCCGCGGCTCAGAGGCGCACGACGAGATCTTCGCCGGGGCGGCCGGGATCGAGCGGCACACCAACCGGGCCGGTGGGCTGGAGGGCGGCATGACCAACGGTGAGCCGCTGCGCGTGCGCGCCGCCATGAAGCCGATCTCCACGGTTCCACGCGCCCTGGCCACCGTCGACACGGACACCGGTCAGAAGGCCTCCGGCATCCACCAGCGCTCCGACGTCTGCGCGGTCCCCGCCGCGGGTGTCGTCGCCGAGGCCATGGTCGCCCTCGTCCTCGCCCGGGCCCTGCTGGAGAAGTTCGGGGGTGACTCGCTGGCGGAGACGCGACGCAACTACGCCGCCTATCTCGCCGAGGTCGATGCCCGGTTGCGCTGGGACGCCGACACCGCACCGGCCGACCGGGGGGAGCAGTAGCATGCAGCAGGACCGGCCGGTGCCGCGGGAGGGCCAGGGGCGTCCCCGTCTCGTGCTCGTCGGCCTGCCCGGCGCCGGCAAGTCGACGATCGGCCGCCGTCTCGCCCACGCACTGCACTGCGGCGTGGTGGACACCGACATCCTCATCGAGAACGACCGTGGCCGCCGCTGCGGCGAGATCTTCAGCGAGCTCGGGGAGCAGGCCTTCCGTGAACTGGAGGAACGGCACGTCGCTGATGCGCTGCGCACCGAAGGTGTCGTGTCCCTCGGAGGTGGAGCGGTGATCTCGGCGAAAACGCGTGCCCTTCTCGTCGACGAACTCGTCGTCCATCTCCGGGTCTCCGCCGAGGAGGGGGTGCGTCGGACGTCCGGGGACGCGAACCGCCCGGTCGTCGCCTCCGATGACCCCGTGGCCCGTTACCGTCAGCTGCAGGCCGAGCGGGCCCCGTTCTATGACGAAGTCAGTGACCTCACGGTCACCAGCGAGGGGCGCGACCCCCGGCAGACCGTCTCCGAGGTCCTCCATTTCCTGGAGTCCGTCGAAGAGGACGACCACCGAATCACCACCATAGTCAAGGAGTCCACCTTGTCATCAACGTCTTCAACGTCATCAACGTCATTGACGTCATCAACGTCCGCGACCTCGGCCGGCTCCCGTCGCGTCCGCGTCGCCACCGACCACCCCTACGACGTCGTCATCGGACGCGGTCTCACCGGTCAGGTCGCAGACGCTGTCCCGGGTGCCGGGCGGGCCGTGGTGCTGCACCAGCCGCCGTTGTCGGGGCTTGCGCAGCGTATCGCCGAGGGGCTGCGCGCCGCCGGTGTCGAGCCGGTGCTCCACGAGATCCCGGACGCGGAGGACGCGAAGACGGTCGCCGGTGCCGCTGAGTGCTGGAATGTCTGCGCGGACGCCGGACTGTCACGGCAGGACGTCATCGTCGGTGTCGGTGGTGGCGCGACGACCGACCTCGCCGGGTTCATCGCCGCGACCTGGATGCGGGGAATCCGGGTCGTCCAGTACCCGACCACTCTGCTGGCCATGGTGGACGCCGCCGTCGGCGGCAAAACCGGCATCAACACGGCCGCCGGCAAGAACC
>NZ_CACZOO010000333.1 GCF_902782855.1 uncultured Corynebacterium sp.
CAGAACAGCACCGACGGCGACTCCTGGATTCAACCGTACGACGCCTTTTGGACGGTCGTAGTCGTTGTCCTGGCACTGGTCACTGTCTGGGTACTCATCCGTTTCACCCGGTGGCTCAGGAGCCGTCAACAAACGCCGAAGCACTCGCCGCTCCGATCGCCCGGAACCCACGATGGTTCGGCAGGGGGAGGGAGAAGGTAAGGTATCCACCCGTGTCAGATACCGTCAGCTCCGCCAGTACCGCCCCCGCCGCCACCGAGGTGAAGGCCGAGGCACACCGCCGCCGCACCTTCGCCGTCATCGCCCACCCCGACGCCGGTAAGTCGACGCTGACCGAGGCCCTGGCGCTGCACGCCCACGTCATCAACGAGGCCGGTGCGGTCCACGGCAAGGCCGGGCGCAAGTCCACCGTCTCCGACTGGATGGAGATGGAGAAGGACCGCGGCATCTCGGTCGCCTCCTCCGCCCTGCAGTTCGAGTACGCGCCCGCGGGCCACACCGGCGAGCCGTACATGATCAACCTGGTGGACACCCCCGGCCACGCCGACTTCTCGGAGGACACCTACCGGGTGCTCACCGCCGTGGACGCCGCCGTGATGCTCGTCGACGGCGCCAAAGGCCTGGAGCCGCAGACCCTCAAGCTGTTCCGGGTGTGCAAAGCCCGTGGCCTGCCGATCATCACGGTGATCAACAAGTGGGACCGGCCCGGCAAGGAGCCGCTGGAGCTCGTCGACGAGATCGTCACCGAGATCGGCCTGCAGCCCACCCCGCTGTACTGGCCGGTCGGTGAGGCCGGGGACTTCCGCGGCCTGGCGAAACTGTCGGCCGAGGGCGAGCCGGAGGAGTACATCCGGTTCCTGCGCACCGCCGGCGGGTCCTCCATCGCCCCGGAGGAGCACTACTCCCCCGGTGAGGCGCTGGAGCGCGAGGACGGCACCTGGGCCACCGCCGCCGAGGAGGCCGAACTGCTCGCCGCCGACGGTGCGGTCCACGACCAGGAGCTCTTCCTCGACTGCACCACCTCCCCGCTGATCTTCGCCTCGGCGATGCTGAACTTCGGCGTCCACCAGATCCTCGACACGCTGTGCGCCCTGGCACCGGAGCCCGGCCCGCGCGAGTCCGACCCGAAGGTCGTCGAGGCGGCCGCCGCCTCCGGCGGTGCGGCGGTGGAGAAGGTCCGCGACATCGACGAGGCGTTCTCCGGCGTGGTCTTCAAGGTCCAGGCCGGTATGGACACCCACCACCGCGACAAGCTCGCATTCATGCGCGTCGTCTCCGGACGCTTCCAGCGCGGAATGCAGGTCACCCACGCCCAGTCCGGCCGCGCCTTCTCCACGAAATACGCGCTGACCGTCTTCGGCCGTGACCGCACGACCGTGGAGGACGCCTACCCCGGCGACATCGTCGGCCTGGTCAACGCCGGCTCACTCGCCCCCGGTGACACGATCTACGCCGGACGCAAGGTCCAGTTCCGTCCGATGCCGCAGTTCGCCCCGGAGAATTTCCGGACGCTGCGCGCCAGGACCCTCGGCAAGTACAAGCAGTTCCGCAAGGCCCTCGACCAGCTCGACTCCGAGGGTGTGGTGCAGATCCTGCGCAACGACGCCCGCGGTGACGCGAACCCGGTGATGGCAGCGGTCGGCCCGATGCAGTTCGAGGTCATGCAGGCCCGGATGGCCGGCGAGTACAACGTGGAGACCGTCACCGAACCGATCCCCTACCAGGTCGCCCGCCGCACCGACGCCGCCAGTGCCCCGGAGCTGGGACGCCAGCGTGGTGTGGAGATCTTCACCCGCACCGACGGTGAACTCATCGCCCTGTTCGGTGACAAGTGGAAGCTCGCCTTCGTGGAGAAGGAGCACCCGGAGCTCACCATGGAGCCCCTGGTCGCCGACTAGCTGGTTTCTCCCGACAGCTCGACCAGACCGCGGGTCAGCGCCCCGGTCCACCCCGCCATCTCGTGACCGTGGGTGGAGATCTCGAGGGTGGCGGGGACGCCGCCGGCCGCCAGGGCGTCGAACACCGCGGTCGAGTGGTCGGCCATGGTCGAGCGCCCCGACCCGGGGCGCCCTTCCCCGGTTCCGGCGCTGAGGTGGACGCGGATGTCCGGCAGGGTGCCGGCGGCGGCCCGGTCCAGGATCTCCGCGGCAACCTCCCCACCCACCTGCTCCGAGTTCCAGGCGGGGTACCAGAACGATCCCGAGGTGCACACAGCGAGGGCCGCGACGTCCGGCCTGGTGAGCACGACATCCAGCGCGGCCAGCCCGCCGAGGCTCTCCCCGGAGACGACGGTGCGCCGCGGGTCAGCTCGCCGACCGACCTGCGCCCACGCCCACGGGACCACCCGGTCGGCGATGAGTCCCCGGTACTCCGCGGACCGGGTGAGCAGCCCGTAGCGTCCCTCGGCGGTGTCCACGGCGACGACACCGACCTCCGGCAGGCGTCCTTCCTCATGGAGCCGACGCAGCGCGGCGGGCAGAGCGGTCCGCGACCAGTTCCGGCCGTCACTGATGAGCAGCACGTGGTCCGCGCCGGGAAGGTCGGCGGTCCACAACGTCCTGCCGTTGACCGTGGTCTCCGCCCAGTCAGTGACGGCCGTACCGTCCGCGTTCTCCACGGCGCCCCACCCTGCCTGTTCCGGGGCATCCGGCATGACCAGGCGTCCCGACGCCTCACCGAACCCCTCGGAGAACGCCGCCGGACGCCACGCCGGATGGTCGAGCACATGCGGCACGGTCTGCCGGACCACCGTCATCCAACGCAGGCGGCTGTCGGGCTCCGCATCCAGTTCGGTGGCGAGATCCGCGGTCACCGGCATGATCCGGTACGACGCCACGAGGTCGTCGGGCACCTCCAGGGTGGACTCCCACCGGCCCCCGTCAGGCCCGGTGACCCGGCTCATCCGGTGCAGATCCGGGTGGTGGTGGTCGTGGACCGCCGTGATGTGGAGGAGGACGCGGTCGACCTCCGGTGATCCGGCGGAGGGGGTCCAGTGGAACGTGATCAGCACCGGCCCAGCCTAACCGGCCCAGTACCGCAGGACCGAGTCCGTGTCGAGCACCACCCCGGCGCGCCGTCCGGTCCACCGGCACGCCAGCCGGTGCTCCTCACGCGAGAAGTCCCCCACGGCGTCGGCGACGAGGAAGGGCTGCACCCCGCCCATGAAGGACTCGACGGCGGTCACCGCACAACCGATGGAGGCGTACACGCCGGTGATGACCAGCTGGTCGCGACCCAGCTCCGTCAACTGCTCCGCGAAGTCGGTGTAGGCGTAGGCCGAGTAGCGCCACTTGGTGAGCACCCGGTCACCGCCGACGGGGGTGAGCCCGTCGATGATCTCCGCCCCCTCCCGGTCCCCGGTGAGGCCCGGGCCCCAGTAGTCGTTGAGCAGGGCGCGTCTCTCCGGCGGCTGGTCGGCGGGCTGGGCGGTGTAGAACACCGGTATCCCCGTTTCACGGGCCCACTCCGCCAGTGTGACGGTGTTCTGTACCAGGGTGGTGAGAGGTTCGGTGGCCGGGTCGAAGGGCTTCAGGAAGTGCCGCTGCATGTCGTGGATGAGCAGGGCGCAGCGGGAAGCGTCCGGGGTCCAGTCGACGACCGCGTCCGGCAGATCGACGGGGATGTCGTAGGAGATGAGGTCAGGCAGGTCGGTTGCCACCGGTGAACTCCTTCGCGGGGACGATGCCCAGCCCCTCGAGGATGGTGCGCAGTTTCGCGCCGGTCTCGGTGAACTCCGCATCCGGGTCAGAGCCGTCGACGATGCCGGCGCCGGCCCAGGCGGTCACCCTGTCACCGTCGAACTCCGCGGCACGGATGGAGACGACCCAGTCACCGTCACCGTCGGCGCCGCACCATCCGGCGGTCCCGGCGAAGTAGCGGCGGTCGGCCGGCTCGAGGGCGTGGATCCGGTCCATCGCGTCGACGGTCGGCACGCCCGCCACCGCGGGGGTGGGATGCAGCAGGCGGGCCAGCGACAGGGCATCGGTGCCGTCGGCGGCGGCGTTCCGCAACCGGCCGGTGATCCGGCTGCCGAGATGCCACATCTTGTCGGTGGCGAGCAGCTCCGGGGCGTCCGGGACCTCGAGTTCCACACACCACGGGGCGAGGGTCCCGGCGATCATGTCGACGACGAAGGCGTGCTCGTGGAGGTCCTTCGGTGACCCGGTGAGGTGTTCGGCGCGGCGCCGGTCCGTCACCGGGTCGTCACTGCGGGGCACCGACCCCGCCAGCGGATGGCTGACAATCCGGTCACCGCGGCGCGACAGCAGCAGTTCCGGGCTGGCACCGAGGAAGGCACGGGCCCCGCCGAGCGGCACGGAGAACACCCAGGCGTTGCGGTTGCGGACGGTCAGCCGGCGCAGCAGGGACTCCCACTCCGGTCGCCGGTCCAGGATGGCGCGCACGGCCCGACCGAGGACGACCTTGTCGAGACCGGACTCCGCCGTCATGGCGTCGAGTGCGGAACGGACCGCACCGGTGTAGACGTCCCCGACACCGGGGTCGACGGCGACCGGGTGGACACCGTCGCCGCTGTACCTGTGATCGGGGCCGACGACGAGACGCCCCGGGGTCAGCGACAGGTCGGTGGCGAAGAGCCGGTCGCCGGTGCCGGTGCGGTGGTCGAAGGGCAGGGCGCCGACGACGGTGCTGCCCGGCGCCCGGTCCTCGACCGGACTGAGCCGCCCGGAGGGTACGTGCAGTCCGGTGCTCCCGCGACGGAAGGTGAAGTCGCCGCGCCGGGCGGTGGACAGCGGCTCGAGCGGTGCGGGATCAGGCATGGAGTGTGGCTCCTCCGTCGACGTAGATCTCCTGGAGCACGACGTGCCGCGCCTCCGGGGACGAGAGGAAGACGACAACCTCCGCGACGTCGTCGGCGGTCGCGATCCGGCCGAGCGGGATGCCGAGACGGGCGGTGGCGAGATCACCGCCGAGGACGCGGGCGCGCCCGGCCTCGGCGTCGTCCCCCCAATAGTCCCGCTGCATCGCCGTATCGGTGGACCCCGGGTTCACGACGTTGCAGCGGATCCCCTCGCCGGCGACCTCCAGGCCGAGGCTGCGGGTGAGTGCCGAGGCCGCAGCCTTGGAGGCCGCGTAGACGCCCATGCCGTGGCGGGGGACGCCGGCCGCGTTGGAGGCGATGACGGTGACCGCCCGGTCCGCACCTTCCCCCGGTCCCTGCTCCCCCATCACGCGGGCCGCCGCCCGGAGGACGAGGAAGGTGCCGCGGGTGTTGACCGCGAGGACGCGGTCGAAGCCGCCGAGGTCGGTCTCCGCGACGGTGGCACCGGGGCCGAGGACGCCGGCGCCGTGGATGACGCGGGTCACCCGGCCCGCCGCGGCTGCCACGGCGAAGAGGGCTGCGACGGCGTCTTCGTCAGAGACGTCGCAGGTCACGGGACGGATATCTGTGGCGGGGGCACAGGCTGCGAGGTCGTCGACGGTGGACGCCAGGGCGTCCGGGTCACGGTCGGCGAGAATCAGGGTGGCGGGGCGGTCAGAACGGCTGAGGAGACGTCGCGCCACCGCGACACCCATGCCTCCGGCAGCGCCGGTAACTACAGCAACATCACTCACAAGAGGTGAGGCTAACTTATGGACCGGCTCTCAACCAACCCCGTGAACGACATCACAGGAAGTGCGCCGCCCCGAGCACCATGAGCATCACAGCCGCCAGCACCCCGGCGGTACGGGCCACCGCGACACTGTTCTCCCGCATCCGGGCGAACTGCCGCCCCACCCAGGACGCCGGCCGCACCCGAACGTAGCCGACCGCCAGCGCGGTCAGGAACGGGAGACTCAGTGCGACACTGGCGTAGCCGACCATGCCGAGGTAGCGGGTCGCGACGGTGAAGTCCCCGGCGCTCATGACGAGGATTCCCGCGAAGAACGGCCCGGAGGTCACCGACTGCACCAGGCCGAGGACGACACCGGTGCCGAGAGTCGCGATGGTGGGCGTCCGCAACGGACCGAGGATCCGCTCGACGAGAGCGGAGCTGTCCCCTTTCCCGACCAGTGCAGTGAAACCGATCAACCATCCGGTGGCCACGAGCAGGATGCCGAAGACCGGCGAGTCGACGAAGGTGCCCACGGCGTCCCCGATGCCGTCGAAGACGAGGAGGGACAGCAGTGCGAGCGCCAGGACGCCGAGCCAGTCCCCCAGGACCAGTAGTGTGGCGATGCGGGCGTAGGCGCCGCGACGGCCGCCGGCGGACACGACAGGAAGCATGACACCGACGGCGACGATGACACCGATCAACAGGACATTGAGGGTGTCGACCAGGGCGTAGGACATCACGTGCAGCACGCAGGACAGCCTACAGGCCACCTCCGGTTCCAGCCGTTCCCCCGGCGACAGACAGTGTTAAGACCATAGTTATGCAGCCGAGGTGCAAGATTGCACATGCCATGCAATAATCGCCGCCATGGCTAAATTCCTCTACCGGGTCGGACGATCCGCATACATGTACCGATGGCGGTTCATCGCCGTCTGGCTGCTCATCATGGTCGGTGCGGGCACCGCCGCGGCCACCATGATGAAGTCGACCTCGATGTCCTTCTCCATCCCGGGCCTCGAATCCGTGGAGACCATGGAGGAGATGGGCGAGCTCTTCCCGGGCCAGGGTGACGAGACAGAGGCCCCGAGCGGCACCGTCGTCGTCCGCGCCCCCGAGGGCGGCTCCCTCACCGACGCTGCCACCAAGGCCGATCTCGACAAACTCATCACGGAACTGCGCGGGGAGAACAGCCTCGTCCAGGAACAGAGCGGCCCCGACGGCACGGAGACCCCGGTCATCCTCGACCCGGTCACCGCCGCCGCCGGCATGGAGCAGCAGATGACCGAGGCGGAACTCCCCGCCCTGGAGGCGCAGGGGCTCAGCGAGGCCGAGGCCACCGCCTCCGTCGAGGCCGACCTCGCCGCCGTCTCCCCGCTCTCCGCTGACGGCCGCACCGGCACCATCTCCGTCCTCTTCCACGGCGACACCGCCATGGACGTCGACGCCGCCGACAAGGAGTCCGTCACCGAGGTCCTCGACAACGCCTCCACCGACAACCTGGAGGTCTCCTACAACGGCAACGTCTTCCAGATGTCCGAGATCGGCTTCACCGCCGAGCTCATCGGCATCGCCGTCGCCGCCATCATCCTCATCATCACCTTCGGCTCCTTCGTCGCCGCGGGCCTGCCGCTGCTCACCGCGATCATCGGGGTCGGCACCGGCATCATGCTGATCATGGCGGCCACCGCGCTGACCAGCGACATCAACAGCATGACGCCCACCCTGGCGTCCATGATCGGTCTCGCCGTCGGCATCGACTACGCCCTGTTCATCGTGTCCAGGTTCAGGAATGAGCTGGTCGCCTTCGCGGGCGGCAACAACATGACGCCGAAGGAACTCGCACAGGCGATCAAGGGCACCAGCCACCGCGAACGCGCACACCTCGCCGGCCTCGCCGTCGGCAAGGCCGGGTCCGCGGTCTGCTTCGCCGGTCTGACGGTCATCATCGCCCTGGCTGCCCTGTCGATCATCAACATCCCCTTCCTCACCGCCATGGCCCTGGCCGCCGCCTTCACCGTGATCATTGCGGTGCTCGTGGCGATCACCCTGCTCCCGGCGATCCTCGGTGCCTTCGGCACGAAGTCCTTCGCCGGCCGCGCGCCGGTCGTCAAGGCCCCGGACCCCGAGGACGACAAGCCCACCATGGGCCTGAAGTGGGTGCGCCAGATCCGCAAGCGCCCCGTCATCTTCTCCGTCAGCGCCATCCTGCTGCTGGTCGTCCTGGCGATCCCCGCCCTCGGCCTGAAGCTCGCCATGCCCACCGACGACTCCGCCAAGCTGGGAAGCCCGCAGCGTACCGCTGCCGAGTGGATCACCGAGGACTTCGGCCCCGGCCGCAACGCGCCGATGATCGCCCTGGTGAAATCCGGTACCGATGACCCGAAGAAGGCCCAGGCCGCCTTCGGTGCCGCGGTCCAGGAGATCAGCCAGGTCGAGGGTGTCGAGAACGCCCAGATCACCCAGATGACCGAGGACGGCTCCGCCGCCCAGGTCCTCGTCACCCCGACCAGCGGCGCCAACGACGAGGCCACCTCGGAGACCCTGCAGGCCCTCCGCGACGCCGAGTCGAACTTCAGCAGCCAGGTCGACGGCTCCTACACCGTCACCGGTGTCACCCCGATCTTCGACGACATCTCCGACCGCCTCTCCGAGGTGCTCATCCCTTACATCGCGATTGTCGTGGTTCTCGCCTTCGTCCTGCTGGTGATCGTCTTCCGCTCCCTGTGGGTGCCGCTGATCGCCGCCTTCGGCTTCGCTCTCTCGGTCGCCGCCACCTTCGGTGTCACCGTGGCGATCTGGCAGTGGGGCTGGCTCGGGGTCACCAACGACCCACAGCCGATCATCTCCTTCCTGCCGATCATGCTCATCGGCATCGTCTTCGGCCTGGCGATGGACTACCAGGTGTTCCTGGTGACACGCATGCGCGAAGGCTACGTCCACGGCAAGACCGCCGGCAACGCCGTCTCCAACGGCTTCAAGCACGGTGCCCGCGTAGTCACTGCCGCAGCGCTGATCATGATCTCGGTGTTCTCCGCATTCATCCTCATGGACGAGCCGTTCATCGCCGTGATGGGTTCCGCCCTGGCCATGGCCGTGCTCATCGACGCCTTCGTGGTCCGCATGACCATCGTCCCCGCCGTGCTCTTCCTTCTCGGCGACCGTGCCTGGAAGCTGCCGAAGTGGCTCGACAGGATCATCCCGAAGGTCGACGTCGAAGGCGAGGGCCTGACCGGGCTCGCTGACCCGGCGGCCGCGAAAGACGCGCAGGAGGACAAGGTCTCCCTGGGCGCCGACGACTCAGGCTCCGGGAAGTCCGATGACTAGCGAGGCGCCGCAGCCCTCCCTGCGGGAGCAGAAGAAGGAGGAGACCCGGCGCGCCCTGTCCCGGGCCGCCGCCGAACTGCTGCTCTCCGAGGGCAGCGACGGGATGACCGTCGCCGCCATCGCCGGTCGTGCCGGGGTCTCCACCCGGACCTTCCACAACTACTTCCCACGTCGGGAGGACGCCCTGCTCACCTTCATCGAGGACACCCTCGAGGAATGGCGGCGTCAGGTGGAGCAGGCTCCGAGGGGAGAGCACCCGTTGGAGACGATGCACCGGCTCATCGCCGTCCGGCTCGGTGCCGGGCCTGATGCCGGGCCTGATACCGGGTCTGATGCCGGGCCTGATACCGGGCCAACAGACCCCGCCGATCCGCTCAACCCCGGTTCCCTGCTCAATCTCATGTCCATCGGGGACCATCTGGGACTGACGACGGGTCCGGCGGACAAGCAGCGCGTCCTGCGTCTCGGCGACGGCCTGCTGGAGACACTGTACCGGCGGCCGGGACACGCGCTGTCCCGACAGGCGATGACACTGCTCATGATCTCCTCACTCGCCGCCGGGGCGATCGCCGTGGAAGCCGACCACCGTGCCCGCGACCGCTCCAGCGGTGACTGCGTCCTGCCGCCGTGGGCGTCGCTGCACAGTGGAGACGACCGGGACCCCCGCGACATCCTCGACGAGGGATTCACCCTGCTGGGGTCGGGCTTCGCCGGGTAGACCGGTCCGGGTGGTCCGCAGATCAGACGACCGCGGCGATCCCCACCGCCGCAAGCAGGACGCCGCTGCCGATGAGCAGCACGAGCGTCCCGACCGCGATGACCCGCCCGGTCTTCGTGGCCACGTTGACGGTGAAGTTCGACCCGTTGCCGTTGTCGATCATCACCTTGTCCCGGTCCGGGCCCTGCGTGATCTCGACGAACATCCCCCACTTCCGGCGTCTGCCGTCGGAGTGGGGGTATTTTTCCTCAAGCTCCCGGCCCCGCCGCGTCATCACCACAAGCAACCACACGGTGGTGGCGATGATGCCGGACATTCCGGCCCCCATCAGCCAGCCGGAGTGCCCCTGCAGCCAGCCCCACGGCCCGTAGCTGCCGACCATCATCACGGTGAGTGAGACGCTGAGGCCGGTACAGAACCAGCCGAGCGCCGGAGCCATGACAGCCCACTCATGCCAGGAGCGCAGGGCGTCCGTCCTGGTCTTCGCCCCGCCGCGTTCGAAGATGGCCGAGGACTGGAACCAGAGGAAGCCCGAGGTCAGCACCAGGGTGAATACGCAGATGCCCGGCGCCGGCAGCAGCTGGAACAGCAGTGTCCCCATCGATCTCGGTTTCCATGCGTCCGGTTCCCCGCTGAAACCCCAGTGGGTGGGCATCGGGTCGGGGATGTCGTCGAAGAACGCCCACAGCGCCACCGCGGCGAGGACCGGGGGCAGGAGCACGAGCGGCCAGAACCACCACCGGACGCTGACCGCCGGGTGGGCGGCGGCATCCTGCTGACGCTGTTCCCGTGTATAGGGTTCCGTCGTGGCGTGGAGCTGTCCGGCAGGCATGTCCACAGGATATCGGGCCACGGCGCCCTTCTGCCCGGGACTTCTTTTCAACCCGGGTTTTCCACTGGCGCAGCCTGCGCCGCGGTGTACTGTGACCTCTGTAAGCATTCTCAGGGCGGGGTGGAAGTCCCCACCGGCGGTGAGAGCCCGCGAGCGCCACCTCCACCAGGTGGGTCAAGCAGATCCGGTGTGATTCCGGAGCCGACGGTCACAGTCCGGACGGGAGAGAAAGGCTGGACACCCCATGTCCGGATCAGTACTCACTTCACTTCTCGACGCACAGTGGACGATCGGCGACACCGCCATCCTCTGGCGCGAGATCATCGGCAACGGCTTCGGCATCGCCTCAGCGATCGGCGGCATGCGCCGGGTCGTCTGGGCATGGCCGGTGGGCATCATCGGCAATGTTCTTCTGTTCACGGTGTTTCTCGGCGGGGTCTTCCACACCCCGCAGGATCTCGACCTGTACGGCCAGGCCGGACGGCAGGTCATGTTCCTCATCGTCAGCACCTACGGCTGGTGGCAGTGGCGCAGGGCGAAGCGTGCCGGGATGAGGGAGCCGGAGCGCACCGACCCCTCACGCTCCATCATCACTGAACCTGCGACCACCTACGAGGCCGTGCAGCCGCACTGGGCCTCGGCGAGGGAACGGGTCTTCATGGCCGTCGTCGCCGTGGTCGGCACCTGCGGATTCGCCTGGGTCTTCTCGGCCCTGGGTTCCTGGGGGCCCTGGTCGGACGCCTGGATCTTCACCGGTTCCCTGCTCGCCACCCTCGGCATGGCCCGTGGCTGGACCGAGTTCTGGCTCATCTGGATCGCGGTCGACCTGGTCGGCGTCCCCCTGCTGTTCTCCGCGGGCTACTACCCCAGTGCGGTGCTCTACCTCGTCTATGCGGCATTCGTCATCTGGGGCTTCGTGGTGTGGGTGAGGGTACAGCACGAGACCCTGGCCCGGCAGCGTGTCGAAGGGCCCCCGGCGGACGCGGAGAGCGTTTCCCCCGGTTCAGCACGTGACGATGTGAGTGCCGGTCACCACTGCTGACACACCGTCGTGAACTCCCCGTGTACTGGATATGTCACGCGGACTGCCGTAGGGTGCTTGGGGAAGAATGATCGGCTCCGTAGGCCTCCTCGTCGCGGACCGCCAGGTGGAGGAGGAAGCCCGCTAGTGACAACCATGAGAAATGCCGGCGACGACAGCGCCGTGGCCGTGACCGGCGGATCGGCGTCCGACGGAGTTCCGTCGGTCACCTCCACCGTCCGGCTCACCGGGCTGCCCGTCCGGATTCTCAATTACCTGGTCAAACCGCGCTGGTGGTTCGAGATCGCGATGATCTACGGCATCTACGCCGTCTACTCGCTGATCCGCAACGGTGTCCACGATGTCGAGGACCGGGCCTTCGCCAACGGCCGGTGGATACTCGATGTCGAGGACAGGTTCGGCCTGGCCTGGGAGCGGGGGCTCAACAGCTTCCTGGACAACACGCCCTCGGTGGCCGCGGTGGCCGCGGTCGTCTACGCCTCCCTGCATTTCGTGGTGACGCCGGGAACCCTGGTGTGGATGTACGTCAGGCATCACCGCCATTACCGTTTCACCAGCACGATTCTCGTCCTGACGACCTGTCTCGCGCTCATCGGCTTCTACACGCTGCCTACCGCACCACCGCGCATGTTCGCCAACGAGGGCTTCGTGGACATCATGGCGAAGACCGGGTCCTGGGGCTGGTGGCCGGAATCCGGCACCCCGGCCTCCGACAACATCTCCAACCAGTTCGCCGCCATGCCGTCCCTGCACTGCGCCTGGGCGACCTTCTGCGGTGTCGTCATCGTGCTCTACACGAAGAACCAGATCGTCCGGGTCCTCGGTGCCCTGTACCCGGTGCTCACCTACTTCGTGGTGATGGGCACGGCGAACC
>NZ_CACZOO010000334.1 GCF_902782855.1 uncultured Corynebacterium sp.
CCGAACTGGTGCACCGTTACTCGTGGCTGGCGATGGTGTGCATCATCGGTGTGACGGCGTCCGGACTGATCAACGCCGCGATCCGCCTGTCCTTCTCCGAATGGTTCACCACCGACTACGGTCGCGTCATCACGCTCAAGGCCGTGCTCACCGTTATCCTCGCGGCGATCGGCTGGGCGCACCGTAAGCGCACCATCCCGCAGCTCGAGGCCTCGACGGAGACGAAGGACGCCTGGTGGAAGCGTCCCTTCGTGCGCCTGTCGATCGTGGAGGTCCTCATCATGGCAGCCACCGTCGGTGTGGCGATCTCCCTGTCCCGTATCCCGCCGCCGGTGAAGTTCACCGCGGACATCTCCCCGGCGGAACTGACCCTCGGGTTCGATCTCACCGAGCCGTTCTCCGCGGCAGCCGTGTTCACCCACTGGCGCTTCGACCTGATCTTCGGCACCGGCGCACTGATTCTGCAGGCCGTGTACATGTGGGCGTGGCGCGTCCTGCGTAAGCGCGGTGTGGAGTGGCCGGTCAGCCGGGTGGTCTGGTGGACGCTCGGCAACCTCACACTGCTCTTCGTCACCTGTTCCGGGCTGGGCCTGTACTCCATGGCGATGTTCGCCCCGCACATGCTGCAGCATATGACGCTGACCATGATGATCCCCGTGTTCTGGGTGCTGGGCGGGCCGATGACGCTGCTGCTGCGCGCTCTGCCACCGGCCGGGAAGGACGGTATCCAGGGTCCGCGTGAGTGGTTGGTCGTGTTCATCAACAATCCGGTGTCCAGGTTCCTCACCAATCCGGTCGTCGCCGCAGTTCAGTTCGTTGTCGGCTTCTACGCCCTGTACCTGTCCGACCTGTTTGAGTGGATGGCGCAGGAGCATGCCGGCCACGTGTTCATGAACATCCACTTCCTCATCTCCGGCTACCTGTTCTACTGGGTCGCGATCGGGGTGGACGCCGCCCCGCGGCAGCTCAGCCCCTTCATGAAACTGCTGATGACGCTGGCGGCGATGGCCTTCCACGCCTGGTTCGGTATCGCGATGATGCAGATGTCCGAGCCGCTGGCAGAGACCTATTACCTGTCGCTGCAGCTCCCGTTCCCGGTGGATCTCATGGAGCAGCAGCACACCGGCGGTGCGATCGCCTGGGGACTGTCGGAGATCCCGTTGGTGCTGGTCAGCATCATGCACGGCGCGCAGTGGGCGAAGCAGGACAAGAAGGAGCAGAAGCGGTTCGACCGGAAGGCGGACCGCGACGGGGATGCCGAGCTCGAGGCCTACAACGCGATGCTTGCCGGGCTGAGGTCCGGTGAGGATTCCGCGCAGTCCGGGTACTACCGCACGGAGTACCGGGGTGATGAGGTGCAGGGCTTCATGCATTCGGACAGGGCGAAGCGGGAGTACCGGCAGAAGCACCGGGAGTGAGCGTCCCCCCGTCCCAGAAAAACCGCAGGTGAACGGGGGTGTGGATAACTTCCCTCTGATTCAGGCCGAGTTGTCCACAGGCTCTGGGCCGGTATTCGACAGATCATGGTGGTTGGGGGAGTATCTGCGTCCACCGGGGGAGTGCAGGTGGGGATCACGCCCCGCCGACCTCCGGGAGTCGTCCGGCCGGTGCCGTGGCGCAGATCCCGGGGTCGCGTCCCCGGGGAGAAGGGGGCTGACCATGGCCACACAACAGATGTCCGTGACGATGACGGGGTTCGCGGCGTCCAATCCGACCAGGCACTCGTCGATCATGAAGCTCGTCACCTTCCGGATGGCGTCCACCCCACGGTGGAACGACAACGGCGAGTGGCGGGAAGGTGGCACACTGTTCATCGAGGTCCAGTGCTGGGGGCGCCTCGGCGATCACGTGATGTCTTCGGTGGTGCGGGGGGCGCCGTTGGTCATCGCCGGGCGGATGACCTCCTACTCCTTCAAACCGGAGAACGGGAACCAGCGCTCGGACGGGGAGCCCTTCACCGAGACGATCTGGCGGGTCACCGCGTCGAACATCGGGCTGGACCTCAGCCATTCACCCTCGACGTGGTCGCTGCGGGACCGGGGGAAGGAC
>NZ_CACZOO010000335.1 GCF_902782855.1 uncultured Corynebacterium sp.
CCAGACGTCGGCCGCAGCCGCCGCGACGACACGCCAGGCGTCCCCCTCGACCACCCCGGACACCACCCTGGCGACCACCCTGGACACCGGTGACGCCGTCGCCGCCGCGAAGGGCGTCCCGATCCTCATCTACCAGGGTGCCCCGGGCAGTTTCCTCGGTATCCCCCTGCACTCCGCCTACCAGGAGATCTGCCTCAGCGAGGACGCCGAGATCCGCCTGCTGCCCGCCGGCTCGGAGGACCCCTGCCACCGGTTCAGCACGGCCGACCTCACCCCGGCGGCCCGTGGCACCCTCGACACCCTGCCGCGGGACTCCTACCAGTCCGTCCAGGACCAGCTGCGGCGGCTCTCCGCCCAGACCCTGCCGATCTGCGTCACCCGCCGCTCCGACAGCACCGACGGCGACCCCTCGGACCTCACCACCCCGGGTGTGTCCTGCCGGGAGGTGAACTGACGTGTCGCGCACCCGCACCGCACACGGGCGGCCACTCGAGCTCGGCCTGCTGATCTTCACCGCCCTGATCCTCGGCACCGCAGTGATCGCCCTCCAGCTGTCCCAGTCCGACGTCGCCACCCGCGCCGGCGGCGACGCCACGGGCCTGACCTCCGAGGTGTTCACCGTCCTCGGCGGCTTCATCGCCGTCTTCGGCATCGCCCACGTGGTGATGTGTCTCAAGGCGCCGGACGCCGACCAGATCATGCTGCCCATCGCCGCCCTGCTCAACGCCATCGGCCTGGTGATGATCTACCGCATCGACCTCGCTTCCGAGACCACGCGGGCGAACTCGCAGATCATGTGGACGGTGGTGGGTGTGGCGATCTTCTGCGCCGTCATCATCTTCATGCGCTCCCACCACAACCTGCAGAGCTACGCCTACCTTCTCGGCCTCGGCGGCCTGTTCCTCTCCGCCCTCCCGATCGTGTGGCCGACCTCGATCAACTCGGATGCGAAGGTGTGGATCAGCCTCGGCCCGTTCTCGATCCAGCCCGGCGAGTTCGCGAAGATCATGCTCCTGATCTTCTTCGCCGCCCTCCTGGTCAACAAGCGCACCCTGTTCACCGTCGCCGGCCGCCGCGTCCTCGGCCTGCAGTTCCCCCGGCTCCGCGATCTCGGCCCGATCCTGCTGGTCTGGGGCCTCGCCATCCTCATCTCGGCATTCCAGAACGACTTCGGCCCCGCCCTGCTGCTCTTCGGTACGGTGCTGGGCATGCTCTACATAGCCACGGGGCGGGCCTCCTGGCTCATCCTCGGTGGCGGCCTGGCGCTCATCGGCGGCTGGGGGGTCTTCCAGATCTCCGACAAGATCCGTGACCGATTCACCAACTTCCTCGATCCCCTCAGCAACTATGACGGCACCGGATACCAACTGTCCCAGGCGCTGTTCGGCATGAGTTTCGGCGGAGTCACCGGCACCGGGCTCGGCCAGGGCTACCCGCAGCTCGTCCCCATCGCCTACGCCGACTTCATCCTCTCCTCCATCGGTGAGGAACTCGGGTTCATCGGGTTGGCCGCCGTCCTCGTCCTGTTCGCCGTCCTCGTCACCCGCGGCATGGTCACCGCCCTCAACGCACCGGACTCCTTCGGCAAGCTCGTCGCCGCAGGCCTCTCCCTGACGATCGGCATCCAGATCTTCGTCGTCACCGGCGGCATCTCGAAACTACTGCCGATGACCGGCCTGACCACCCCTTTCATGTCACACGGCGGGTCGAGCCTGCTGGCGAACTACCTGCTGCTGGCGATCATCCTCAAGATCTCCCACGACAACCGTGCCCGCACGGGGGACACCGGCCCGGCGGCCACCACCGACAACCGGGCGGAGGTGCCCCAGTGAACCGTGCAATCAGGAACGTCTCCGTCTTCGTCTTCGTGCTCATCGCGATCCTCCTGGTGAACCTCACCTGGATCCAGGGCTTCCAGACGGACACCTACGCCCACAACTCCCGCAACGCCCGCCAGTACTTCGAGACCAAGTCCGTCCCCCGCGGCCAGATCACCGCCGGTGGGCAGGTGCTGGCACAGTCCACCCCGGACGAGGACGGCTACTACCAGCGCAGCTACCCCACCGCGCCCGCCGCCTACGGCTCGGTCATCGGCTACCTCTCCGACCGCTACGGTGCCGCGGGTATCGAGCAGTCGCAGAACTCCATCCTCGACGGCACCGATGACTCCCTGCTCCCCAGCCAGGTGTGGGACACCCTCACCGGCAAGGAGAAGCGCGGTGCGAACGTCGAGCTGACCCTCAACCCGAATGTGCAGCAGACCGCCTACGACCAGCTGTCCACAGCCGGTTACTCCGGTGCCGTCGTGGCGATCCGGCCGTCGACCGGGGAGATCCTCGGTATGGCGTCCACCCCGTCCTACAATCCGGCGGACATCGCCTCCACCGACACCGACGCCGCGGACGCCACCTTCGAGTCCCTCCAGAGCGACGACCGGTCACCGCTGCTCAACCGCGCCACCCAGCAGACCCAGCCGCCGGGGTCCACCTTCAAGCTCATCACCACCGCCACCGCCCTCGCCGCCGGCGACAACGCCGAGACCATGGTCACCGGTGCCCCGCAGATCACCCTGCCGGACGGCACCACCACCCTGGAGAACTACGGTGGATCGTCCTGCGGCGCCGACCAGGTGACGCTGCGCACCGCCTTCGAGAAGTCCTGCAACACCTCCTTCGTGGACCTGTCGCAGCGTCACGGCACCGACGCCTTCAAGAGCACGGCCGCAGCATTCGGCATCGATGACGGGGACGCCTTCTCCCACCTCGGCCTTCCGGTGCAGGACTCGACCGTCGGTGAGATCCCCGACGCGTCCGCCCTGGCACAGTCCGCCATCGGCCAACGCGATGTCGCGCTCACCCCGCTGCAGAACGCGGTCATCGCCGCGACCATCGCCAACGGTGGCCGGCGCATGGAACCGCACCTCGTCAGGCAGGTCACCGGCGCCGACCTCACGCCGCTGGAGACGACGAAACCGAAGGAGGTCACCCAGGCCATCTCCGGTGACATCGCCTCACAGCTCACCGATCTCATGAGGAGCGCCGAGACCTACGCCGGCGGCACCATGGGGCTGGCCTCGAAGACCGGTACCGCGGAGCACGGCGTCGACTCCCGCAACTCCGACCCGCACGCCTGGTACGTCGCCTTCGCCCCGGAGGGTGACGTGGCCGTCGCTGTCCTCGTCGAGAACGGTGGCGACCGTGGCCAGGCCGCCACCGGTGGCGCCGTCGCCGGCCCCATCGGACGCGCCGTCATCCAGGCCGCCCTCCAGGAGGCGCAGTAATGAGCGACGAGACCACCGCCTTCCCCACCGGTGGGCAGTCCGATGATCCCCACCGGGAGGACGCCCGCCGCATGCAGCGCGTCCTCGACGCGTACTACGGGCCCCGGTTCCACGTCGACCGGGTCATCGGCCGCGGCGGCATGTCCACCGTATGGCTCGCCGGCGACGACGGCACCGCCGACAGCCCCGCCCGCGATGTCGCCGTGAAGGTGCTCAAGCCCGAACTCACCGACGACGCGGAGTTCCGTGCCCGGTTCCGCGCCGAGGCGGAGGCCGCGGAGACCGTGCGGTCCCGGCATGTCGTGGAGACCTACGACTACGGTGAGGTGCCCGATGTCGACGGCACCGGCATCACCTACTGCTTCATCGTCATGGAGTACGTCCAGGGCGAGTCCCTGGCGGACATCCTCGCCCGGGAACGTACCCTGCCCGAGGTCATGGCACTGGACCTGCTGACCCAGGCGGCGACCGGCCTGCAGGCGATCCACGAGCGCGGCCTGGTCCACCGCGACATCAAGCCCGGCAACCTCATGATCACCGCCGACGGGCTGGTGAAGGTCACGGACTTCGGGATCGCGAAGGCGGCGTCCGCGGTCCCGCTGACCCGCACCGGCATGGTCGTCGGCACCGCACAGTACGTCTCCCCGGAGCAGGCGCAGGGCCATGACGTCGGCCCGACCAGTGACGTCTACTCCCTCGGTGTCGTCGGCTACGAGATCCTCGCCGGGCGGCGCCCGTTCTCCGGGGAGTCGACCGTGTCGGTGGCGCTGAAGCACATCAGTACGCCCGCCCCGCAGATCCCCGGGGAGGTTTCCACCCCGGTGCGCGGACTCATCGACATCTGCCTGCGCAAGGACCCGCGCACCCGGTACGCCGACGGTGGGGAACTCGCCGCGGCCGCCGCCCGGGTCCGGGCCGGGGGCATGCCGCCGGCCCCGGTGTCGATGTCCGCGCAGACCCGTGCCGTCACCACCCCGCCCGTGCCACCGGTCACCGGGACGCGACTGGGCCGGGTCACCGACCCGTCGAACATGGGCCCAGCACCCCGCCCCAACGGACCGCAGAACACCCGGCAGGGGCATCCGTCCACCACGTCGCGTCGGGCGGGGGGGACGTCGGGGTCCGGGTGGATCTGGTTCATCGTCATCGTCGCCCTCGCCGGGGTGGGTGTCCTCGTCTGGGCACTGTCCCAGGGCCGGGGAGGTTCCGGTGACGAGTCGCCGACGCAGACCACCACCGTGATCGAGCAGGTCCCGGTCGCGCCACCGGATCAGGGGGAGTGGACCCCGGAGGACACTCCTGGGGAGATACCGGAGGAGACCGTGCCGGACTCCACCGACGGTGACCTGCCGACACAGGCCCCCGGTCCCACGTCGACGCCGGGCACCGGCACCGGCGAACCGACCACCCCGCCCCACACCGAACCCCCGGACGACCACGACAGCGGCCCGACGGACACGGCGGGCGAGAACGGGCAGTCCGGCGGCACCGGCGGGGCACACAGTGCCCTTCCTCCGGCGCCGGGAACGGCGACCACCGTCGACGGCGATGATGCCGCGGGAGAAGCATGACCGGGACCATGACTGCTGGTGGTGGCTTGAACAACCCCGGTAAGGTCACTGAGAACACCACGGCCGGAAACCCCGCGCAGTGGGAAGGAGAGGCAACGTGGATCTGACCAACACCACGCTCGGCGGCCGTTACCGTCTCGGGGCCGTCATCGGCACCGGTGGCATGTCGGACGTCTACGCGGCCACCGATGAACTGCTCGGACGCGACGTCGCCGTGAAGATGATGCGGGCGGACCTCGCCCGGGACGAGACGTTCCTGGAGCGGTTCCGCCGGGAGGCGAAGAACGCGGCGAAGCTGAACCACCACGCCATCGTCGCAGTGTACGACACCGGACAGACCTCCCCGGAGACCGGCTCGGTGCCCTACATCGTCATGGAGCGCGTCCACGGATCCACCCTGCGCGAGATCATCCGCGACTCCGGCCCGATGCCCGTCACCGAGGCCGGCCGGGTCATGGCGGAGGTCTGCCGCGCCCTGTCGTTCTCCCACGAGGCCGGGATAATCCACCGGGATGTCAAGCCCGCGAACATCATGATCACCAACACCGGTGCGGTGAAGGTGATGGACTTCGGCATCGCCCGCGCGCTGTCGGACTCGACCTCCGCGATGACGCAGACCTCGGCGGTCATCGGCACCGCCCAGTACCTCTCTCCGGAGCAGGCCCGTGGCCGGTCCGCGGACGCCCGGTCCGACATCTACGCGGCGGGCTGCGTCCTCTACGAAATCAGTACCGGGCGTCCGCCGTTCTCCGGTGAGTCACCGTTCTCCGTCGCCTTCCAGCACGTCCAGGACGCCCCGGTCCCGCCGTCGACGCTGCCGGGTATGCGGTTGGATGACCAGCAGTCCCTGGCACTCGATTCGGTGGTCCTCACCGCCATGGCGAAGGATCCGACGGACCGCTACGACACCGCCGAGGAGATGGCCTCGGATCTGCAGGCGCTGGCTGAACGACGGATGCCGATGGCCGCGGTCGCCCATGCGGAGACCACGGCCTTCGGCGCCGGGAACGCCCATGAGGCGCCCGCGTCGGAGGACGTCCCGACGACCGTGTTCGCCCCGGCGGCGGGTGCCGCGGCAGCCGGTGCCGCAGGCGCAGTCCCGGCAGCCCGTGCCGCAGGCACAGTCCCGGCAGCCCGGAACAACGGCACCGGCGACAGGCCCGACCGGACATCGGGGAAGCGCCGCGCCGGCACCGTGGCCTGGGTGATCGCACTTGTCGCCCTGCTCGGCGTCGGCGGCGTCCTCGCCTACAGTTTCCTTTTCGACGGTGGTGGTATCGGGAACAACCGGTCCACGGTTTCCGTGCCTGACGTCCGCGACCGTCCACAGGCCGAGGCCGAGAAGATTCTCGAGGACGCCGGGCTCCGCGTCGAGATCGCCGAGCAGGCCGATGCTGACATCGAGCGTGGCAACGCGATCGGCACGGACCCCGGTGCGGCCTCATCGGTTCCGGAGGGGTCACAGATCACGCTGCTCGTGTCCTCCGGCAAGGAGATCACCGAGGTGCCCGACCTGTCCGGGATGACCACCGAGCAGGCGCAACGGGCCCTGAGCGACGTGGGTCTGAAGCTGAAGCCCCAGGTCGAGGAGGAGGCCAGCGATTCCGTGCCGGCGGGTGAGATCACCAGCCAGTCACCGGGACAGGGTTCACAGGTCTCGAAGGGCACCGAGGTGGCGATCACCGTGTCCACCGGTACCGAGCAGGTGCGCGTTCCGACGGTCTCGGGGCTGGATCTCGAGGCCGCCCGCGCGAATCTCGAGGGCGCCGGGTTCACCGTCGAGGTGAACATGGTGGACTCCGCCGAGCCGGAGAACAAGGTACTCTCCGCGTCCGACGAGGGAACCCGGCAGCCGAAGGGGTCCACCGTGACGCTCACGGTCTCCAAGGGCAACCAGTTCATCATGCCGAACCTGCAGGGCAGCAACATCAACGCTGTCGAGGGGATGCTGAAGGACGCCGGGTGGACCGGCGGAAGTGTCCAGCGTGAGGAGGTGCCGACCATTGACCCGAGGACGATCGACCAGGTGACCGGTCAGTCCTCCTCAGCAGGTGCAATGGTCGACAAGAACGCGACGATCACCGTGCGGGTGAACGTCCTCGGGGTGCTCTGACAGCGTCCTGAGGGGTGAGGGTCCGGATCCCGGAGGTGTCGAGGCGCAGGCACACCCGCGGCAGCACATCCAGCCCGGACGCAGTCTCGCGACACCGTACAGTCCGGAGCTCCGGGCCGATGGTTTCCGCACGCATGTCGGTGAAACCCTGTCGGCGGTAGAGCGGACCGTTCCACGGGACGTCACGGAAGGTCGTCAGCACCACACCGGGTAGACCGTGCCTCGCGGCGCACTCCACGGCTGTTCTGAGAAGCCCGGCACCGATCCGCTGCCCGCGGTACCCCGGGTCCACGGACACCTGCTCCACGAGCACGTCGCCGTCGACGACAGACAACCACATCCAGGCGATGAGGGGGCGAGGGGCAGGGTCCGGGCGCTGTCCCGTGGGCGGGGTCCGCCCGGATGTGCTCCCGCCCGGGGTCCGCCGGTTGTCGCCACCGTCCTCGACGACGAACACAGCGTGGCCGAGTACCGAATGACCCAGAACCGCAGCGTGCAGAGTGGCCTCGTCCGGCGGATCGTCGTCCGCGATGACGTCAAGGCCGATGTCGCGGAACGGTTCGCCGGACCGGCGCTCCAGGTCACGGATCTCCGGAATGTCGCGGGGGGCTGCGTAGCGGAGCCGGTAGCGTGCGTCGTTGCCGGTTCCACAGATCGGGTGTGGAGAATGCTCCCTGTCCATGGCGTTCATCCTATGCGCGTCCGGAGGCCCCGGTTCAGGAACCGCATGCGAGGCTCCGAGGTCACCGGGGGGTCGGGACACGGCGCCCGACGTGGTGCTGCTGGACGTGCATATGCCTGCTGTCGCGGTGGGTGACGGACAGCCCGCCGGGTTGAGCAGCCCGACCACCACAATCCGGACACACCACAAAAAAGGGG
>NZ_CACZOO010000336.1 GCF_902782855.1 uncultured Corynebacterium sp.
ACATGTAGGCCGCTCCGGGTTCTCCCGCTCTGTCATTCTCCCCCCGCAGTTCCGGCAGTTCCCGCACCTGCCGCCGGGGCCACGCACCGCCCGCGACATCTCCTGTTCCGGAGACGACGCGGGCGTCGTCATATCCGTGGTGACCTGCACAGACAATGAATTGATCAGGTACCTGTTGACTTTGTCAGGTACCTGCGTATGATGTTGATAGTCAGGTACCTACACAACTCAAGGAGAGATCATGACTGACATCAGCGACAACACCACCGGTACCACCGGCAGCGCCACCGATGGCACCACCAACGGCACCGGAGCAGGCACCACCGACCTCGCGGCACAGGCCGCGGAACTCTTCGTCCTCCTCCGCATCGCCGACCGGGACCAGCACCGCGGCCACGGCCCCCGGGAAGGTCGCGGCGGCCACAGTGAACACGGTGAACACGGGGGACGGGACGGACGGGGTGGACGCGGTGGACGCGGTGGACGCGAGGGGTTCCGCGGCGCGATCCGTTCCGGCCAAGGTCGGGTGCTCGGCATCCTCGCCCTGCAGTCCCCGCTTCCCCAGAAGAACCTCGCGTTCATGCTCGGCGTCCGGCCCCAGTCGCTCAGTGAGCTGGTCGCCAAACTCGAGGCAGGAGGACTGGTCACCCGGGAGCGCGATGTGAACGACCGACGGTCCTTCCTCATCGACCTCACCGAGGCCGGGCGTGAAGCCGCCACCGAGATCGACGCGTCCACCGGCGCCGACCCCTTCGACGTGCTCACTGACGAGGAGCAGGAGACGTGGTCCGGGCTCACGGCGAAGGTGACCGAGGCACTGGCGGAGAAGTTCCCGGAGGTCGGCGAACGGGCCCGGCACCTCCGCGAGGCCGGACGTGACTTCGGACCGGGCTTCGGATCCCGGTCCGGCCCCGGGCCGCACGGTGGACCGCACGGGCACGACGGTCCCCACGGAGGCCCGCGCGGCCACCGGGGTCCGCGCCCCGAGGACCCCGAGTTCCACGACACCGACGACGACTGCGGTCCGAGCAGAGGTCGGGGCCGGGAACGAGGCCGGGGACGTCGCCCCGAACGTTTCGACAGGTTCGGCGGCTCCGAGGAATTCCGCTGGTTCGGCGGCTTCGGTCGGGGCATGAACCCCGGCTTCGCCTGACCGGGCGACGCCCGCAACAGAGCCTGGTCTGCCGTGGTATGCCGTGGTCCGGATTCTGGTCCGGAAACGTCATTTCCGGTCTGTTCGTGTCGTCTCCGGTCATTTACGTGAACCTGGCGGAAAGGGGCTCTGACATGGAAAACCCCCGCTCACCATGATGGTGAACGGGGGTGATCGTGGAGCCGCCGGGAATTGAACCCGGGTCCTTCGCGACCTCGCCAGGGCTTCTCCGTGCGCAGTCCGCTCTATCCCTGCTCGGCTCTCCGGGTCACGCGAACCTGCCCGGACGATGAGCCCAGCCACCCTGAGGTGTCCCTGACGGCCCGGATGACGGGGCCGCCAGGTAAGTTCCCGAAACGATGCCGGTGACCGGAGGGGGAACAGGCCCCGGGCCGACAGACACGCTTCGCTGGATTAGGCAGCGAGAGCGTAGTCGCGCTGAGTGTTCTCGGCGCTTAATTGGTTGCTGCGACGCTTGCGGTGGTCTCTAGCCTGCACCGGCACGCTTCCCCTGGCTCAATGCACGAAGTCGAAACCTGATCGACCCCTCACGACCCACCGGTCAACCGGAGGGTCCGCATCCCCTGCCGCCGGAAAGCTCGGTCAACGGCAGGATCTACAGCCTATAACGTCACCGGACCCGGTTTCAATTCCCGATCCGGGCACCGCCCCGCCCCGGGTCTCAGGCGTTGATGCCCTTGATACGGCGCCCCAGCTCACGGGTGACCTCGCGCTCCTCGGTGCGACGCTTGATGTCCTGCCGCTTGTCGTAGTCCTGCTTACCGGTGGCCAGCGCAAGCTCGACCTTGGCGCGTCCCCCCGAGAAGTAGATCTGCAGCGGCACGAGGGTGTTCTTACCGTCACGGACCTTACCCATGATCGAGTCGATCTCGCCGCGGTGCATGAGCAGCTTACGGGTCCGCCTCGGGGCGTGGTTGGTCCACGTGCCGTGGGTGTACTCGGGAATGTGCAGGCCGCGCAGCCAGATCTCGCCGTCGTCGACGGTCGCGAAGGCGTCCACCAGGGACGCCTTGCCCTCGCGCAGTGACTTCACCTCGGTGCCCACCAGCGCCAGTCCGGCCTCGTAGGTCTCGAGGATCCTGAAGTTGTGCCGGGCCTTCCGGTTCGTCGCGACAACCAGCGGCCCGCCGCCCTTGCGCCCGGGTGTCCCCTTACCGGCCTTCTTCGCGGCCGACTTCCCTGCGCCCTTGCCGGAATCCACCGGCGTACTCTTCTTCGCCATAACCCGGGTAATCCTACCCGGTCACGACTATTTCTTCACGTACCAGCGCAGCGTCACCTGCGCGGTCACCGCGGCAACGAGGAGGCCACCGAGCACGACCACCGGCGCGATGGCCCAGATGTCGGCGGTGTTGATCCGGGCGATGAGGTGCGAATCGTAGAGGGACTTCAACGCCTTGTCGAGAATGAGCCCCTTACCCGCGAACATGCCGACGACCGCCAGCACCGAACCGAGCAGCGCAGCGAAGACCGCCTCGATGACGAAGGGCGCCTGCGTGTACCAGCGGGTCGCGCCGACCATTCGCATGATGGAGACCTCGGTACGGCGCTGGAACGCCGCCATCTGCACCATGTTCATGATCAGCAGGATCGCGGCGATACCCTGGACAACCGCGAGAATGAAGCTGGCGTTGCGGATCGAATCGAGGTTCCGGGTCGCACCGCGGAGGTCATCACCCTGGTCGACGACGGTCGCCACACCGGGCATGTCGCGGACCTCGTCGATGGCGGAGGTGTCCAGCGGGTCCACGAGCCGCACGTGCAGCGCCGCGGGGAAGGCGTCCGGACTCGTCTGGGCGACGAGCTGCGGATCAGAATCCTTGAACAGTTCCACGAACCGTTCGAAGCTCTGCTGCTTGTTGCGGAAGGTGACCGCCTCGACCTCGTCATTGTCTTCGAGCTTCTGCTTGACCGCCGCACAGACCTGACCGGAGCAGTCGGTGTCCGAGACGGAGGTGGCGTCGTCGAGCTGGACCATCACCTCGATGCGGTCGAGGTAGATCTCCTTGGTGTCCGAGGTCATGTTGGTCAACAGGATGCCGGTGGCGACCAGAGCCAGAGAGATCGCCGTGGTGATGATCATGGCCACGGTAATCGTGACATTGCGTCGGAAGCCGTCAAAGGCCTCCTTCAGGATGAATCGGAGTTGCACTGTTCCCTTCCTCCCCTATCGTCCCACGCCGTAGACGCCGTGCGCGTCGTCACGGACGAGCTTTCCCTTGGACAGTTCGAGGACGCGGCGACGCATCGAGTCCACCGCCGCATTGTCGTGGGTGGACATGACCACCGTGGTGCCGTTGCGGTTGATACGGCTGAGCAGTCCCATGATCTCGGCGGAGGTGTCCGGGTCGAGGTTGCCGGTCGGCTCATCGGCGAGCAGGACCAGCGGACGGTTCACCACGGCACGGGCGATGGCGACGCGCTGCTGCTCACCGCCGGAGAGTTCATTGGGCAGCCGGTTCTCCTTACCGGACAGTCCGACGAGGTCGAGGGCCCGGGCGACGGCGGTGTCGGTCTCCTGCCTGTCCTTGCCGATGACCTGCATCGCGAAAGCGATGTTGTCGGAGACACTCTTCTTCGGCAGGAGACGGAAGTCCTGGAAGACATAGCCGATGCGCTGACGCAGTTTCGGCACCTCACGCGGTTTGAGGTTGTTGACGTGATAGTCGGCGACGTGGATGTCGCCGGAGTCCGGGTCCTCCTCCCGGATCATGAGTTCCAGGAATGTCGACTTGCCGGAACCCGACGGGCCGATGAGGAACACGAACTCGCCTTTGTCGATGCTGACCGAGACATCCTTCAGCGCGGGGCGGCCGGACCCGCGGTACGCCTTGCTGACCTTCTCGAAAGTGATCACGGGGCCACCCTACCTGCTCATGTGTGACCGGTGAAAGAGATGTGACCGGTGTGATATCGCGAATAGGCACCGTTCCCGTGCATCAGCGAACGACCGTTGATACTCTGCAGAAATGTCTGACAATGATACGCCGACGCCCACAGAAATACCGCTGAATTCAGCAGAGAACCTCAGCCATGATGCCGGGCCGCCGGAACCCCCGTCACCACCGGATCACATCGCCTCCGGCGACCGGCGGACGCCGGGTCTGCTCGGCGTCATCGAGCGAACGGGCAATCTGCTGCCCAACCCCTTCTGGCTCTTCATCTGCCTCGGCGGCGTCGTCCTCGTCCTCAGCTGGATCGGCTCCCTCATCGGTATGCAAGCCACCGACCCCCAGACCGGCGAGACCGTAGAGGTCGTCAACCTTCTGAGCGCCGACGGTCTCAGGGAGATCATCACCGGCGCCGTCGACAACTTCACCGGCTTCCCGCCCCTGGGCGTCATCATCACCGTCATGCTGGGCGTCTCCGTGGCCGAGCACTCCGGCCTGATCTCCGCGGCCGTCCGGTCCGTCGTCGCCCGCACCGGCCCCAAGACCCTCACCTTCGTCGTCGCCCTGACCGCCATCACCGGCTCGGTCGCCTCCGACGCCATCTTCGTCATCATGATCCCGCTGGGCGCGATGGCCTTCAACGCCCTCGGCCGTTCCCCCGTCGTCGGCGCCGTGGTCGCCTTCGCCGGGTCCGCCGCCGGATTCGACGCCTCCCTGCTGCTCAACATCACCGATGTGCTGCTGTCCGGTATCTCCACCTCCGCCGCCCAGATCGTGGACGCAGACTACGAGGTCAACCCGCTGTCGAACTACTATTTCGTCATCGGCTCGTCGATCGTCCTCGCCGGCATCATCACCGTCGTCACCGAGTTCTTCATGGACCGGAAAATCCACCAGATCGTCAACCACGACGAGGTCGACTACTCCTCCGTCGCCTTCACCGACGACGACGGCAACGTGATCAAGGACCTGACCCTCCACCCCGGTGAGCTGCGCGCCCTGCGGCTCACCGGTATCGCTTTCGTCCTCTGCCTCGCCGCCTACTTCGCACTGCTGTTCATCGGCGGCTCCCCACTCCAGGGCGAAGGCGGGTCTGTCATGGACAGCCCGCTGATCACCAGCATCGCCGTACCCATCGCCGTCATCTTCTTCATCCTCGGCGTGGTCTACGGACTGTCGAGGAAGACGATCACCAGGTCCACCGACATCCCGGTCTTCATGGAGCGCGGCCTGGAGTCCATGCTGCCGATCCTGGTGCTCTTCTTCGTCGTCGCCCAGTTCGTCGCCTGGTTCACGGCATCCAACATC
Source organism: uncultured Corynebacterium sp. (assembly GCF_902782855.1). Lineage (GTDB taxonomy): Bacteria > Actinomycetota > Actinomycetes > Mycobacteriales > Mycobacteriaceae > Corynebacterium. Next base: position 5,374 of record NZ_CACZOO010000336.1, read on the forward strand.
GGTGTGTGGGTCTCCGTCAAGGGTGCTGACCTGCTGGAGAGCTGGAACCTGCCGACGGTGGTCCTGCTCGGCGGCTTCGTGGTCATGGTCGCCCTGATCAACATGCTCATCACCTCCGGCTCGGCGCAGTGGGCGCTGATGGCGCCCATCGTCGTGCCGATGATGATGTACCTCGGCATCTCCCCCGAGGTCACCCAGATGCTCTACCGCATCGGTGATTCCGCCACCGCGGTCGTCACACCGATGAACCCCTACTTCGCGATGGCCTTCGCCTTCGTCCTGCGCTACTACAGGAAAGCAGGACTGGGCACCGTCATGTCGATGATGATCCCCTACTGCCTGACCATCCTCGTCGGCTGGTTCCTCTTCTTCGTGCTCTGGTGGTCATTGGGGATCCCGCTGGGGCCGGGCGCTCCGATGGAGTACCCGGCGTAGGGGGTCAGGACCCTCAGATGATGTCGCGGCGCCGGTAGCCGACCAGCCCGACCACCATCAGTGCCAGGGCGACGATCCCCACCACGGTCAGACCCGTCCAGGTTGCTCCGTCGGAGCTGATGGTCGGGATGTGGTGGAAGGGACTGATGCCCAGCACCCAGTCCGGCAGCCTGAAGGTCGGGCCGAGCAGCGTCAGACCGAAGGACGCGACCACACCGATCCAGGCCGCGATGGCGACCTGTGGCCTGGCGCCGATGACGAGGACGGACACACCCACGACAGCCCAGATCGCCGGCACGGTCACCAGGGCCTGCAGGAGAGTTTCACCGAAGGTGACGCCGTTGTCCCCGTTCGCCACGAACAGGCCGACCACCGCACCGGCGAGCAGGATCAGTACTCCTGTCACCAGCAACGCCGTGCCGACCGGGGCGAGGAACATCCGGACCCGGGGCAGCGGGGTGGCGAGCAGCGGTTCGACCCGGAACTCCTCTTCCTCGGTCCGGAGGCGGTTCATGATCTGCACACCCGGGACGGACGCGATGATTCCGGCGAGGCTGAGCATCATCGTCAGGAAGGACCGGGTCATCAGGGCCGGATCAGTGGCGCCACCGGTGAAGACCTCGGCGAAACCGCCGCCCCCGCTGAGCAGGTCCTCCACCGAATCCGACATGTAGCCGAAGACCACGCCGAGTACGAGGAACATGACCGCCCACACCGAGATGACGCCACGGTGCAGCCGCCAGGTCAGCATCCACGGGCCCCGGATCAACCCGTGGTCCGGGCCGGGACTGGTCGCGACGACACCCTGACCGAAGTCACGGCTGCCGTGCAGCCGGAAAGCCACAAGGCACAGAACGACGGCGAGGACTACAGCTGACAGCAGCGGCCACCACCGGGCGTCATCCTCGCCGGCACGTGTCTCCGACAGCCATCCGAGCGGGTTCACCCAGGAGGTCCAGGCCGGGGCATCCAGTGCATCGAGTGCGCCACGCAGCAGGAACAGCGCCGCCAGGGCACCGATGCCGAGGTTGTTGGCGAGGTGAGAATCCGAGGCGAGCTGCGCGGACACCGCCGCCCAGGCGCCGAACATCCAGCCCGCAGCAGTGAAGGTCGCGCCCATGAGCAGAGCTGTCCCCCAGCTCGCACCGCACAGTCCGGTGACCACACCTGCGACGACGCCGACGGTGAGGCTGGCGAGCGTGGCCAGCCCCATGGGGGCCATGAGCCGGGCGCCACGTCCGAGGACGCCGGACGCCAGCAGCTCCGCCTGCCCCGAATCCTCCTGGGCGCGGGTCGCACGGGTGACGGCGAGGACGATGCCGAGTGCGGTGAGGAATCCACCGAGAGTCAGACCACGCCAGACGGTGAAGCCGTCGATGGTGGTGAGGTCACCGGCGGTGCCGAAGATCAGGGTGAGCGCCGGGTTCGAGCCGATCGACGAAGCGAGCACCATCTTGTCTTCCTCGCTGGAGAAGAGCCAGCCGAAGATCACCGGGGTGGACGCCGAGACGAAGGTGACGATGAAAATCCAGGGCGCCAGGAGACGTCCGTCGTACCTGAGAAGGGCCTTGAACAGGCCACCGGTACCGGTGAGAGTACCCGTGGCGGGCTGCGCGGCAGGCCGTGTGGTGGTGGCCATCAGGCAACCCCTTCGGCTGCGGCGTTCTTGCCGTCATCTCCGTAGAGATCGAGGAACAGGGTCTCCAGTGACGGCGGCTCCACACTCAGCGCAGTGATCCCGCGGGAGGCCAGCGCGGTCATGACGTCCCCGAGTTCGGACGGATCGACGGTGCCGGTGAGGTGGTTGCCGTCAACACGGATGTCGTGGAGTCCGGTGATGACGGAGTCCGGGATGGAGTCCGGGATGGAGTCCAGGGTCGCACGGACGGTGGTCCGGGCGTCCCCCCGCAGCTCGTCAAGGGTTCCGGTGCTGACCATGTGACCGTCGCGGATGATGCTCAGCCTGTCGGCGAGGTTCTCGACCTCGGCGAGAATGTGGCTGGACAGCAGTACCGTGACGCCCCGACCCACGGCGGCCGCGACCTCCTCCTGGAAGACGTTCTCCATCAAGGGGTCGAGACCGCTGGTGGGCTCGTCAAGGATGAGCAGTTCGGCGTCCGAGGCCAGAGCGGCGACGAGGGCGACCTTCTGCCGGTTACCCTTCGAGTACTGGCGGCCCTTCTTGGTGGGGTCGAGCTCGAACCGGTCCAGCAGGTGGGCGCGGCGCGTGTCGTCGAGCCCGCCGCGCAGGGATCCGAGCAGGTCGATGGCCTCGCCGCCGCTCATGCCGGGCCACAGGGTGACGTCGCCGGGGACGTAGGCGAGGCGCCGGTGCAGTTCGATGGTGTCCGTCCACGGGTCGCCGCCGAGCAGGCGGACGCTGCCGCCGTTGGACTTGAGCAGTCCCAGCAGGACGCGGATCGTGGTGGACTTGCCGGCACCGTTGGGGCCGAGGAAGCCGTGGACCTCGCCGCGTTCGACGGTGAGGTCGAGATTGTCGAGTGCCTGGAACTTCCCGAAGAACTTGTCGAGGCCCCGAACTGCGATTGCGGGGTTTCCGTTGACGGGGTCTGATGACGACACGGGATGCCTTCTCTGTCGGGTGCATTGTCCGGTGTTCGCGGCCCGGGACAGGCCGATATAACCTGTCCGGTAGCATACATCAAATTCCCCACATGAGGAGTTGTGGAAGTCATGGCAGGTCAGAGTGGAAACGCGCGTCGGCCCGGGCGCCGCACGGGAGACTCAGGCACCCGGGAGACCATCCTCGCCACAGCGTTGGAGATGTTCGCCGAGCGCGGCTTCGCGGCGACCTCTGTCCGGGCCATCGCGAAACAGGCCGAGGTGGACCCGGCACTGGTCCGCCACTTCTTCGGGACGAAGCAGGAACTGTTCACCACCGCCGTCATCGACCGCAGTGAGATCGCGGGCCGCCTGACCGAGGCCTTAGACGGCCCAACGGAACGCATCGGCGAACGCCTGGTACGCACCTATTTCGGAATGTGGGAGAATCCCGACACCGGTCAGGTCATGCGCACCCTGTTCCGCTCGGCGGTCTCCGACGAGGATCTCGCCCCCCTTTTCGTCCGGACGATGCTCGCAAACCTCCAGGACCGCACATCCGACACGGAGACCTCAGCCAGGCTCACCCGGATGCCGCTGATCGCCCCGCAGATCCTCGGCGTTGCCGTGTGCCGGTACGTCCTGCGCATCCCGGGCATCGCCGACGCCCCCCTCGAAGACCTGGTTTACCGGCTCGCCCCGCAGGTCCAGAAGGAACTGGTGGGGTGAAGGCCGGCCCGGTCACACCGACCGGTACTGCTGACGTCCCTTCCGGTCCCGGACGGCGACACCTGCCGCGCGGAGTTTCTCCAGCGCCGCGTCCGCCTCGCCGTCCTTCTTGTCGGACAGGGCGCGGCGGCGGGTGCGGAGCAGGTCATCGACTGCTTCGTCCTTGCGTCCGTCCCGGTCGACCCAGTCGGTGAAGTCGGCGGCGAAGGGGTCTGCGTCCGCCAGCGGCGGGTAACCGTGAGCCTCCAGCGCGGCACGCAGCCCCGGGATCATCTCGTCCTCGATGCCGCCGCGGTAGACTTCGGCACCGTCATTGAGCACCACCAGCTCCTTTTCGGACGCCACGAGCAGCGTCAACTTGTCGCGGGAGAGGAACCTGTCATCACCCTTGTGGTGCAGGGTGAT
>NZ_CACZOO010000337.1 GCF_902782855.1 uncultured Corynebacterium sp.
ACGGAGACCGTCGACCGGTTGCTGGACGTTGACGGTGCCGGGACGGGCCCGGGTGGTGCGGGGTCGCGCGGCGCGACGGAGGGCCGCGACCTGCTGCAGACCCTGGAGACGTGGCTGCGTTCGGGCGGGAGGACCGGGGTGACCGCGGACCTGCTGGGCGTGCACCGGCACACCGTGCGGACCCGCCTCACGCATATCGCGGAGCTCCTGGAGGTCGACCTCGACGACCCTGTCGTCCGCGCCGAGCTTCTGCTCGTCGCAGTGACCCGGTGACACGTCCGGGGCCCCACGCGGTGGGCGGGTCAGCCCGGCAACAGTGCGAGGGTGCCTGCGACGAGGGCATCGAGACCCCATTCGAAGGGCTGGTCAGCGTAGGGGTTCGGTAGGCCGTTCCCCCTGGCCCGGCCACCCCCCTGCCCGGCGTCCCCGCCGCCACCTGTCCCGTCCACCTCTACGGTGAAGGCGTCGACCACCTGCCGGAACGCCGGGGCGTCCTGCTCCCCCGGGCGCGAACCGAAGATGGACGCCGGCGCGTGCACGTCCATCGCCGAGCCGAAGAGGAAGGACTCGAAGGCGACGATCACCGGGATGACCTGCGCGGACGGTACTCCGGCGGCGAGGAGTCCGGCGGCGACGGTGTCATACATCCGGCGGGTCGCCGGGGCTCCGGTGACCGGCATCGTGGCGATGAGCGGGACCAGCGAGGGATAGTCGGCGAAGGCCTGCCGGTAGGACCGGGACCAGGAGCGCAACGCCGCGGCGAGGCGGGCGGCGGTGTCCGCCCGGTCCGCCCGGTCCGCCGGGTCCGCCGGGTCCGCCGGGTCCGCCGGGCCACCGACACCGCTGATGAGCACGGTGAATGCGTCGGCGTCGACCCGCGACATCACCGCGTCCTGCACGGTCGTCATGAGCTCGGCCTTGTTGGCGATGTGGTTGTAGAGCGAGGAGACGGAGACGCCGAGACTCCCGGCCAGCGACTTCATCGTCAGGGCACCGACCCCGCCGCCGGTGAGGATGCCGAGTGCCGCGTCGGCGATGATGCCGCGGTTGAGCAGCGGTGTGCCGGGGCGCCCCGCCCGGCGTCCTCCCGGACCACCGGCTTGTCTGCCGACCATGCCACCACCTGCCCGTCGATCCCGCACCTGTCCATCGACACCGAACCTGTGTCACACACAATTTACATTTTTCGCCCGCAGGGGGTGCCCGGGGACGGTACAGTCGCCCTAAACGAACAACGTTCTTTTTGGAAGGGCACAGTAACCATGGAATCCACAGCAGCACCGGCGGGACACGCCCCGTCACAGACCACCACCGAGGCAGACGTCGTCGTCATCGGCGCCGGCCCGGCCGGACTCACCGCCGCGTACACCCTGGCCAAGGCGGGGAAGAAGGTCACCGTCCTCGAGGCCCGCGACCGCGTCGGCGGCCGCACCTGGAGCGGCCACATCCTCGACGACGAGGGCCGGGAGCACTTCATCGAGATCGGCGGCCAGTGGATCTCCCCTGACCAGACCCGGCTCACCGCACTCACCGAGGAACTCGGCCTGGAGACCTTCGCCCGCTTCCGTGAGGGCAACTCCGTCTACGTCTCCCCCGACGGCACCCGCCACACCTACACCGGCGACCGCCTCCCCGTCACCGACCACACCCTGGCCGAGATGGAGAAGCTCATCGGCATCATGGACGACCTCGCCGCCGAGATCGGCGCCGAGACCCCCTGGGCCGCCGAGAAGGCCGAGGAGCTCGACACCATCGCCTTCCGCACCTGGCTCCACCAGCACTCCGACGACCAGGAGGCCATCGACAACGTCTCCATCTACGTCGCCTCCGGCATGCTCACCAAGCCGTCCTACGCGTTCTCCACGCTGCAGGCCGTGCTGATGGCGGCGTCCGCCGGATCCTTCTCCAACCTCGTCGACGAGGACTTCATCCTCGACCGGCGCGTCGTCGGCGGCATGCAGTCCGTCTCCGTCACCCTGGCGGAACGGATCCGCGAGCTCGGCGGGGACATCGTCCTCGGCGCCCCGGTCCGTCAGATCGACTGGCACGAGACCGACACCACCACCGTCGACGAGATCAACACGACCGCCGACGTGCGCAACGGTGTGGCCGACAACGGGGCCGCCGGTTCCGTGACCGTCCGTGCGGAGGGGCCGGACGGGGACGTCACCGTCCGCGCGACGAACGCCGTCCTCGCCGTCCCGCCGAACCTCTACAACCGGATCAGCTTCGTCCCGCCGATGCCCCGCGAACAGCACGTCGCCCACCAGCACATCTCCATGGGCCTGGTCATCAAGGTCCACGCAGTCTACGAGACCCCGTTCTGGCGCGAGGACGGGCTCTCCGGCACCGCCTTCGGTGGCGGACGCCTCGTCCAGGAGGTCTACGACAACACCAACTACGGTGCCGACGGCACGACCGGTGAGGACTCCTACGGCACCCTCGTCGGCTTCGTCTCCGACCTCTACGCCGAGCAGATGTGGGCACTGCCCGAGGCCGAGCGCAAGGAACGGATCCTCTCCGCGATGGCCGACTACCTGGGCCCGAAGACCATGGAGCCGGTCGCCTTCTACCTCTCCGACATGGCCGCCGAGGAGTGGACCCGCGGCGCCTACGCCACCAGCTACGACCTCGGCGGACTGCACCGCTGGGGCCACCTGCAGAACCGGCCGACCGGCCCGGTCCACTACGCCTGCTCCGACATCGCCGCGGAGGGCTACCAGCATGTCGACGGCGCCGTGCGCCAGGGGGAGGCCGCCGCACTGGCGATCCTCGCCGCCCAGGGTGGGGAGCACACCGCATGACCCCCGTCCGGGACGTGGGACACGACCCGGGCCGACGGCACAGCCCGATCGTCGTCGGGTACGCCGCCACCGCCACCGGCCGTGACGCCCTCACCCTGGGCATCGCCCTGGCGCGTCGACAGAACGTCTCCCTCCACCTGGTGCTCGTCGCTCCGGAGGACACCGGTTTCAGCCCCTCCCACGGCTACGACCGCAGCTACGACCGGATCCTCCATGAGCAGCTGGAGCAGTGGCTCACCGAGGCACTGGGCGAGGTCCCGGCCGACATCACCGCGTCCGGCCATGTCGTCCGTGCGGTGGACGCCGCCGAGGGCCTGCTCGGTGCCGCCCGTGCCCTGGACGCCGGGCTGATCGTCATCGGCGCCCGCTCCGGCGGCCTGCTGCGCAGTCACCGGCTGGGCCAGATGGCCTCAGCGCTGCTGCACACCTCGCCCGTACCGGTGGCGATGGCCCCCACCGGCTACCGGCACACCGGCCCGATCGGGCGGGTGACCACCATGTTCGGCCAACGCCCGGGCGTCACCGACCTCATCGCCGTCGGGCTGGAGACCGCCCGTGAACGCCGGATCCCGCTGCGCCTGGTCTCCCTGGTCATGATCGACGACCCGGGCGCCGCCGACGCCGACCTGGAGGACACCGCGGCAATCAACATGGCGGTGATCAACGGCGTGTACGACTACGCCACCGCCCGGCTCGCCGCTGAGGCCTCCGACATGGTGGACGCCGGCTACGCGACCACGGTCATCGCCACCGGCCGATCGGTCACCGACGCCCTGGCCGAGCTGGACTGGGACGACGACGAGATCGTGCTTGTGGCGTCCTCCCGGTTGGCGACCCTCGGACACCTCTTCCTCGGCAAGACGGCCACGAGGATGATGCGCACCACCCCGGTGCCGGTCGTCGTCGTCCCGGCCGGCTACACCCATCCGGCGACGCCCGGCACAGCGACCGGTACAACGACCGGCACGGCGCCCGGCACGGCGCCCGGCACAGCGACCGGTACAGCGCCCGGCACAGCGACCGGCACGGCGCCCGGCGACACCAGCGGATCAGAGGGGGGCCGGTAGATGAGCGACCCGAACACCACCACCGGCACCACCACCCCCGCCGACGGGACCGGATCCGCCCCGACGTCCGGCAAAGGCCTCGCGGCCGGCAAGATCGGCGTCCTCGGCGCCGTCGTCGTCGGCGTGTCCTGCATCGCCCCCGCCTACACACTGACCTCGGGCCTGGGACCCACGATCTCCGAGGTCGGGACGCACGTCCCCGGTATCCTGCTGCTCGGTTTCCTGCCGATGCTGCTCATCGCCTTCGGCTACCGTGAGCTCAACAACCGCGTCCCCGACTCCGGCACCTCGTTCACCTGGGCGACGAAGGCCTTCAACCCGTGGATCGGGTGGATGGGCGGCTGGGGGCTCATCGCCGCGACCATCATCGTGCTGTCGAACCTCGCCGCCGTCGCCGTCGACTTCTTCTACCTGCTTCTCTCGCAGATCTTCGACAACCCCGGCCTCGCCGACCTCACCGACAACCTGTGGATCAACATACCCACCACCCTGGTGCTCATCACGGTCGCCGCGTGGATCGCCTTCCGGGGCGTGGAAGCCACGAAGAACATCCAGTACTGGCTCGTCGGATTCCAGCTGATCGTCCTCACCGTCTTCGCCGTCGCCGCCCTGGTCCAGTCCGACCGCGGCACCAGCTTCGACCCGACGTCGGTGGAACTGTCCTGGTTCAACCCCTTCGACGTGGGCTCCTTCTCCACCGTCGCCGCCGGTGTGTCCCTCTCCATCTTCATGTTCTGGGGCTGGGACGCCACACTGACGATGAACGAGGAGACCAGGGACCCGAAGCGGACCGCGGGCCGGGCGTCCACCATCGTCGTGCTCATCATCATGGCGATCTACGCGCTGTGCGCTGTCGGCGTGATCGCGTGGGCCGGCACCGGCACCGAGGGCCTGGGTGCGGGAAACCCCGACAACCAGGAGTCCATCTTCGCGGCGATGGCCGACCCGGTGCTCGGGAAGTGGGGCATCCTCATGTCCCTGGCGATCCTGAGTTCCTCCTTCGCCTCACTGCAGTCGACGATGATCTCACCGTCGCGCACGATGCTGGCGATGGGCTACTACCAGGCGCTGCCCGCGTCTTTCGCGAGGATCAGCCCCAGGTTCCGGACGCCGTCCGTGGCCACCGCCGCCGCCGCGATCGCCGCCGGCGGGTTCTACACCGTCACCCGGCTGCTCAGCGAGAACGCCCTGTGGGACACGATCACCGCCCTCGGCCTGATGATCTGCTTCTACTACGGCATCACCGCCGTCGCCTGCGTCTGGTACTTCCGGACCGAGTGCCTCGCCTCGCTGCGCAACGCCCTGTTCATGTTCCTCTTCCCGCTGATCGGCGGGGTGGTGCTGCTGGTGATGTTCTTCTACACCGCAGTGGACTCCCTCGACCCGTCCTACGGGTCCGGCTCGTCGATCGGCGGGGTGGGCATGGTGATCATCCTCGGCATGGGCGTCCTCGCCCTCGGCGTGGTGTGCATGCTGTGGACCCGGTGGCGCAACCCCGGCTTCTTCCGCGGGGAAACGCTCGCCCACAGCCACTCCGGCGACGAACCGGAGGACGCAGCTACCGTGGACACCGTACCCGACCTCCCCGACCGGCCCGGTCCGCCCGACCGTGCGGTCGACGAACTGACCATCTCACCGACCACCGACATCACGACCAAGGAGTGACCATGTCTGTCCCGACCTCTTCCCCCGTCTACCGCACCACCGTCCCCGCCACCGGCGAGGTCACCGCGAACTACGAGCACCTCACCGACGAGACGCTGGCCACCGTCCTGGAGGACGCCGCGTCCGCCGCCGCAGTGTGGCGCGCCACCCCGATCGAGGAGCGCGCCGCCGTCGTCACCCGCGCCGCCGAGATCTTCAAGGAGCGCGCCGCCGAGCTCGGCGCGCTGGCCACCCGCGAGATGGGCAAGCCACTGGGCGAGTCCACCGGCGAAGCCGACTTCTCCGGCGACATCTTCGCCTACTACGCGACCCACGGCCCGGAATTCGCCGCCGACCGGGTCCTGGAGGACACCGACGAGTCCCGCACCGTCGTGCAGCGGCGTCCGGTGGGGATCCTGCTGGGCATCATGCCGTGGAACTACCCCTACTACCAGATCGCCCGGTTCGCGGCCCCGAACCTCGTCACCGGTAACGTCATCCTGCTCAAGCACGCCGAATCCGTGCCCGGCTGCGCGCTCGTCGTCGAGGAGATCGTGCGCCAGGCCCTGCGTGAGGGCGGCTACCCGGAGGCCGTGTACACGAACATCTTCGCCACCCACGGGCAGGTCTCGACCGTCATCGAGGACCCGCGGGTCCAGGGCGTGTCACTGACCGGTTCGGAGCGGGCGGGTGCGGCGATCGCCGCGCAGGCCGGCGCCGCGCTGAAGAAGGCAGTCCTGGAACTCGGCGGCTCCGACCCCTACGTCATCCTGTCGACGGATGACGTGAAGACCGCGGCCGCCGATGCGGTGGCGATCCGGTTGGAGAACACCGGACAGGCCTGCAACTCCAACAAGCGCATCATCGTCTCTGCGGACATCTACGACGAGTTCGTCGACGAGGCCGTCGCCCTGGTGTCCGCGCTGACGCCGAAGGATCCGGCCGAGATCAGCGACTACACCGCGGAGAAGGCCTTCGCACCCCTGTCCTCGGAGCGTGCCGCGGACAACCTGCTCGACCAGATCGGTCGCGCGGTGGCGGCCGGGGCGACCCTGCGCGTCGGCGGTACCCGGGTCGGTGGTGACTTCGCCTCGGGCTTCTACGTCGCCCCGGCGGTGCTCACCGACATTCCGGTGGGTTCCGACATCGCCTACGAGGAGTTCTTCGGCCCGGTCGTCACCGTGTACAAGGTCAGCTCCGACGAGGAGGCCCTGGCGCTGGCGAACGACACCCAGTACGGTCTCGGCTCCACGGTCTTCGCCGTGGAGGAGGGTCGCGCCGAGAAGTTCGCCGAGGGGCTGGAGGCCGGCATGACCGGGGTGAACCGGTCCGCCCCGGAGACCGAGTCCATGCCCTTCGGTGGCGTGAAGCGCTCCGGCTACGGCCGTGAGCTGGGGCCGCTGGGCATGGACGAATTCGTGAACAAGCGGCTGTACTCGGTGAAGAAGTAGGGCTGCTCACAGGGGATCCGGGGATCCGGGGGGGGCTCCGGGGCCTCCCGGACTCGGTTGCGGCCCGTCGGTGCCGTTTCCCGCGTTCGAACGGGGTGCTCGAACAGCGGATTTCGGCGTCCGGGCGCCGGACATGATGGTTTCCGCGTCCTCCGGAAGAGACGGCGGACGCCCCGGTCGGGTCACGCCCACATCGTGGTTCGACCGGGTCACCTGCGGCGTCCCTCAGCGCCGTCGCACCCCGAAAGAGACGTTCCATGACCACGACACCTCCCACCGGCCCGCAGGACCAGAACACCGGGAACTCGCAGAACCCTTACGGTGCGCCCTACGGGGCCCCGATGCCACCGACCGAACAGTTCACGCGGCCCGGGATGCCCGACCAGCCGGCACCCTACGGCGCACCGGCACCGCAGGAACCCCCGAAGAAGCCGTTCTACAGGCGGGTCTGGTTCATCGTGCTGGTGCTCGTGGTGGTCATCGGCGTCATCGCCGTCGCAACCGGTGGTGGGGGCGGGGACGAGGACGCCGCGTCCTCCCCCACCCCGACGGCCACCCCGGTGGGCACCCCTGCATCCACCCCGGCGGGCGATGCCGCCACCGATACCCCCGTGGTCGCGGAAGCCGACAACCCCGGAGACACCGACGCCCCCGCCGACTTCCAGTCTGCGCTCCGCAGTGCCCAGCGGTACTCCGACATGATGCACATGTCGAAGGCCGGACTGTTCGATCAGCTGACCAGTGAGTACGCCGACAAGTTCTCCCCGGAAGCCGCCCAGTATGCCGTCGACAATGTCGACGCAGACTGGAACGCGAACGCCCTGAAGAGTGCCGAGAACTACGCCGAGACGATGCACATGTCCAAGGCCGGTGTCTACGACCAGCTGATCAGCGAATACGGCGACCAGTTCCTCCCCGAGGAGGCCCAGTACGCGGTGGACAACATGAGCGCCGACTGGAACAACAACGCGCTCGAAAGCGCCCGCAACTACCGGGACACGATGGACATGTCCCCCGAAGGTATCCGCGATCAGCTGACCAGTGACTACGGAGACCAGTTCACCGCTGAAGAGGCGGACTACGCTGTCGCGAACCTGTAGTCACCGGCCCCGTCACCGCTGCCCCGCCGATGGCGCCGATGGCGGATCTCCAGGATCCCTGGGCTGCGGACACGGCCTCCGGGAGGCCGGCACCAGGCTGTTCCTTCAGCACCTGTGACCTGCCCCTGGGATTCAGTAGGTGTCACCGGGTGCAGTCGCGTCCCCGGGGTCATTGCCGACCGCCCCGCACCGACCCTGGATGAGGTCGCTGATCTGCAGCATCACGGATCCGGAGTTCGTCCGTGAGCCGGGAGGAACAGCAATCGTCGTCACCTCGGACCCGCACTACATCCGGGCGCTGCGCAACTACCGGGACGCCGGGATCCACGCCTTCGGCTGGGTCGGC
>NZ_CACZOO010000338.1 GCF_902782855.1 uncultured Corynebacterium sp.
CTGGTGAGGTACAGGCCACCGACCAGACTGCGAGGCACCGACGATGAACGATTTCGACCTGACGAACGGCACTTTCACGGACTTTTCTGCCCTGACCGACGAGCAGTGGCGTCAACGACTGGAGCCTGACTCCTACCAGGTGCTCCGGCACGCGGCGACGGAACGTCCATACAGTCACGAGTACACCGACAGTGAGACGGAGGGGGTCTACGTCTGCCGTGGCTGTGGCACGGAGCTGTTCCGTTCCACGGAGAAGTTCCACTCACACTGCGGGTGGCCGTCGTTCTTCGATCCGGCTGACTCCGATGCCGTCATCGAGAAGATCGATGACAGCCTGGGGGTGAGGAGGACCGAGGTGCTCTGCGCCACGTGTGGCGGACACCTCGGCCACGTCTTCACCGGGGAGGGCTACGACACCCCCACCGACCTGCGCTACTGCATCAACGGGCTCGCGCTGGAGCTCCGGGAGAAGTAGCCGCTGCTTGACCCCGGAGGGAGGTCAGGGAAGCTCGGTGATGAAGGCCGTCAGCGTCGCCTCGTCACCGTTGACGCGGTGTCCGGTGAAGAAGGGGATCTCCTCGCGGACGTGTCGGCGGGCCTCCGTGTAGCGCATCTTGTACATCAGGTCGACGATCCGGTCGAGGGTCGGGGACTCGAAGGCGAGGATCCACTCGTAGTCGCCGAGGGCGAAGGCGGGGACGGTGTTGGCCCGGACCTCGTCGAACCCCCGGGCCGCCATGCCGTGCTCGGCGAGGATCGTGCGCCGCTCAGTGTCCGGCAGCAGGTACCACTCGTAGGACCGGACGAAGGGGTACACGGCGATCCAGTCGCCGGGCTCCTCCCCCATGATGAACGACGGCAGGTGGGACTTGTTGAACTCGGCGGGCCGGTGCAGGGCGGAGCTCGACCAGTGGGCGTCACAGACCTGTCCGAGACGCGTCTCCTTCAGGAAGCGTCGGTACGCACGCTGGAGATCCTCGAACTTCTCGGCGTGCCACCAGATCATCAGGTCGGCGTCGGCACGTTGGCCGGTGAGGTCGTAGACACCACGGACGGTGAGTTCCTCGTCCTCGTAGGACGCCAGGAACCCGGCGAACTCGGCGGCGATCCCGGCACGGGCCGCGTCGTCGGCGGGCAGTTCGCCGTTGCGGACCGTGAACACGGACCACATGGTGTACTGCAGCTTCTCATTGAGGGCCTTGAAATTGAGCTTGGACATGTCTCTCCTGGTCAGGACTGTGAAAGGTCGGTGATGATTTTGAGTGCGGCGTCGCGCCCGGAATCGGCGCATGCGGGCACGCCCACGCCCTGCAGCGCCGCTCCCGCCAGCGCGACCCGGGGGTGTTGCGCGAGACTGTCGCGCACCGCGGCGATCCGGTCGAGATGCTCCACACCGTAGCTGGGCAGTCCACCCCACCACCGTTGGACGAAGGTCTCCACCGGGCGGGCGGTGAAACCGCTGACGGTCGCCAGATCCTCGACAGCGTAGCCGATGAGGGTCCGGTCATCGGCGTCGACGAGACTGGCGTCTGCCAGGGTCCCGAAGCTCGCCCGCACGAACGCCCCGCCGCGGTCGGCCAGGTGGGGCCACTTGCGGGAGGAGAAGGTGAATGCCTTGGCGTGGACGCCCGGTGCATCGGTGCCCAGCAGAACCCCACTGGTGCGGGGCAGACCGGCGTCAGTGTCGAAACGCATGCCCACCACAGCGGAACTGGCCAGTTCCACACCGCTGAGCAGGTCACCCGCCTCCGGAGCGACGTCACCGAGCAGAACGGCGGCGGTCGGGGCGGGGGTGGCGACGACAACTGCGTCGACCTCGCCGACCGGCTCCAGCCAGAACCGCCCCTGCCACCGGTTCACCGACTCGACCTGGGTGTTGAGCCGGATGTCGGCGTCGGCGTCCTCCGCCAGGGCGCGGACCAGCGACCGGTAGCCGTGGGCGAAACTGTTGAAGGCCGGGGCCGGCTTCCCACCCTCCGCGGCGAGGGCACGTGCGGCGTCCTCCCTCTCGACCAGCAGTCTGTCGACGGCGGTCGACAGCCGTACCTGCGCGCCCGAGGACGCGAGGTCGTCGAAGGACCTGGCGAGGGCGGGGACAGTGGCACGCAGGCCGAGAGCGTCTGCGGAGGCCGAGTAGACGCCACCGAGCATCGGGGAGACGAGCCGGGCCACAGCATCCGCCCCGTAGCGGGAGCGCACGAGGGCGCCCACGTTGACGTCGTCACCGGGAGCCCACGCGATCGGATCGGCGGTGGACTCTGCGTCGATACGGGCGGCAGTGTCCGCGGAGACGATACCGGCGACGTCGGCACCACGGGCGGGAATACCCATGACGGTGCGCGCAGGCGCGTCGACGAGACGACCGTCGACGTAGAAGCAACTGCGCAGTCCGGAGGGGACGCGCAGGTCGTCGGACAGTCCGAGCTCGTCGACGAGAGCGGTGAGCCCGGTCCGTCGGGTGAGGAATGCCTCGGCCCCCATGTCGACTGGGCCGTCGGCGAAGTCCACTGTCTTGAGCTTGCCGCCGAGCCGGTCATAGGCCTCGAGAATCAGGATGTCGGCGGCCGGGCCGAGGTTCCGGCGCAGGGTACGGGCCGCGGTGAGCCCGGAGACACCACCGCCGATGACGGCGATGGTCGGGGACGTGGCTGAACCGTTCACAGGGCATGCACCTCGGCGAAGGCCCGCGTGATGGCGTCCGGGTCGGTCTCGGGCAGCACCCCGTGGCCGAGGTTGAAGATATGGCCGGTGGCGTTGCCCGCGGCGACGGCGGCGTCCGCCTCGGAGCAGATCCGGCGGACGTGGTCGGTGATGACCTCCGGACCGGCCAGCAGCACCGCGGGGTCGAGGTTCCCCTGGATCGCGCGTGGAACGGCGAGCCCCCGGTCACGGAGGTCGGTGGTGACCCTGGCGGCCGCGACATCCAGCGGCGTCTTCCAGTCGACCCCGATAACGTCCGGTCCGACGGCCGCCATCTCGCCGAGCAGTTCGGCGGTGTTCACCCCGAAGTGGATCATCGGCACACCGTAGGCTCGTACGGCGTCGAAGATGCGGCGGGAGTAGGGGGCGACGAACTCGCGGTAGTCCTTCAGCGAGAGGAATCCGGCCCAGGAGTCGAAGAGCTGGAGGGCGTCGACACCCGCCTCCAGCTGGGTGCGCAGGAAGGTGATGACCGTGGGGGTCAGCTTCTCCATGAGCGCGTGCCAGGTCGCGGGTTCGGAGTACATCAGCGACTTGGTGATGCCGTGGTTCTTCGAGGGACCCCCCTCGATGAGGTAGGACGCCAGGGTGAAGGGGGCACCTGCGAAGCCGATGAGCACCTGGTCGTCGCGCAGTTCGGGGAGAACCTCCCCGATGCCCTCGACCACCCCCGCCAGTTGATCGGGGGTCACGGTCGGCAACGCTGCAATGTCCGCAGGGGTGCGGACCGGGTGTTCCAGGACCGGACCACGGCCCGGGACGATGTCCACGGCCACACCGGCTGCCCTGAGCGGGACGACGATGTCGGAGAAGAGGATCGCGGCGTCCGCGTCGTGCCGGCGGACCGGCTGCAGGGTGA
>NZ_CACZOO010000339.1 GCF_902782855.1 uncultured Corynebacterium sp.
CAGGAGAAGCCGGTGCGACAGCAGCCGTCGGAGCGTTCCACTGCAGAACCTGCGACCGGGGTGGAGTCTTCCCCGGAGCACGCGCCGACGGGGCGGAGTTTCGCCGAGGCGAAGGCGGAGTTCGACGCCTCGCCGCGTCGTCGCCGGAGGACCCGTGGGCGTTCGCGGTCGGATGTGGCACCACAGCCCGCTGATTTTGCGGACCGCGGGCAGTCCCCGGTGAGTGGCTCCACCCCGGAGCCGGTGCGCGGGGCCGTTCCGGATCCCTCCGCCGGGCCGGCGGAAGGCGACAGCGCCCCGGCGCCCCGCCGTGGTCGTCGCCGGGTCGTGCGCAGCAGTCGGTAGGGGTCGCCTTAACCGGGTGAGGGCAGGATTTTGTCCTTCCCTACCCGGGCAGGTAGTCTTGAGCGGTCGCTGTTCGACTGTCGGTGCTGTGTGTCCTCTGTGGTGCGCGGGTATCTCCGGCCGCCGGGCCCACCGGGTCCAGGTGTCGGCCGCACGACATCGAACGCAGTGAAAGCACGTTAGTCCAGTCAGTCCGTTTCCTCGGCACTCTCCGGTTCTCCGGTAGAGGGTGGGGGAGCTGCCTGAGCCGAGTAGAGAAACAAAGGGGTAGCCCTTCCATGTACGCGATCGTCAAGACCGGCGGCAAGCAGTACAAGGTTGCCGAAGGTGACCTCGTCAAGGTCGAGAAGATCGAGGGTGAGTCCGGTACAGCCGTGGCTCTCACCCCGGTTCTCCTCGTCGATGGCGCGGACGTCACCTCCGGTGACGCCCTCGCGGGCAAGACCGTGAACGCCGAGATCGTCGAGCAGACCAAGGGTCCGAAGATCAACGGCATGCACTACCGGAACAAGACCGGTTACAAGCGCCGCTACGGTCACCGTCAGAAGCTGACCGTCCTCAAGGTCACGGGCATCAAGTAACTTCACCGACCGCTGCGATCGTAACGCGGCGGAAAACTTTTCCGAGGAGGGAAAAGACATGGCACACAAGAAGGGTGCTGCTAGCTCCAGCAACGGTCGCGATTCCGAGTCCAAGCGTCTCGGTGTCAAGCGGTTCGGTGGTCAGCAGGTCAAGGCCGGCGAGATCCTGATCCGTCAGCGTGGTACCTCGTTCCACCCGGGTGAGAACGTCGGCCGTGGTGGCGACGACACCCTGTTCGCCCTCAAGGCCGGCGCGGTGCAGTTCAGCACCCGCCGTAACCGTCGACTGGTGAACATCGTCGAGAGCGAGACCGCCGAGGCCTAGTCCCCGCCGGTAGCGCCGACGCCCCCGGGTGTCGGCCCCACAGACCCCCGTCAGCCCCGGCTGGCGGGGGTGCTGTGCATCCGGGACAGGGGT
This sequence comes from uncultured Corynebacterium sp., assembly GCF_902782855.1. Taxonomy (GTDB): domain Bacteria; phylum Actinomycetota; class Actinomycetes; order Mycobacteriales; family Mycobacteriaceae; genus Corynebacterium. Next base: position 1,345 of record NZ_CACZOO010000339.1, read on the forward strand.
CCGCTGGGCGGGAAGACGGGCGGGGACTGGGGCACCCCGGGGACAGAGGGTAGACTCTCGGCGGTACGCGTTGACCGCGTCCCTGTTCTGTGCTTTCTATCTGGAGGGGATCCCCACCAATGTCTACCCGCTTCGTCGACCGCGTCGTCCTGCACCTGCAGGCCGGCGACGGCGGCAACGGCTGCTCCTCGGTGTATCGCGAGAAGTTCATCCCGCTCGGTGGCCCGGACGGCGGCAACGGCGGCCACGGTGGCGACATCATCCTCGAGGTCGACCCGCAGGTCCACACCCTGCTGGACTTCCACTTCCACCCGCACCTCAAGGCGGGACGTGGCACCAACGGCGCAGGCGACCACCGTAACGGTGCCCGCGGTGAAGACCTGGTCCTCCAGGTCCCGGCCGGTACCGTCATCCTCGATGACAAGGGCGAGATCATCGCCGACATGGTCGCCACAGGGCAGCGTGTCATCGTCGCCGCCGGTGGCCACGGTGGTCTCGGTAACGCGGCCCTGGTCTCCCGGGCTCGCAAGGCCCCCGGCTTCGCCCTGCTCGGGGAACCCGGTGAGGTCAGGGAGATCACCGTCGAACTGAAGTCCATGGCGGACGTCGGTCTCGTCGGTTTCCCCTCCGCAGGCAAGTCCTCGCTGGTCAGTGTCCTGTCCGCGGCGAAGCCGAAGATCGCCGACTACCCTTTCACCACACTGCAGCCGAATCTCGGCGTCGTCAATGTGGACCACCGCGTCTTCACCATCGCCGATGTTCCCGGGCTGATCCCCGGGGCATCCGAGGGCAGGGGCCTGGGACTGGACTTCCTGCGCCACATCGAGCGCACCGCCGTGCTCGCGCACATCGTTGACTGCGCTTCACCGGAGTCCGAGCGCAACCCGGTCGATGACATCCGCGCCCTCGAGAACGAGCTGGCGAACTACCGGTCCGAACTGTCCGAGGACGCCGGCCTCGGTGATCTGGGCGAACGGCCCCGGGTCATCGTCCTCAACAAGATGGACATCCCCGACGCCCGGGAGATGGCGGAGATGATCCGCCCCGAACTGGAGGAGGAGTTCGGCTGGCCGGTGTTCGAGATCTCCACGGTCGCCCACCAGGGGCTCGATCCGTTGAAGTACGCGCTGATGGAGATCGTCGAGCAGCACCGGAGAGACCACCCGGTCGACATTGCGCCGGCGCAGGTCATCACACCGAAGAACCTGCGCCGTAAGCCCACCGGGAAGGTCACCTTCGAGGTGAGGCCCGACCCGCAGGCGGGTCCGGACGGCGGTGCCTGGATCATCGAGAGCTCCGATCTGGAACGCTGGATCCGGCAGACCGACTTCGAGAATGACGAGGCCGTCGGCTACCTCGCCGACCGGTTCGCCAAGGCCGGTGTGGAGGAGGCGCTCTACAAGGCAGGCGCGGTCGAGGGCGACGACGTCACCATCGGTTGGGCGACATTCCAGTGGGAGCCGCAGACCGCCGCGGGTGTTGATCTGCTGCCGTCGGGACGCGGCACCGACAAGCGTCTGGAACGGACCGAGCGGGCCAGCGCGAGCGAGCGCAAGCGTGCCTCCCAGGCACGCCGTGGCCTCATCGACGAGCTGGACTTCGGCGACGGTGAACAGGCCACCCGGGACCGCTGGGAAGGTTAACTGTAAGGTTGGAGGGCATGTCTGACACCGACGTGCAGCAGAATTCTTCTGACCGGACTCCCGACCGTTCCTCCGGACCCTCTGATCCCTTCTTCGCGAACCCAGTGTTCGGTACCGACAACATCCACCAGCCGGGACCGGTGATCCCGGCGACAGCCAAGGAGTTCCCCGACCCGGACCTGTCTCTCGACGACCCCGAGTACGGGCACCGTTCGACGGCCAGGCGCACGATCCGGGACGCCAAGCGGGTCGTCGTGAAGATCGGCTCCTCCAGTCTCACCGACGGGACCGGTCGGGTGAGCCCGGAACGCATCGACCTCATCGCCGACGCCCTCGAGGCCCGCATGGACCGCGGTACCGACATCATCGTCGTCTCGTCCGGCTCCATCGCCTGCGGGATGGGTCCGCTCGGCCTGACGCAACGTCCCACCGACCTCGCCACGAAGCAGGCCGCCGCAGCTACCGGGCAGGTCCTGCTGGCGCAGGAGTGGGCGCGCAGTTTCGCCCGCTACGGCCGTCCCATCGGTCAGGTGCTCCTCACTGTCGCCGACGCCGCGCGTCGTGACCGGGCCCGGAACTCCCAGCGCACCATCGACAGGTTGCGGCAGCTCGGTGTCGTCCCGATCGTCAACGAGAATGACACGGTCACCACCTCCTCCGCCACCTTCGGTGACAATGACCGGCTCGCCGCCCTGGTCAGTCACCTCGCCTACGCTGACGCCCTTGTGCTGCTCTCCGATGTCGCAGGCCTCTACGACCGGAACCCCGCCGAGCCGGACGCCACGTTCATCGCCGAGGTCAGGACCCACAGTGACCTGCGCGGTGTCATCGCCGGCGACGGTGGACGCCTCGGCACCGGTGGGATGAGCGCGAAGGTCTCGGCCGCGCGGCTGGCGTCCCAGGGCGCTGTCCCGGTGCTGCTGACCTCCACGGAGAACATCGGCGCGGCCCTGGACCAGGCCATGATCGGCACCTGCTTCTGGCCGCGGGAGGACCGGCTGTCGGCGTGGAAGTTCTGGATCCTCTACGCTGCGGAGTCCGAGGGTGCGCTGCACATCGACGGTGGTGCGGCGCAGGCGATGGAACACCACAACTCGTTGCTGCCGGTGGGCATCACCGAGATCGTCGGGGACTTCACCTCCCGGTCGGTGGTCGACATCATCGGCCCGGGTGGATACCTCATCGGTCGCGGTGAGGTGAACTACGATGCGGCGACGTTGCAGGGGCTCATGGGAAAACCCAGTTCCGAGCTGCCGGAGTTCGCGCAGCGACCGGCGATCCACGTCGACAATCTGTCGACCTACGCCAACCGGCTGTCGCGGGCGTACGGGGCGACGCGGTAGGCGGATCCCCGGACTGTTCAACAACTGCGGGGACGCCGTCGTGGGCCTCGCGTAGGCTGGGTGACCATGACAACCTCCAGCACGATCACCTCCGACTCCACCGGGCTGACTGCCGAGCGTGCCGCCGAGCGCGCCGAGGTCCTCGCCAAGGCGACCACCGCCCGGGAGGTGTCCCGGCGTCCGCCGCTGACGACCACCGAGAAGAACACCATCCTCCTCGCCGCAGCCGATGCCCTTGTCTCCCGCAGCGCGGAGATCCTCGCGGCCAACGGGCGTGACATCGCCGCCGGCCGGGAGCGCGGCATGGACGAGGCCCTCATCGACCGGCTCAGGCTCACCGCCGAACGTGTCGAGGGCATCGCCGGGGGGCTGCGCCAGGTCGCCGATCTCCCCGACCCGGTCGGTGACGTGGTCCGGGGTTCGCGTCGCCCCAACGGGCTGGAGATGCGTCAGGTCCGTGTCCCGCTGGGGGTGATGGGCATGGTCTACGAGGCACGTCCCAATGTCACCGTCGACGCCTTCGGTCTGGCGCTGAAGTCCGGCAATGTGCCGTTGCTGCGTGGTTCGCGGTCCGCACTGCACTCCAACACCGCCCTGGTGACTGTCCTCCAGGACGTTCTCGAGGCGCACGGTCAGCCGAGGGAGACCGTGCAACTGCTGCCGTGCACCACCCATGATTCGGTGCAGGACCTCATCACCGCCCGTGGTCTGGTGGACATCGTCATCCCGCGCGGCGGCGCCGGTCTGATCAACGCCGTGGTCACCGGGGCGACGGTGCCGGCCATCGAGACAGGCACCGGTAACTGCCACTTCTACGTCGACGCCTCCGCCGATGTCGCCGAGGCGACCGCGCTGGTCGTCAACGGCAAGACCCGCCGCTGCTCGGTCTGCAACGCCACCGAGACGGTTCTGCTGGACGCGAACCTCCCCGACGAGGCGAAAAGGCAGGTCCTCACCGCGCTGCAGGACGCCGGGGTCACGCTCCACGGCGATCCCGCCGAACTGTCCGGTCTGGGGCTGGTGGGGGTCGTCGCCGCCACCGAGGTCGACTGGGACGAGGAGTACGGTTCGATGGATATCGCGGTGAAGATCGTCGACGGTGTCGGTGCGGCGGTCGGGCACATCCGCCGTCACAGCACCGGGCACACCGAGGCGATCGGGGCGACCGACATCCGGGTCGCCCAGTTCTTCACCACCAACGTGGACGCTGCGGCGGTGATGGTCAACACCTCCACCGCCTGGACCGACGGCGAGATGTTCGGGTTCGGTGCCGAGATCGGCATCTCCACCCAGAAGTTGCACGCCCGTGGCCCCATGGGGCTCCCCGAGCTGACGAGCACCAAGTGGATCGTCACCGGTGAGGGCCAGGTCCGGCCGTAGCCGTCGGTGCCGCCGGCACCGCCTCAGCTGCCCCGGCCTGCGACCTGGCCGGCTCGGGCGGCCATTCACCCGATGAACACGACGAGCGGCCCGTCGTAGAGTACGGCGGCGAGGAGTCCGGCCACCGTCACCCCGATCACGACCGGCACCTCGGCCATGCCGACCTTCTTCGGCGTCCAGGAGGTCTTCGGTTCAGTGGAGGTGGCGTCCTTCGGGACGGCGTAGGAGCGCCAGAGTGCCCAGCCGAAGACCACCACGGCCAGCAGCCACGGCAGGATACCCATGTGCTCGGAGGACACCGAGAACAGCACCACCGTCAGGGAGACCACATGGAAGGCCACCGAGCCGGTCCACCACGCGTGGTCGCCCTTCTTCCGGATCATGGTCTTCACGTAGAGCACCGTGCCTACCTGGTACAGGGCCAACCACACGAGGGTCCACCACATGACCTCCGGCAGTGAGGCGACGACGTCGGCGGTGAACAGGTTCCGGGTCAGCGTCACACCGTCGGTCACCGGCAGCGCCGATCCCACGCCCGCACTGGCCAGCACGGCAATGAGGAAGGCGGACGCCACGGTCTCGGCGACGCCGGCGACGGCCGACCGGGGTGTGCCGCGGTTGATCTCCACCAGCGCGATGAGGGTGAGTGGCACGAAGACGATCGCCCACCACAGCAGGTGCGGCTGCAGCAGCAGGGCGCAGACCACGGCGACGAGCGTGACGGCCCCGTAGACCAGGGTCGGTGTCCGTGCGGCGTCCCGGATCCGGGTGTTGCCGGACGACCGCGCCTGCAGCCACTTGCCGCCCGCGAAGAACGTCAGGTAGCCCACCACCCAGGCCACGGTGACGGCGAGGACGGTCAGCACCGTGCCTGCCGTGCCACGGAAGCCGGAGTCGAGCGCGCCGGCGTGGGAGACGATGGATCGCAGCGCACACAACCAGGCGATCCCGACGATGACGGGGGCGATGATCATGGGCCAGGCGCCGTGCTGGTCGGGTCGCCAGAAACGGGAGGAACGGGACGTCATGGTGACACAGCGTAGCCGTCCGATAGGCTCTGTGGTCGTGAACACACCCGCAGCAGGTTCTGCCCGGTCCGGCCGTGCCCGGCGCATCGGCGTCATGGGCGGTACCTTCGACCCGATCCACAACGGCCACCTCGTCGCCGGCAGCGAGGTCGCCGACCTCTTCGACCTGGATCTGGTCATCTTCGTCCCCACCGGGCAACCGTGGCAGAAGAAGGCACGGTACGTGTCCGAGGCCGAGGACAGGTACCTCATGACGGTCATCGCGACGGCCTCGAACCCGCGCTTCACCGTCGCCCGGGTGGACATCGACCGGCCGGGCGCGACGTACACCGTGGACACCCTCAAGGACATCCAGCGCAACCATCCGGACGCGGAACTGTTCTTCATCACCGGTGCGGACGCCCTGGACCGCATCGTCACCTGGCGTGACTGGGAGGAGGTGTTCCATCTCGCCCACTGCGTCGGCGTCACCCGCCCCGGCTACGACCTGGCGGATGCCGGGGAGCAGCTGCGCGCCCAGGTCGACGCCGACCGGCTGAGCCTGGTGAACATCCCGGCGATGGCGATCTCTTCGACGGACATCCGGGAACGGGCGTCCCAGGGGCGTCCGGTCTGGTACCTCGTGCCCGACGGAGTGGTGCAGTACATCGCGAAGACCGGGATGTACCGGGGCGCCGAGGAGGTCCACCCGCTCCCCACCGGAGGGAACCCGGACGCGGAACCCGACGTGGACTGGGGCGTGCACCGCTTTCCCCCGGGATGGTTCTGACGGCGCGACGTCGCCCGGTTCTGACAACAGGTCTACTGCGGGTAGAATCACGGACCGGACATTTCCGCACGCACCTGTGCACTGACCGAACCGACTGCACCGACCCCCGAAGGAAGCCACTGACCGTGACCGCCAGCGCCGAAGCCATCAACCACGCGGGCATCGCCGCCCGCGCCGCCGCCGAGAAGTTCGGTGAGGACATCGCCGTTCTCGACGTCACCGGACGTATGCCGCTGGCCGACATCTTCGTGCTCGTCACCGGCGACAACGAGAGGATGGTCGATTCGATCGTCGATGAGATCGAGGCGGAGCTCTCCGAGAGGGCCGGGGTCAAGCCCCGCCTCCGTGAGGGGCACCGTGACGGTCGGTGGGTCCTGCTGGACTACGGCACGATCATCGCCCATGTGCAGCGGCGTGAGGAGCGTGAGTTCTACGGACTCGACCGCCTCTACCGGGACTGCCCGACCGTCGCGGTCGAGGGTGTCGAGCAGCCCGACCGTGGCGTGTGGGCGGAGAATCTCGACGTCAGCGAGCTCGCCGAGCTCGACCGGCTCGACCCGCTGCAGGCTCAGAGTATCGATGAGCTGCCGCTGGCCGGCCCGGGGCCGGACGCCGACGAGATCTAGGCCAGGAGACCTGTCATGGCGGGAACAGCGGGAACACCAGTGCGTCCGGAGCGTCGGCTCCTGCTGATCCGTCACGGCCAGACGGAGTACAACCTCGTCGGAAGGATGCAGGGTCAGCTCGACACGCCGCTGAGCGACGTCGGACGCATCCAGGCGGCACGCGTCGCCGAGGGACTGTCCGACTGGCCGATCGGGACCGTGGTCTCCTCCGACCTGGAACGCGCCGTGGACACCGCCGCCACGATCGCCGGTGCCCTCATCCCGCACGCGCTGGAGGTCTCGACCGACCCGCGGCTACGGGAGACCGATCTGGGGGAGTGGTCCGGCCGCGCCCACGAGGAGGTGGACGCGGCCTTCCCGGGCGCACGGTCACACTGGCGGCTCAATCCACTGTGGGCGCCGCCCGGTGGGGAGACCCGCCTGGAGGTGTCGGCCCGGGCGTCCTCGGTCGTCGACGAACTGATGGCGTCGGACGCGTGGGACTACGGTGCGGTGATGATCGTCGCGCACGGCGGTACGATCTCCGCACTGACCTGCCGGTTGCTCGATATTCCGGTCGAGCATTACCCGATGTTCGGTGGGCTGGGCAATACCCGCTGGTCACAGCTGGTCGCCAGGCCGCAGGACGCCTGGACACCTGCCTCGGCGGAGCCGTGGTGGGAGCATCCACGGTGGTTCCTCGAGGGGTGGAACGTGGGTGTCACCGCACCGTCGCCGGTCGCGGTCGTCAATGCCGACGAGGGAACGGACACTGACGGTGAGCCGGATGTGGCGGACGCCCCGGAACTTCCCGGGGGTGCGGCATGACGGTGTACGTCGTCACGGACTCCACGGCCTGTCTTCCGCCCGCGCTCGCCGACGAGTACGGGATCACGGTCCTGGACATCCACACTCGCGGGAAGGTTCCTGTGGCGGACGCCGGGTCGGTGGACGCCGGGGGCGCCGACGGTACCGGTGACGCCCCCGGTGCCGCCGGAGAAGCCGGTGATGGGTCGGAGGACCGGGCCGGGGACGTCGGCCTCCGCGCGGAGGCGTCGGAGAAGGCCCACGGCGCGGGGGCGGCGGACCCCGGTGACGCCGACGGGTCCACCGACAGTTCCGGTGACGCTGACGGTGCCGAGGACGGCCGGGACGGTGCGGACGACAGGGACCGTGAGGACGACAGGGACCGTGAGGAGGATGCTCCGACAACGGCCGGCCTCGGTCCCCTGGAGTTGACGGCGGCCTACGCCCGACTGCTGGAACGTGGCGGTGACGAGGGGGTTGTCGCCCTGCATCTGTCGCGGGAACTGTCGTCGACCTGGTCCTCCGCGACACAGGCGGCCGGGGTTTTCGGCGGTCTCGTCAATGTCCTCGACACCGGGTCGGCGGGTATGGTCCTGGGGCAGGCGGCGATCGCCGCTGCCCGGGCGTCGGCGTCGGGCGGGTCACTCACCGAGTGCACTGCGGCGGCGCAGCACGTGCTCGACGGGGCCGAGGTGTGGCTCTACGTCCACCGGCTCGACGCCCTGTCGCGTGGCGGACGCCTGTCCACCGCGCAACGGCTCCTGTCGACGGCACTGGCGATCAAGCCGATCCTCCGCCTGTCCGACGGCAAGATCGGCCTCGCGGCGAAGACCCGCACCCCGTCGAAGGCCATGGCCCGGTTGGTCACGCTCGCCGAGGACGCCTACCGGAAGGCCGCCACCCCGGAACCGACGGAGGAGCCGGTCACGGGTCGGGATCCTGCTTCCGGCGTCGACGGCGGGTCCGTGGCGACCCCCGGTGCCGGTGAAAGCCGGGACACGACGGACACTGTCGGGGCCACCGGCGCCGGGGCGGGTAGCGGGGCAGGCGCCGTCACCGGCACGGGTGGCGGGGTGGACGGGGCCGGTGACGGGGACCGGTCGCGGGAGGAGACCCCGGATGAGGGGCGGCCGCGCGTCTTCACCTTCGGCGGTGACCACGAGTTCCGGTTGCGCCGGCGGCGCGAGGAACCGGTCTCGCTGTCGGAGCTTCCCGCTGTTCCGATGCACCTGGATATTCACCAGGCCGGCTGCCCGGAGGTCGCCGAGGACCTGCGTGCGACGCTGCGTGAGGATCTGCCGGACTGCGTCGTGATCTCCGTGGTGGACATCTCCCCGGCACTGCTGGTGCACACCGGTCCCGAAGCAATCGGAATCACCCTCGTCCACGGCTGAGACCGGCGTCGGGGCAGCCGTCCCGGACAGCTCCCGGACAGCTTGAACAGCTTGGACAGCTCGTTCAGCTCGTTCAGGTTGGTCAGGTCTCTGAGCAGGGGATCACCGGGGCAGTGACCGTACCGCAGCATCCGTGAAAAAGTTTGTCCACAGGGGTCGGGTTATCCACAGGGTCCTGGGATTTCACCTTCCCGTCCGCAGGGTTCCGCTGGGCCGGCATGGTTGGCTGTCCGTCATGGACGGAGACGCAGAACGAGACGGGGTACTGAAGAGCCGCACACGGCGTGCCGTCGGCTCGGTGAAGACCAGGATCGAATCCCTGGTCCAGCCGGTGCCGGGGCATGAGTTGGCCGATGTCCGTTTCGAGCGTCGGACCGCGATCGGTCCCAGGTCCGCCCGTGCGTTGACGATCATTGTCGCGGCCGTCGCGGTCGTGCTGGGAGGAGGGATGCTCATCGGACTGTTGACAGGCGGAGGTGGCGACGGGGGGACTGTCGCCGTGGAGGGACTTTCGCCGACCGGCGCAGGCCAGCTGACGGGGTACCCCCTGGTGACAGATGACCCGTCAGCGGGCCGACCGGAGATTCCGGTCGACAACGGGGCCGGGGCCGGAGGGGGCGACGGGGAGACGGTGGTGATCGCGGTCCAGGGGTTGGTGGACCGCCCGGGGTTGCTCACCGTCGACGAGGGGACGCGGCTGGGTGAGGTCCTCGATCTCGTTGGCGGGGCGCGGCCGGAGGCGGGGTTGGAGGGGATCAACCTCGCCGAGAAAGTGGTTGACGGCCTGCAGGTGGTGGTGGACGCCGAGGGGTCCCGGGTGACGTATCCCGGGCAGGCGGTGCAGGCGGGTGGGGCCTCGGCTGGGGCGGCACCGGCTGGGACGGCGCCGGGTGGGGCGTCGGCTGGGGCGGCCGGTGCCACGGTGAACATCAACACCGCGGACCTCGCCGGTCTTGTCACACTGGCCGGGGTGGGGGAGAAGACCGCGCAGGCGATCATCGCCTGGCGGGAGGCCAACGGTCCGTTCACCTCCACCGAACAGCTCATGGAGGTCAAGGGCATCGGCCCGGCGAAGTACGAGGCACTACGGGATGCGGTCAGTGTCTGAACGTCCCGAGCTGTCTGAAATGTCTGACCGGTACGGGCGGCCCGGGCTCTACCCGGACCCGGATCTCACCCCGGCCCCGGGATCGGGTCGGGCGTGGAGTGTGCCTGACCGCGATCCGCACAGTCCGGCGGTGTTGCGGTCACGTCGCGGCCCGGATCTGCGGCTCGTCCCGGTGGCGCTCACCGTCTGGGCCGCCGTCACACTCACTGTCGTCGCAAGGACCGCATGGCCGGCACTTCTCACCGGTGTCGTCGCGCTGACCGGCGGGCTGCTGCTCGCCGCGCGGCCGAGGCGCCGACGCAGCCGACTGACGGGGACCGTGGCTGCCATCGTGCGGACATCCCTGCTCGCCGCGTTCTGTGCGGCGGTGTGGTCGACCCGGGCAGCCCGGCTGGTCCACCGCGCCGACCGGCACGCGTGGTTGAACGGCACCTCCCGCCACTTCAGCGGTGTCCTCGAACTGTCCGGTGCGCCGAAGCAGCTCGTCGGTGGGCGCCTGCTCGCGACGGTCGATGTCCCGGAGCTCGGTACGGTGCCGCTGTTCATCGCACCGGACGAGGTGCGGGACGGCGGCGTCCTCACCCGGATCCTCGACCTTCAACCGGGCACACGGCTCTCGGTCACGGCGACCGTCGCCGCGTCGGACCGGCCGGGCATCGCCCCGGTCACCCTCTCTGCTGTCCGGACGCCGGAACCGGTGGGGCAGCCGGAAGGTTTCTCTGCGGTCACCGCCCACCTGCGTGACGGTCTGCGGTCTGCGGCGTCGCACCTGCCGGACGGGGCATCCGACCTGGTACCGGGGATGGTCGTCGGTGATGTGGGACGCCAGGACCCGACGACGCGGACCGAGTTCCTCGCCACCGGGCTGTCGCACCTGACGGCCGTCTCCGGTAGCAACCTCGCGATCATCTCGGGCGGTGTCCTGGTACTGGCGGGTGCGCTGGGCGCCGCGAAGCGGGTGCAGGTGGGCCTGGCCGCAGTGTGTTTGACGGCGTTCGTCCTGCTCGTGGGGCCGGAGCCGAGTGTGCTGCGGGCGGCGGTGATGGGCCTGGTGGGTCTGGTGGCGGTGGTCAGCGCACGGCGGACCCACGGGTTCGCGGCCTGCTCCGCGGCGGTGCTGGTGCTCCTGCTCGTCGACCCGGGGCTGGCCGTGGAGTACGCCTTCCTCCTGTCTGTCGTGGCGACGGTGGGGATCGTCGCAGTCGCCCCGCTGGTGTCGCGGCGACTGCTGCAGCACTGGTCGGACCGGACGGCACCGGGGATCAACGGGGCGCCACGGCACACTCCGCCGGGCTGGCAGCGTACCCTGTGCCGGCTGGTCGGCGTCAGCCTGGCCGCCGACGTGGTCACCGCACCCGTCATCGCGCACATGACGGGGGTGGTCTCGCCGACCGCCGTGGCGGCGAACCTGCTGGCCGCGCCGGCCGTGCCCGTGGTGACGGTGGTGGGCATGGTCGGGACGCTGCTGGCCGGGATCTGGGCACCCGCGGGGGCGGCGCTGCTGTGGATCTGTGCCCCCTGCGCGATGTGGATCACGGGTGTCGCGCGCATGCTGGCCCGCCTGCCGGTGCTGACGACCACCGCGGGTTGGGGGGCTGCGGTGGCCGTCACCGCAGTGGGGACCGCCGTGGTCACCGTCGTGGTTTCCGCCAGGTGGCGGACGGCGGCCGTCCGGGCACTCGGCGCCGCCCTGGTCGCAGGGGTCTTGTTATGGCGGGCCGGTGGTCTCACCGCCGGCCCTTATCCGACTCCGGAGGCGTCGTCCCGGTTCGGGTCGGCGATCGACCGGACCTGGGCGGAGGACCTGGACCGGGTGTCCGGACGGCGGCTCGCGGTGCGGTGGACAGGGAACGGTCCCGAGATCCTCGTGCCGGACGGTGATCGGGGACCACGGTCCATCACCCTGCCCGACGATGACGCGGTCCTGGCCCATGAGCGGGCGGGGGCACAGCGCCCTGACCTGTACGTGGTCACCGCCTGCGGACGGTCCCGCGGGATGCCGAGCGCCACCCCGTCCGGGGTACCGGTGGCCTACCCCTGCCGCGACGGTACCGTGGTGCTCGCCGAGGACGGACTGCACGCCTCGGGGCGCAGGTGAGCTGTCTACTATGGCGGTCATGGCTTCAGCGGCGTCAGCACAACCGGCGGGCACGGCACAGGTGTACCTCATCATCGGAGGGGACGGTTTCCTCGCCGAGCGACGACGCTCCGTGATCGTCGACCGGGTACGACGCTCCGCCGGCAACCCCGACCTTCCCGTGGAGATGCGGAAGGCCAGCGAGATCGACGCCGGTGAACTCGCTGAACTGCTCAGCCCGTCCCTGTTCGCCGAGGACCGGATCGTCGCGGTCACCGGCCTCGCCGAGGGGTCGAAGGAGACCGCCAAGCTGATCGAGGCCGCTGTCGCAGATCCCGCTCCCGGCGTCGTCCTGATCCTCCAGCACTCCGGGAAAGGACGCCAGAAGTCCCTGGTCACCAGCCTGCCGAAGAAGGCCCCGTCCGGTACTCTGCAGGTCCTGTCCGCCGAGGAGCTGAAGGGTCGGGAGCGCGCCGGGTTCATCGACGCCGAGTTCCGCGACGCAGGGGTGCGTGTCAGCCCGGACGTTACCGAGGCCCTGTTGGATGCCGTGGGTACCGATCTGCGTGAACTGGCCGCCGCGGTCAGTCAGCTGGTCTCCGACACCGGTGGGAAGGTCACTGCCGCCGCGGTGCACCGCTACTATCAGGGGTCGGCGGAGGTCTCCGGATTCGATGTCGCCGAGTACGCAGTGTCCGGGCGGACCGATCAGGCGGTGGGGGCGGCGCGCCGGGCACTGCAGCTCGGCGTCCCGCATGTTCTGCTGGCTTCGGCGCTGTCCGGGATGGTGGGGGATATCGCGAAGGTCCACGGGGCGGGACGGATCAATGCTCGCAGTCAGGCGGCGGAGTTCGGTATGCCGCCGTGGAAACTGGAGAAGACGGTACGGCTGGCGAGGTCGTGGTCGGCGGCGGGTGTCGCCGCGGCGGTCCAGGTCGTCGCTGAGTTGGATGCGGGAGTGAAGGGGTGGGCCGCCGATCCGGAGTACGCGGTCGAGGATGCTGTCAGACGTGTGTCCGTACTCGCCCGGGGGTGAGTAGGAACCACCCCCCGCTGTGGCGGTCGCCGTCATGTTCAGAGACTGTCACCTCCACCGATGAGGGGGAGTCAAGTATTCCGGCACAGCTGTGCGGGTAGAAGGGGCGCCGGGCCGGGGGACGGGGCCTGGCGTGGGCGACGTCACCGGCAATGTGACACATAGCACCGTCAGTGAGGTCGCCATCGACCGCGACGCCGTCATCGAGGACGCCGTCGGCGGTTCCGGTACCGACATCTTCGCCTTCGTCACCTGGAAGGCCGAGCTGCGCAACATGTGGAAGCCGACCCGGCAGGAGAACCTGTGGTTCATGGGCGGCAACCTGCACCAGGGGCGCCACTACCCCCGCTACCTGTCGCTGCAGCTCGCGGCGCGGCATGAGGGCTGGACACGCAGGTGTACGCGCTGGCTCCCTCGTACCACGAGAAGTAGGGGTTCACTGTTGCTGACCACGGTTTCTGCCACCCCTCAGGTCTCGTCCCCGGGCTTCCGGCCGACCTGGTGGTGGACATACGGCCGTGGAGTGATCCGACCCTGGGACCTGCTGATCCGTTCCCTGAGGTAGGCGGGGACGCGGTGATACCAGGGGATGAGACGCCGGGCCCCCGGAGGAGCGAAGATCAGCCCGCGGGTCGATGTCCGGGATAGGGCGCCACCGTAGTCTTCGGGGAGTAAAACAGCCGTCCACCAGGAGATACGACATGCAGAACCCCTTCAAGACCATCGCCGTGGCCACGCCGGCACCACCCGCCCCCGCACCGGTGCCCGTATCCCCGCCCGTGCGTTACCGTTTCCTCGACGCCCTGCGCGGCGTCGCGCTGTGCGGCATCCTCTTCGTCAACCTCCGCGATCTCCTCGACCCCTGGATCACGGACTTCACCCACCCGGTCCTGAGGTTCTACGACATCGGTGTCCAGGGGCGGTTCGTCCCGGTCTTCGTCTTCCTCTTCGGCGTCAGTGCCTGGCTGCTGTACAACGCCACGCGCCGGCGCATGCCCGCGGCCGGCGCCCGGGTGCTCATGGCCCGGCGCTTCGCCTGCCTGTTGCCCATCGGCCTTCTGAACATGGTGGCGCTCTATTCCGGGGACATCCTCACCCAGTACTCGGTGACCGCGCTTCTCCTGCTGGTTCCGGCGACGTTCCTGCCCCGCGGGCCCGTCCTCGCAGTCGGTCTCGTCGGCACCGTCGCCGCCTACTGGATGTTCGGCAACAGTCCGCTCACCGCCGTCGCGCTCATGATCACCGGTTTCGCTGCCGCGCAGTACGGACTGCCGGCCTGGCTGGAGTCCGTCACCGCCCGCGCCCGAGGTCTCGCCACCAGCATCTTCGCGCTGTCCGCCGCCGCGGGCACGGCCCTGGCCGTCCGCCAGGCCGATCTGCTGGTCTCCGGCAGGGCCGCAGACACCCCCTCCTACGAGCGTGTCGCGGGCTTCGCCGGCGTCCTGCTCGCTGTCGCCTTCGTCACCGGCCTCTCCCTGGCGTGGCGTAGCGGGGGTGGACGTGCCGTCCTGGACCGGATCTTCACCCCGCTCGGACGTACGGCCCTGACGAACTATCTCGCGGCATCGGCCCTGGTGCAGATCCCACTGCACGCCCTGGGGCAGTGGACCCTGCCGTCCCTGTGGCTGCTGCCGGTGATCACGGTCGGCATCCTCGCCCTCCAGTGGGTGTGCTCGGTGCTGTGGCTGCGGGTGTTCCACTACGGCCCGGTGGAATGGGCGTGGCGCTGCGCGACGCGGTGGGAGCGCGTGCCGATGCTCCGCCGGTGAGGTGAGTGGCGGGACTGCCGGTGACGTCGCGTCGTCCGTAAGGTGGGGTCATGACTGAGCTCCCCGCCCTGCCCGGCACCTGCGCCGAACTGTTGTCCACCGTCACCGTCCCCCTGGAACGACGTCCCGACGGGGACGTCGTCGCCTCCAGACCGGTCCACGACCCCGCCACCGGCCAGGTCATCGGCCTGGCCCCGGTCCACGGTGCGGAGGAGGTGGCGGAGGCCGTCGCCGCGGCGAAGGACATCCAGCCGGAGTGGGCGTCGTGGTCCCACGAGGAACGGTCCGCTGTGCTCCTGCGCGCTGCGGAGGCAGTGGAGGCGGTCGCTGAACCGCTGGCTGAACTGCTCAGCAGGGAGACCGGCAAGCCACTCAACGGACCGAACGCGCGTTTCGAGGTGGGGGCGTGTGCGCTGTGGCTGCGGACCGCGGCGTCCCTCGAGGTGCCGGAGGAGACGGTGGTCGACGACGGGGAGACTCTGGCGACACTGACCTGGCGTCCGGTGGGGATAGTCGGGGCGATCGGCCCGTGGAACTGGCCGATGATGATCAGCATCTGGCAGATCGCCCCCGCGCTGCGGATGGGCAATGCGGTGGTCGTCAAGCCCTCGGAGAACGCGACGCTGTCCGTGCTGGCGCTGGGGTGGGTGCTCAACCAGGTACTGCCCGCCGGCGTGCTCACCGTGGTGCCCGGTGAGCGGGAGGTCGGCGCGGTCA
>NZ_CACZOO010000340.1 GCF_902782855.1 uncultured Corynebacterium sp.
GTGGCGTAGGACTCCCAGAAACTGTCTCCGCGAGACAGTAGCGCAGTGCCGACGAGGGTGCTCAGGGTGATGAGGGGATAGCTATCGAAGACCCGGGTCGCCTGCTCCTGGCGCGCTGTGATTCCGCAGAGCGCCGTGGCGAGGATATCGGTGAGATAGGTGTAGTCCGCTGTCTCCAGTCCCAGATCGGTGAAGAGCACCGCCCTGTCTTCGGGCGTGCTCTCTTGAACCTTGCGGAGTGCCTCCCAGAGGATCATGTCCGCTGCCTGCAACCGTTCCCTATGGGTGCCAGCGCCTTCACGTGCGGCGATGCGCTCACTGATCGTTGCCGCATGGCGGGTGTTCGACATGTTGCTCCTTCACATGTGCTGTACAGGAAGGCATGTTAGGTGACGCTCGCGACAGTTACTGGACACCATGAACGAACATTCGAAAATGGGGGTAGTGCGACAGGGATCCGTCATAGTCGGCGGTGAACGGTCATGACCAGCAACGTTGGCCTGTCAAACACCGCCGCGAAGTGCCGCTGTGCCGGTTCGATGTCCTTACGCCCGATCAGGTGCAGCAGACTGATCGCCGTGTTCCGCAACGTCGCCATCACCCGTGGGCCGACCCCGGTACGGATTAGCGACGCATCCTCACCGAAGACCACGTCACGGACCCAGTGCAGCTTGTTCTCAATGCCCCAATGCCGCTGAACCCACCTCGCCAGCATCGCCACCGGCGCCTCCACATGCCCCAGCGAACACACCACGTACACCACCTCGGTGGACTTATTTCCCTTTACCCTCGAACATAGATCACGCGTATTCACTGTCTACAGAACGTGACGCGGTCCACAGTTCCGTCTCGTGTGATCAGGCAATGACCGTGTTCGAACGTGTTCGTACCGATCCCGGATTCCACCCCCGAAATAGTGGGGCGCTCCGGGTGACGGGAGGCCGGCGCTGCAGCTGGACAGTCTGTCACTGTTTCGTAACAATCCTCCGGCAGGATGGGCCGGATGAACGCCCCGACCATCTCTCCTCTGACCATCGCCGATATTCTCGCCCTGCCTGAGGCCGCATCGGGAGCTCCCAGGGTGCTCACCGGTGAAGCTCTGCTCAGCAGGCCGGTCCGGTGGATCCACGTCGCAGAACAGGCCTCTTCCGCGCGACTCCTCGACGGAGGAGAACTGCTGCTCACCACAGGTGTCGGGTGGCCGGCGAGTGCCCGGGAACGCAGCAGGTTCGTGGCGAACTGTGCGGCCAGCGGGGCTGTGGGACTCGCGGTGGAACTGGGAGGAACGTGGGACCGGGTTCCCGGTGACGTCATCGACGCGTCCAGGCGGTACGGACTGCCGTTGATCGTGTTCACCACCGAGATCCGGTTCGCCCGTCTCACCCGGGAGGTCCATGAGACCATTGTCAGGGACCATCTCACCGCAGTTGAGGCGACAGCCGAGGTCGCCGACACCTTCACCCGCATGATCCACAACGGGGCCGCGACCGGGCAACTCGTCACCGCGGCGTCCCGGCTCCTCGGTTGTCCGGTGGTCCTGGAAGATGTCGGCCACCGTGTTGTCGTCGCGGAGGAGGCGGGTCTCGGCCTCGGTGAACTGCTCGACGGCTGGTCCGGGCGCTCCGCCGAGATCGTCCGTCCCCCGGGGGCCCGGGATGACCGCTCGTACACCTGTACCGTCCGTGACGGGGAGTTCTGGACCGTCGCGCCGGTCCACGTCCGGGGACGCAACTGGGGCAGACTGCTTGCCTACGGAAGTTCGGGGCACCCCGCGGGAGTTGCCCGTGTCCTCGGACAGGCCGCTGTCGCGCTCGCCATCGACAGGCTCAGTTCCGCCGAGACCTCCGGATGGTCGGATCTGGTCCGCACGGCCGCCATGGCCCGCCTGCTCAACCTGCCCTCGTCGACCACGGAAGACACCCGGGCAGCGCTCACTGCCAGCGGCTTCCCGGTGGAAGGACGCCAACTGACCGGACTCGAGATCGAGATCGGCGGGAAAGTGCCCGATGTCGCGGCGGTCGCCGACGCGATCCGGGGAGGAGTCACCGGTGCGAGGGTTCTCGCCGCCCGCTCCGACACCGGTACGGGTGTGACCGCCGCTGTGTCCGCAGCCTCCGGTACCGGCACCGACGTTCTCGACGGGGAACTGCGCGACGCACTCGCACCCTTCGCCGTCGGTACAGGCCCCACCGGTGATCCGGTCCGCCTGCGGATCATCCGGGGGCCGTCGGCGCAGGACCTGCCCTCACTGCTGTCGTCGATCAGGAGGGCACAGGCCTATGCCGCCGAAACACCCCACTGGTGGTGGACGGTCAGCAGGGACCCCGGCGTGCCCGAGCTGGTCCATGTCGAGGCAGATTCCCTGGCCCCGGTCCTGGGGGTCCTCGCCGACGACGTGCGCGTCCAGGCTTTCGCCGAAGAGACGCTCGGACCGGTGCTCCGGTACGACGCACGCAACGGCACCGATCTCCTCGACGTCCTGCGCACCGTCGTGCAGTACCCGCAGTCGCGTGCCAGGGCCGCCAAGGCGGTGCACCTGTCCCGCACCTCCTTCTACAACCGTCTGGCGACCCTCGAACGGCTGCTCGGAGCTGATCTCGCAGACGGCGACAGTCTGTTCAGGATCGGTCTCGCACTACGTTCACGGGGAACCCGGCTGTCGGGCAGTGACGCCGAACTCCGTTGAAAGTGCAGGTCTTCACGTCGGACCTGCTGTGAATCCCGCCCGAAACCCTCCCACAACGCCCGGGTAACAAATGGACAGACCGTCCGGCAGAGCCGGCCTTTCGGAGCGAAATGCACCTCTGTGACCACCGGGTGGGCGTCCAGTCTGAACAGGTAAAGAATCTCACTCCCCGAGAAAGAAGACCTGCCCATGACTACTGCAGTGCAGTTCGCGCCGTCGACCCGTACCGCCGACGTCACCGACGAAGACTTCCTCGCCGACTTCCACCACACCACCGTCTACGGGGCCACAGAGGCCGGTGGCATCGACCGCCAGGCCGGTACCCCCGAACACGGTGCCGTGCGTGCATGGTTCCGGGAACGTGCGGCCGCTCTCGGCATGACCGTCACCGTCGACGGTATCGGCAACCAGTACGCCACCTTCACCTGGATCGACGACGAACCCGGCGCCCTCATCGGTTCACATCTCGACAGTCAGCCGCTCGGCGGCCGCTTCGACGGAACCTACGGCGTCATCGCCGCACTTCACGCCGCAGCACGCGTCAACGACGAGGTCCGGGCCGGACGCCTGACCCCGACACACAATCTCACCGTCGTCGACTGGTTCAACGAGGAAGGTGCACGCTTCGCCCCCTCGATCATGGGCAGCTCCGTGATGGTAGGCCTGCTGGACGGGGAGAAGGCGCTCGCCACCACCGACCCGGCAGGTGTGACCGTGAAAGAGGCCCTGGAATCCATCGACTGTCTCGGGACCGACCCCGCGCCGGAGATCGTGGCCTACGCCGAGATCCACATTGAGCAGGGGCGCATCCTCGAACGGGAACAGACCACAGTCGGGGCGGTCACCCAGAGCTGGTACACCCAGAAACTGCTTGTCGCAGTGAGGGGCGAACAGTCCCACACCGGGGCGACGATCATGTCCGACCGACACGACGCCCTCGTCGCCGCGTCCAGGATCGTCCTGTTCACCGAGGACGTCGTCGAGAACTTCGAACCCGAGAAGATCGTCACCTCCGTCGGCCAGTTCACCGTCCACCCGAACTCGCCGATCGTCGTTCCCCGTGAAGTGGACCTGGTCATAGACCTGCGGGCCTCGAAGAAACAGGACGTCCTCGACGCCCGCGACATCCTCCGCAGACAGATCGCCGACCTTGCCGTCGAACGCGGCATCCGGATCGACGTGGAGGACTACGACATCCGGGATATCCAGCACTACCCGGTCGACGGGGTGGAACTGACCGAGAAGGCGGCCGCGGACGCCGGGGTCAGCTGCATGCGCATCGAAACCATGGCAGGTCACGATTCCGTGGCTGTCAACCGCATCGCCCCGTCCGTGATGGTCTTCATCCCCTCCGTCGACGGTGTCTCCCACTGCGAACGTGAGTTCTCCACCGACGCCGACATGGTCGCCGGCGTCACCGCATTCACCCAGATCGTCCGACGCCTGGTCACCGGCGCCCTGGACGGGACAACCCCCGGCGAGCCGTTCACCGGATCCGACGTCTGACCACAACACCCCGACTCCGAGAGGACCTGATATCCCGTGCACCTGACCCCCTGGCACTCACTACTTCTCATTCCCGTCATCGCACTGGTGGGAACCCCGCTCTACCCCTTCGTCAACTCCGGGGCCGTCGTCCTCGGCCTCCCGGTGATGATGCTCTGGGTCGCCGGCTGGGGTGTCGCCACCACCCTCATCCTCGCACTTCTCTACCGGCACGAACCCGAACTCGCCGACCCCGCTGATGACGCTGCTGACGACGCAGACGCCGCAGTGACCGGTCGCTCCCGCGGGGAGGTCGCAGCATGATCGTCGCAGCTGTCATCGGTATCCTCCTCGTCACCGTCCTCGCCGCCATGGGACGGCGGCAGTCCCTGGACACCCACACCGGATGGTCCATCGGTAACCGGGGCATGAGCAGCCTGACCACGTTCTTCCTCCAAGCGGGCGCCATCTTCACCAGCTTCACCTTCCTGGGGATGTCGGGCCTCACCGTTCTCGGCGGAGTCTCCGCGACATACATGCCCGCCTACCTGGTCCTCGGGTACATCGGCATGTTCCTCATCGGCCCCGTCGTCTGGAAACTGGGGAAGGTCTTCAGCTACCACACCAACGCAGACATGGTCGGACACCAGTTCCGCAGCCCACTGCTCGGCAAACTTGTCGCCCTGGTCTCCGTCATCTTCTTCGTTCCGATCGTCCAGGTCCAGATCGTGGGCCTCGGAACCATGGTGTCCTTCGCCACCGGACAGAAGTCCGCCGGTAACGCCTCCATGATCGTCGCCACCGTCCTCATCCTCCTCTTCGTCGGCTACGCAGGCCTGCGCGGTGTCGCCTCCGCGGCGTACTTCAAGGACGTGGCCATGGTCGTGGCACTCCTGGTCATCCTGTTCGGAGTGCTCGTCAGGTACTCGGGCGAATGGGGCCTCGACGGCGTCATGTCCGAGGCCGGTGACATGCTCACGGTGGACCCGGGCTCCCAGACCTACGGAATCATCTGGTTCGTCACCAGTGTCATCGTCAGCGGTATCGGCCTCGGCGGTATGACACTGCCGGAGAGCTGGCCGGCGGTGCTGTCCGCCAACGGCTCCCGTGCCGTGTCCAAGAACCATGTCATGCTGCCCCTGTACACCCTGGCCACATTCGTGCCGATCATCATCGGCTTCTACGCCGCCACCCACCTGGAGGTCGGCAAGGGGGAGGAAAACTCCGCCATCCTCACCATCGCCCAGGATTCCCTGCCCGGTTGGCTGATGGGAGCCGTCCTCATCGCCGGTATCTCCTGTGCGATCGTTCCCGCGGCACACTGTGTCCTCTCGATCGCCACCCTCGTTTCCTCGAACCTCACCCCGGCCGGAACGACCGACGGACGACGCCTCATGGTCGGCAAGATCTCTGCCGGTGTCATCCTGCTCGCTTCCCTGTGGCTCTCGCTGACCCGGCCGGATCTCATGGCCAACCTCTACCTGCTGACCTACGCAGGGCTGGCCCAGCTCGCTCCGGCGAACATCCTGTCCTGTACCCGGTCCACGCTCATCAACGCCAGGGGCCTCATCGCAGGCCTCGTCGTCGGTGAGGTGATCGTCATCGCCTACACCATCGCCGGTACCAACCTCTGGGGTGTGAACAACGGTGTAACCGGCCTTGTCGCCAACCTCGTCGTCATGGTTGCCGTCTCCCTGGCCACCGGCAGGGCCGAGCGTCCCAGGTTCCCGGACATGCCCACCCGACGTGTCTCCGCCCCGGCCCCGACCGACGTCAACCCCGGCGCCGGCGGTCATGTTCCCGCCGAAGTCTGATCTTTCCGACCCTGAGGAGAATCTCCTGTGACAGACACCGTCCACATATCAAACCCTGCCGGCCTGAATCCTGCCGTGGCCTCGTCAACCGCCTCGGCGACAGAACTCCTGGCGGACTTTGCGGCAGGACGCCGGCTCCCCTCCGAAGTGGTCGCCGAATCCCTTGCCCGCATCGCCGCCACCGAACCGGAGATCAACGCCGTCACCGGGATCCTCGCCACGGACCCGGACCAGGTCGCAGCCGTCGCCGCGGCGGACGCGTACTGGCGCGGACACGCCGGTCCCGGCGCCGCGGCACCTGCGGACCGACCGCTGCTTGGCGTCCCCGTGGTCGTCAAGGAGAAGCACGCCGTCGCCGGTCATCCGGTCGACCAGGCTGTTCCCGCCACCGTGGAAACCCCGGACGTCGACCACCCGGTGGTCGCCAGACTGCGCGCGGCAGGTGCCGTCCTCGTCGCGCGCACCGCCAACCCGGAATTCTGTGCGGCCACGTTCACCGATTCCGCTGCCCACGGCGTCACCCGCAACCCGTGGAACCCGGAGTTCACCCCGGGCGGTTCATCCGGGGGCTCGGGTGCCGCCCTCGCCGCCGGTTACGCCCCGCTGGCCACCGGTTCCGACATCGGAGGTTCCACCCGCATCCCCGCGACATTCTGCGGGGTGGTCGGCTACAAGGCGCCCTACGGTGTCGTCCCGGGTCTGCATCCTTCGACGATGGACTGGTACCGCAGCGACTCGGCGATGGCCCGCACCGTCGGGGATGTCTTTCTCATGCACAATGTCATCGCCGGCCGGCATCCCGCCGACCCGAACAGTGTCCCTCTGGGACCGGTCACGGAGCCGGAGGACGGCCGGTCCGTGGCAGGGCACCGGATCATCGTCTCCGAGACGCTCGGGGACTACCCGGTGGACGACACGGTGGTCGACAATCTCCGGGTCGCGGCCGATGCCCTGGCTGCCCGGGGCGCGGTCATCGAACACCGGAACCCGGACTGGACCGTCGCCGAGCTGATGGAGGTGGCCATGGCGCACTACGGTCACACACTGGCCCCGGGGATGGAGGAGGTCATCGAGTCCTCCGGTGCAGAGGTCTCCCCGTACATCACCCAGTTCATCGACCACACCCTGGCGGCTGCGGCGAGAATGCCGCTGTACGAGACCATGGTCCGCGAAACCCGGATCCACACCGAACTCGGCAGGCTCCTGGACGGAGCGACCGCGCTCATCACCCCGGTGACAACGGCAGATGCCCTGCCTGCGGAAGCTCCGCTGGTCTCGGTGAACTCCCGCGGCGAACACTACTGGGCCACGCACATGGCGGTACCCTTCAACATCTGCAACCGGAACCCGGCCCTCGCCGTGCCGACCGGTGTCGGTCCCCGCGGCGTGCCCACCGGGCTCCAGATCGTCGGCGACACCTATGACCAGCAGGCCGTCTTCCGCGTCGGGTTCGCACTGGAGGACGCCGGGACCGGGGTTCTGCAGGCCCGCGGCGACGTCCCGGACACAACCGCGTAACAACCGGACAACAACTGGACACTGTGTCCGGACGTACCTGTTTTCCGGGCCGGAACGGCCACCGCCGGACCGCGGTGTTCGTCGGAGAATA
>NZ_CACZOO010000341.1 GCF_902782855.1 uncultured Corynebacterium sp.
CGAGCCACCCCGCGGCGATGTCCACGGCGGGGTCCTCAGCAGGGCCGGTGATCTCCACACCGGTGACGGTGTCACCGTCGCGCTGATCCAGAGCGCTGGCCAACAGGCCGCGCCACGGGGTGATGCGGCTCCACACGAGGTCGGAGTCACCGGGCGTGTAGCCGATCCGACGACGGAAGATGGCCTTGGTCCCTTTGCCGGCCGCGGCGTCCGAGAAGGAGTCGGTGATCCGGCGGGAGGCCAGTGCCCCCAACGAGTCCCCGGCCGGGTTGCGCGGCGAGGTGAAGGGCCACCAGACGACAACCGGCGTGTCCGGCAGGAGCAGCGGGGTCACGACGGAATCCGCGTGGTCGGCGAGCTCCCCGTGAAGCCGCATGAGGATGACCTCCGCGGCTCCGGCCTCCCCACCGACGTAGAGCTCGGCGTCAAGGTAGACCTCGTCGGTCGTGCGGTCGTGCACGACGACGATGACGCGGGCCGGATGCTCACGTGCCGCCTCATCGGCACCGTGGACGACCGACTCGAGGTCCTCCTCGGAACGGACCGAGACGATGAGGGTGAGGACACGCCCGGTCGCCACTTCACCACGCTGCTCGCGCAGAGCACGCAGCGCGGTCCCGATACGGCGGGTACTGGTTCTGCCCAGGTTCACTCCGCCGTCGAAGAAGACGGGCAGGATCGGTGATTCGGGTGAGGTCACGGTCGCCTCCAGGCACGGTTGTTGCGTCCCAGCATCCGGTCGGCGCCTTCCGGGCCCCAGGTGCCGGCGGGATAGTCTTCCGGGCGGCCCGACCCCGCCCAGTGGTCGAGCACCGGGTCGAGGATCCGCCAGGACTCCTCGACCTCCTCGTTGGTCGGGAAGAGGCTGCCCTCGTCCAGCAGGGCGTCGAGGATCAGCCGCTCATAGGCCTCGGGGGACTGCTCCGTGAACGCCTCCGAGTAGGAGAAGTCCATGTTCACGTCGCGCACGTCCATCGCGGAGCCCGGCACTTTGGAGCCGAAGCGCAGTAGAACGCCCTCATCGGGCTGGACCCTGATGACCAGGGCGTTGTCGCCCTGCGCCTCGGTCTGCCCCTCGGTGAAGGACTGGTGCGGTGCGGACTTGAAGACCAGGGCGATCTCCGTGACGCGGCGTCCGAGACGCTTCCCGGTGCGCAGGTAGAAGGGCACACCCGCCCAACGGCGGGAGTTGATGCCGAAGGTCGCCGCGGCGTAGGTCTCGGTACCGGACTCCGGATCGAAACCGTCCTCCTCGCGCAGGCCGGGCTCGAACGTGGAGCCCTGCCAACCGGCGGTGTACTGGCCGCGGGCCGTGGTCTGGGTGAACGGCCCGACAGCCGTCGTGGCCTTGAGGACCTTCAGCTTCTCCGCCTTGAGTTCACCGGGGGAGAAGGTGACCGGTTCCTCCATCGCCACGAGGGCGAGGAGCTGGAGCAGGTGGTTCTGCATGACGTCCCGGGCAGCACCGATGCCGTCATAGTAGCCGGCGCGTCCGCCCAGACCGATGTCCTCGGCCATGGTGATCTGGACGTGGTCGATGTAGCGGGAGTTGAACAGCGGCTCGAAGATCTGGTTCGCGAAGCGCAGCACCAGGATGTTCTGCACCGTCTCCTTGCCGAGGTAATGGTCGATGCGGAAGACCGAGGACTCGGGGAAGACCGCGTTGACGGTCCTGTTCAGGCTGCGGGCCGACTGCTCGTCATGCCCGAAAGGCTTCTCGATGACGACGCGACGCCACCCGTCGGTGCTGTCGGCGAGACCGGAACGCTCCAGCTGGTTGCAGACATCGGAGAAGTACTGGGGCGGCACCGAGAGGTAGTAGGCCCAGTTCCCGGAGGTGCCGCGTTCGACGTCCATCCGGCGGGTCATCGCGGCGAGATCGTCGAAGGCCTCGTCAGTGACGAAGTCACCTTTCACGAACTGGATCCCGGCGGCGAGCTGGTCCCAGACGGAGTCTCGCCACGGGGTACGCGCCCGGTCGCGCACCGAGGTGAGGACCTCGGCCTCGAACTCCTCCTTGGTCCAGTCGCGACGGCCGTAGCCGATGAGGCTGAATCCGGCGGGCAGCAGACCACGGTTGGCGAGGTCGTAGACGGCGGGCAGCAGCTTCTTGCGGGCGAGGTCGCCGGTGACGCCGAAGATCACCAGGCCACAGGGTCCGGCGATCCTGGGCAGCCGACGGTCTTCGGGGTCCCGCAACGGGTTGACTGTCACAGGCGGGCCCCGATCACGTCGAGGAGGTCGGTCCAGGAACTCACGAACTTCTCAACCCCCTCACGCTCGAGAACGTCGAAAACATCGTCAAGGTCGACATCGACGGTCTCGAGTGCGCGGAACACCTCGGCTGCGGCCTCGGCGGTGCCGGTCAGGGAGTCGCCGGTGATGACGCCGTGGTCGAGGGTGGCGACCAAGGTGTTCTCCGGCATGGTGTTGACGGTGTGCGGGCCGGCGAGTTCGGTGACGTAGAGGGTGTCCGGGTACTCCGGGTTCTTCACTGAGGTGGACGCCCACAGCGGACGCTGCACGTTCGCCCCGGCCGCGGCGAGTTCGCGCCACCTGGAACTGGTGAGAAGCAGGTCGCGGAAGGCGTCGTAGGCGAGGCGGGCGTTGGCCACACCGGCCATGCCCCTGAGGGTGGGGGCGGCGTCCCCGCCGGCCTCGTCGAGCCGCCTGTCGATCTCGGAGTCGACGCGGGAGACGAAGAAGCTGGCCACCGAGTGGATGGTGGACAGGTCGTGCCCGTTCGTCCTCGCCAGCTCGATGCCGGCGAGGAAGGCGTCGATGACCTGACGGTAGCGTGCCACGGAGAAGATGAGGGTGACGTTGACGCTGATGCCGGCACCGAGGACCTCGGTGATCGCAGGGAGACAGATCTCGGTGGCGGGAATCTTGATCATCACGTTCTCGCGCCCGACGCGCTCAC
>NZ_CACZOO010000342.1 GCF_902782855.1 uncultured Corynebacterium sp.
GTCGGTGTCCCGCTGGTACTCGGACTTCAGCCGGTTAGCCTTCTGCCGCTCATTCTCGATCTCGGCGTCCCGGCGTGCCTCGGCGACCGCGGCCTCCCGCTCGACGCGCGCGAGTTCCGGCGCGGAGAGGGACCGGATGTAGTTGTTGTCGTCCGTGATGGAGCTGATCTGGAAAGAATCGATACCCCAACCCAGTTCCGCCATTTTCGGTTCCGCATTGGTGAGGACATCGGACGCCAGCCTCATCCGGTCGGAGATCATCTCCTCGACAGTCATCTGCCCGATCATCGCACGGGTCTCGCCGCCGAAAATGTCGTAGGCGGCCCGCAGCACCTCCTTGCGGTCGCTGCCCTCGAACCTGGACGCGGCGCGGGTGATGTGGTTCTTGTCCGGGCGGACGCGGAAAACGACCGTGGCTTCGACAGCGACCTCGACATTCTGCGCGGAGGGTGCCGCCACCCTCACCTGTACGGTGTTTGCGCCGATGTAGAACCGCTGCACCCGGTGGAGGATGGGGACCGACCATGCGCCGCCACCGACGACGATGCGGTAGGGGTTGTCCGGACTACGGTGGCCGAAACCTCCGCTGATCAGAATCGCCTCGGTGGGCTTCGGAACATCGTAGAGCATGGGGCTTCTCTCTTCGTGTCGGCGCCCACACCGGGTACGGGGGACGGGATGGGTGGAGTGGAACACTGTGAAGTAAGGCTATCAGTTTCGTTGTTTTGCCGGAGGGGCCCGACTTTCCCCTGTTCACCCAGCGAATCCTGCCCAAGCGGGGGTAAGTGACGTGCAATTCAACGGGCACTGTGCTGTCTTCGTTGACCAACGGGTAAGGTCGCGGTGAACCCGATGACAGTGACACAGTGCACCTGTCGTCCGATAATGTGAGGAGAAACACGGATGAATCTGGAGCTCACCCCGGAGGAGATCGCGTTCCGCGACCGTCTCCGCGCCATCTTCCGGGAGGTACCGGAGGAGATCCGCGACCGCAACCGCGCCGGGCAGGTCACCCGCCAGGACATCGTCGATTCCCAGCAGGTGCTCAACCGGCACGGCGTCGCCGTCCCGCACTGGCCCGTCGAGCATGGTGGACAGGACTGGACCCCCACCCAGGCGCACATCTACACCAACGAGCTACAGCGTTCGGGGATCCCTGAGCCGTTGCCCTTCAACGTCGGCATGGTGGGCCCGGTCATCGCCGCCTTCGGCAACGACGATCAGAAGGAGAGGTTCCTCGCCAGAACCGCCAACCTCGACATCTGGTGGTCCCAGGGCTTCTCCGAGCCCGGCGCCGGTTCCGACCTCGCCGGTCTGAAAACCACCGCGGTTCGGGACGGTGACCACTACGTCGTCAACGGTCAGAAGACCTGGACCACTCTCGGACAGTACGGCGAGTGGATGTTCCTGCTCGTGCGCACGGATCCTGCCGCCGACAGGCCGCAGAAAGGCATCTCCTTCCTCCTCGTCGACCTGGACACCCCGGGTATCGAACGCCGCCCGATCCGGCTCATCGACGGGTCCGTCGAGGTCAATGAGTTCTTCTTCACCGACGTCCGCGTCCCGGCGGAGAACCTCGTCGGTGAGGAGAACAAGGGTTGGACCTACGCCAAGTACCTGCTCGGAAACGAGCGCAACGGTATGGCCCAGGTCGGCACCGCCCAACGCATGTACACCACCCTGGTCTCCCTCGCCGGCGAGCAGGAGGTCGGCGGGCACACAGTCATCGACGACCCGGAGTTCCGGCGTCGGCTCTACGGAGTCAAGCTGCGGCTCACCGCTCTCGAAGCCACCATGCTGCGTGTCACCGCAGCCAGCGAGGGAGGCAAGCCCTCGCCGCTGTCCTCCCTGCTCAAGATCGAGGGATCCCGTATCCTCCAGGAACTCGACGATCTCGCGGTCACCGCCCTGGGGTCCGACGCCGTGGAGATCACCGGTGCCGCACCTGATGACGGAGCCTTCGTCGGGGACGCCGTCGCCGAGTACCTCAACCACCGCAAGTTCTCCATCTACGGTGGTAGCAACGAAGTGCAGCTCAACGTCATCGCCAAGGGCATTCTCGGACTCTAGGAGGTCAGGACAATGGATCTTTCACTCAACGACGAACAGCAGATGCTGGCGGGCAGCGTCCGCGAAATCTTCTCCACCGCCGACGGGGCCCCCACCGCCGGAGGCGCCGCCCCCGAGGTCGCCCTCGAGTTCCGGCGCGACGTCTGGACGCGGGCCGCCGAGACGGGGTTGACCGCCCTGCCGGTCGCCGAAGAATACGACGGCGCCGGAGCAGGTATCGCGGAGGTCTGGGCCACCACGTACACCCTGGGAACCCTCGCAGCGCCGGAGCCGCTGACCGACGCAGCGTACGTCCCCGGCTGGATCATCGCCGACCTCGGGACCGACGAACAGAAGGCGGAGTGGCTGGCCCGCATCTCCGCCGGCGAAGTCATCGTCCCGCTCGCCCATGCGGAGTCCGGCACCGGATGGGGGTCCCGCCGCACCGCCACGGTCGTCGACGCACGGCTCACCGGCACCAAGCGGGCCGTCGTTCTCGCCGACCTCGCGGACGCCTTCCTCGTCACAGCGGTCGCCGACGGTACCCCGGGTGTCTTCCTCGTAGCTGCGGACGCCGACGGTGTCTCCGTCGAAGTCCACCGCGACGCCGAGTGGGTCCGTTCGGGTACCGTCACCTTCGACGGAGCTCCGGCGGAACCGCTCGGTAGCGTCGCAGATGCCGCAGCGGTCGACGCTGCCCTGCGTCGTGCCACCGCGCTGGGCCGTATCGCCCAGGGCGGGCGTGCTGTCGGTCTCATGGAGACCGCGTTGACGACCACCGTGGAGTACCTCAAGGTACGCAAGCAGTTCGGCGTCACCCTGAATCGCTTCCAGGCGCTCACCCAGCGTGCCGCGCAGATGTACTCCGATGTCGAACTCGCCCGGTCGATGTCACTGTGGGCCACCGCGGTGGCTGAGGCATTCCCCGGTACAGTCGACACCCTGTCCACCGGAGACCTCGACGAGCTCACCCGGACCGCCCTGGATTCCCACAACTTCCTGCTGGGCCAGGCGCGCACGATCGCCGAAGAGGCTGTCCAGCTGCACGGCGGCATAGGCGTGACCTACGAGGCGGCGATCAGCCACTATGCGGCGGCACTCACGGGTTTCCGACAGATCTACGGCGGCGAGCTGGGAACCCGCAGCGAGGGTGTCACCTCCTCCTCCCCGGAAAGCTCTCCCAGCGCCCTGCTTGACAACGCCCTGGTTCCCTGATTGCTATCACCCCCTGACCTGCGTCCGCGACGACGTCCGGTACAACGTGTGCCATGATGGACGGGCACATGTCGTCGAATCCCGGAGCAGGTATGACCAGAGGCAGGTACTCACACAGGATCGTTGCGGGAGTGGCGTTGACCCTCCTGCTGGGCGCGGGAACGGCGCTGAGTGCCTGTTCCGATGACTCGGCAGAGGACCCTGCCGCAGACTCCTCGACCTCGGCGAGCGCCGGATCCACCACGACGGCCCCGGCCGACGCCGACACCTCAGCCGCTCCCGCCCCGGGCGCGGGGCACGCGGAGGAGAACGGCGCCTCCTCCGGCGGCGGTGAGGTGGCCGACGCCACCGTGGTGGACCCCGCCACCGCGATCCTGGGGCCCGACGACGCCCCGGCCGGGTTCAC
>NZ_CACZOO010000343.1 GCF_902782855.1 uncultured Corynebacterium sp.
GAAGGCCTCGGCCGAGCGCATGAACATCAGCCAGAGGATGAGCTCGTCGAGGAAGAGGACCACGCCTTCGTAGTTGAGGGTTTTGGCGTGCCGGGCGATCTCGGCGAGCCCGTCGGCCAGGGGGATCCACTGGGAGTGGGTGCGGTATGCGGTGAAGAGGGTTTCGGTGAGCGCGGCGGAGAGGTTGCGACGCTGGGTCTCGGTCGCGGTGGTGGCCCTGGCCGCCTGGTAGGACGCCGCGGTCCAGTCGTTGGCTGTGGAGCCTGCGGCACCCGTGGTGTCTGCGCCGGCGGCGCCCATGAGTGCTCCGAAGTCGATGCCGCCGGTGTCTGCGGCGTTGCCACCACCAGCGGGGGAGGACGCACCGGGCGTGCGGACCCCGGTGGGCCCGATCTTGGCCTTGTTGAGGCTGTCGAAGAAGGCGGCATCGCCCATGGCGGCGCGGGTGGAGTCCGCATCGGCGAACAGCCCCTCGAAGGCGTGGAGGACCGGCAGCGGGGCTTCGGGGTGGAGGGCTTCGAGGTGTTTGAGGTAGCCGCGGAAGATCGTGTCTTCGATGGAGGTGGAGTCCAGGAAGTGGAAGGGGAGCTGCAGCAGGTTGCGGCCGATGGATTTGCCTTCGCCGGTGTGCTCGGCGATGAGCGGCTGGAGTTCGGCGACGTCGCGGGTGGCGGGTTCGGCGGCCAGCAGGGCGAAGAGGACCGCCATGAAGTGGGATTTACCGGAGCCGAAGGAGCCGGTGAGGTAGACGCCCTGGTTGTTGCCGGTGGCGAGGGCCCGGTCGACGTAGCCGAGGGCGGCGTTGAGGTTGCCGGCGATCTCCTCGGTAATGACGTAGCTGTCGATCGTGGCCTTCAGCTTGTCGTGGTCGCTGACCGAGTCCGAGAGCTTGAGGACGAAGGTGTATCCGGCGGTTTCGGGGATGTCGAAGATCTCGCCGAGGGTGGGTGCGGCGGTGGTGGCGCCGGGGAGGGTGAACTTGCCCATGTGGTTCAGTGATCCTTCGTGCATAGGAAAAGGCCACTGTCATCGGCAGCTCCGGATGAGGGGAGGGTCAACGGCAGGGCCGGTATGTGTGCAGGGTAACACACTTGTTTTGCGGGGGAGGGGACGGCGCTGGGGGTGTGGCGAGCGGTGCCCAGGCGTGCGGCGAGGTGTCAGTTGGTGTCTGCGTCGGGGTCCACCGGGATGACGTCGATCTGCGCTCCGGAATGATCGGTGTCCGGGTCGAGGGTGTCCAGGTAGTCGCGGACCTGGTCGGCGGCGTCGGAGAGGTGCCGGACGGAGGTCGCGTTGTCGTTGTCAATGAGGAGGTCCCAGCCGTCCGACCACTTATGGGCGTGCACGGAGATGCGGTTGCTGATGTCCATGGTGGCTATCCTTTCGTGACCGTGTCGATGGCTTTCAGGGTGTTGCGAGTGACGGCGGGTGGCACTTCTCTGGTTCTGGTGATGATGACCGGTCGGTTGAGACCCGGGGCGGTCCAGACCTCGTGGTCGCCTATGCCTTGCCGGGCGCGGGAGAAGCCGGCTGCATGAAGCCGTTGAACCAGATCGCGGTACTTCAAGGGCTTGGTCACAGCCGATACTTCATCCCTCCCGTAAAACGTAGGTGTCAAGAAGGAACAGATCGGCGTTTAACCAGCTCTGACCTGGACTTATTTATCTTGTTTATTTGCGCTTCCGATCTGGCAGGTGCTGCGGGACGGACGCAGGCTCTACATCGGTGATCAACCCAGGGGTTGGGCGTAAGGGGTGGAGCTTCTCCGGTCAGCGGCCGGTCGTGTTCTACGCCGGGCAGATTCGGTTGGACCGCGCGCCTGGCACGACCGGATCTGCCCGGGGAAGAACAGCCCCACGGGGACGGGGTGCTACTCTTGCGGCCTCGGGTGACAGGCTCCGGCGCGTTGTCAGGGACGTCCTCCACCGGGATACGGTCGTGGTAGAGGCAGTCCGTCATGCACAGTGATCCTGCGGATCCGAGCGAGTGGAGGAAACTACCAGGATGGGAACCTCGTCACAGGTCATTGTAGGGGTTGGGGGCAGCATCGTCACCGCAGAGCAAGACCATGCCCATCTCGTCATAGGGCACTCCGTCCTCGCGGAGCC
>NZ_CACZOO010000344.1 GCF_902782855.1 uncultured Corynebacterium sp.
CACCAGGGTCGACCCCCGCGCATGCGGGGAAGGTGATAGCCATTTAATCCCCCGTAATCTTCGACAGGGTCGACCCCCGCGCATGCGGGGAAGGTACTTCCTGACCAGCAACGACCTCATCGCACCCAGTAGTTTTCCTTCAGTTCAGTTGTGGTGACCACTGCTTGACCTGATCGGAGTTGCTCGACGCGGTAGACGCCCACAATCCGTACTCTTCTGTCGTCGGTGCGCTGATGGTGAGATCCCGAATCTGATCGAGGGTCGACCATTCGTGTACCCGCGGTAGACAGAGTAGCCGCTTCGAAACTCCAACTCCGGCACTGCTCGCAGGCATTCCCAGAGCAAGCATGCCTGCGATTGCCCACGCGACCAGATCACCCGAATACCAGGGCGCATCGATCGACTCGGTAAATCTGACGTCAGCGATCACGTCCAATCCGGCGTTCATCTTGCCCCGCAATCTTCCTACGCTGTCATCGAACAACGCATCAACGGACACCGGGGAAGACCGGATACCGGTCAATGCTTCGAACGGGTTTCCATTACGGAGATGAACAGGAGCAGAGAAGAACCGCCCTGTCTCCTTCACCGCACTGCGGGGGGCTGGTTCCGCATTGAAGAGGAATGGAAGGAGTTCCGGTGCAACACCAAGAGCGGCGTCCCGGTACCTGTCCAACCACTTGTTGCCCTTCGCGACCTGTATAGAACTGTCCTTGGACAGCTTCGCCCCCGTTTCGTCCCTCAACCCGGCCGCGACCTGCATCGCCAGGAAGATCCTGGACCAGGCTTCCTGATCCCAGCGGGGATCCTGACTGCTGAGCAGTTCGGGAGACTTATCCGTGAAGCACAGGCGGGCATCCGTATCTCCCTGGGCCACGCAGGATGCCAGCGCACCGATACCGGCGAATACCGACGTTAAGGAGTACGGCCGGAGTCCGCTCAGTATGCGCTCGGCCGCCCCGTCTCTCCCAGGCATCTGAACAGCACGTTCGTCGTTGCGGGAGTGCACACTGGGTACGCCGGTGGAAGCCCAGGACATGTCCGGGTTCTTCGACCATGGTCTGCGGGAGGCTTCCCAGTCCGAGAACCGCAGAACCGTCTCAAGAAGTGCAGTTCCCCAGGGCCCGTAGATGCCTTCCGCCTGCCGGTACCGGTCACCATTGTGGACAGTGCCTCCGGCGTGTTGAACCACTGGCCGACCCCAGCCGTGGTGACTGATCACCAGATGACGGGCCAGATCGCCGTGTCCTATCTCGGGCACTCCCTCCGCTGAGGCTACCTCATGCCGCCAACCGGACAGACCGAGTGACGTCCGTGGCCGTGGAGATTTCGCCAGCGGCTCGGAACCGTCTGCATTACCCAGCGCGGTCTGGAATGCGGGGAGAGTTTTGCCGGCGTCATGATGGAGACCTGCCAATGCCAGTGCTGACTGCTCTGCGGCCGCGAAGCCTGCGAGCTCTCCGTTGATCCGCGCCGCGTGCTCAACCTGTCGACTGTGCAGTGCCAGGGGCACTCGGCCACTGGAATGCGGGGCGTTCTCGGTGGGGCGCACGGCGGCGAACCGACCATGCACGAGCACCTGAGCCGACGTATCCTGTCCGTACTTGGCGCTCAACTCCCTCACCTTCTCGGTCACCTCATCGGTGAGATCTTCGCCGAGCTCGGTGGCTTCGAGCACCCGCTCCTCGCCCAACAGAACGCCGGTATTGAACCAACCCCGTTGGCTTCTGACCACGGCGATAACAGAGACGTCCTTCACAGGAGCTGTTGAGACCGGGTTCCACCCCAGTTCTGCCGAGTAACCACCTTCTTTGCCATCGATGACGACGATATCGTCGGGTTTCAGGTCGCGCGTTGTCGCAAGCTCAATCCACGTGTCAGCACGCTGAACCCGTGCGCGGCGGTGCACCGATGCGGTGACCGGCCTGCCGTCGTAGCCAGCGTCCGTGCCTGCGAAACGTCCGTTAGCGCCGGGAGCCTTGGCGAGGAAAGCTCCGACCTCCCTGATCGGCAGGGTCACAGTTTCGAACGAATGGACGCCACACCGTACAAGGTCGTCAAGGTAATCACGCCAGGCAACGCGGACAGTCGCGCGGTCCCGTTGATCCGGACCGAACGCAAGTGCTTCCCACGGAGCGTCTGCCCGAGGTCGCGTCGCTGTGAGACGGCGCAGAAACTCCTCTGCCGAGCTGGTCCGCGGAGCTGGTTCCCAGCTCTCGCCGGGGACCGGGACGGCTGTCAGATCCGGAATGAACGAGGCATCATCCGGCTCAGCGGGGTCCGCGGTCGTCGCATCGCGGAGAGCCCGCCAGGTGGCGTCCAGCTGCGGCTCGCCGTAGATTGCCGCCGCCGCCCTATCTGCGGGAAGGTTCTCACGCAGATGCGCCACGATGACTGCAGGCAGGGACTCGCGGGTGCCTGTCCGATTTAGCCGGCCCAGCCGCTGGACCAGCGCAGGCATGGACGGCAGCTCCGTGACCAGTGCGCAGGCATCCAGATCGACACCGACCTCCATGGTCTGAGTCGAGACAGTGAGGGTTTCCGGGGAGAACGCGATCCCGTGTCGGTCGGCTGGGCGCACTGTCGACGTGATCAGCTGCACGGATGGTGCCGCCCGGCCGAGCTTTCTCCGTAACGCTTCCGCCAGCTGTTGTGCTGTCACAACGGTATTGACAATGACCAGGACGCCGTCGCCGCCGTAGGCGTCACGATGCTCCCAGCAGTCCAGGGCGGCTGTGGCGAGCTTCTTCAGCGTGTCAGCAGGAGTGGAGGACTCCACCAGTCGGGCTGGTTTCCGGACCGCTATCTTCGCCTGGGCAGTTGGAGAGGGGTCGCCTACCAGAGTTCCGGTGAAACAGCGGTCGCCGGTCAGGTAAGCAGGGACCGTCGCCCCCAACACAACGGTTGACCCCACCAGGGGCGAATTCGGATGCGCCTGTTGGAGACCCTCTGTTTCCCGCAGCATCGTGACTGCCGCGGGAACAAGATGCGGTTCATCGACGAGCACGAGCCGGTCGGTTCCGGTCAGCGCAGCATGAACCGGGAGCATGCCGTCGCTGGCTCCGACGGCGCGGAACAGGACGCGGGAGGCCAGCTGCGTCATCGTGCACGTGATGATCTGGGCGCCGACAGGCCGCAGCCAGGACCTGTCCTCTGCCACAGCCCCGTGGAGAGAGACCGCCCCCACAAGCGGACCATCCCAGTCGTCCGGTAGGAGAGCCGAAAAAGCCTCGCGGACCGGGTCGCCGGAGCCTAACTCCCTAATATGCTGCGCAATCGTCTCGGCATGAAGGTATGCCGAATCGACGACGAGTCGGCGTTCCACCGCGAGGAAGATCCGCAACGGCAGACGGCGGTGTGCTGCACCATGGTCATGAATGTCTTTGGCCAGGGACCAGACGGCGATATCCAGAGTGGAGGTCTTCCCTGCCCCGGTAGGGGCGGAGACATGGTCAGGCCACCGGCCATCATCGTCGACCACTGCAGCAAGCTCACTCTGCCACCGGTACGGCGAGTACCCGTGAACATCGGTGTAGAACTCGGTGAACGTGGGGAACGTCTGGTGGTCAGAACGCTGTTCGGACGAGGTCATGCCTTCTCCTCACTGTCGTTGAGATAGTCGGGCATGAGCACTCCGGTCCCGTGCTCCTTGTCCAGAATGAGGGGGCCGTGGACGGGTCGGGAGGTCGTAAGGGTGAGGTGCCAGGCACGGTGATCATCGTCGGATCCCAGTCGTGCCTGACTCGGGCGTAGTGGAGCCGGAGAGATACCGGTCAGGACGGCATCCGGTAGCGCCGTCGCGGCCTGCCGACTGGCGACCCATTTGTCGGGATGAGCGAGGAAGGGTACCGCGGTCATCCAACGCTGCGAACGACGAACCCAGTAGTCAGGGCTGAGACTCCGGAGCCCGGTGTCTTCACCCAGGATTTTGGTGTCGAAGTTGTCGGTCAGTGCTGTCCCGGTGGAGGTCAGGATGCCCAGGCCTACGGCGCGGCCGTCGAGTTCCCGGTGGCCTGAACGCGTCACCGGGAAGACCACGCCGTTGTCCCCGGGCACCACGTCACGGGCAACCTCCAGGGCCGACGCCAACGACCTTGGACGGCGGAATGCCATGATCTCGAGCCACTGGCCGCCGCGTGGAGTGGGGACCGACGGCGCGTACCTGGTGACCGTGACACGGTGGTCGACCGGAATCGGTTGGTCGGCGTTCTCAGCGAAGAGGCTGGCGTAACGATCATCCAGCCACTGGAGGAACGCTGGTGTAGCGGCTCTGAACCGATGGGTACCGTGCGGAGAGGGGCGCAGCGTGGTCGGTGGTGTAACTGATGATCGGTACGTGGAATCCAGCATCTCAGTCAGAGTTGAGTTGGTGACCTGTACGCGTGCGAGGTCGCATTCCCTGCCGAGATACGGGATCTCTCCGGCGATGTCGTTGAGCACGGCTACGTCATCCGGTGTGAGTGCGGCATCCTCCCAGATGTAATGGAGTGCGCCGGTGACCAGCCGGTGCCCGTTGACGCATTTGCGGATCTTGCCTCCGCGCTCGCCGAGGATCCGCTGAGGTCCGGCAAAGAGCTCTCGTGGTGCACCAGAATCCGGTGACGAGGAGATCAACGGTTGCATATACGACTCACCGGAGCCGGATGAGTAAGACTGTGGCGCGATAATCGTCGGGTCTCCGGACGCGCAGAGCCGTCGGACAAGGTCTTTTGCGGCAGGATCAGAACGGCGGCCGATCTCGCTGATGAATGCGGAAATCAGACGCCCCGGGGAGGGAGGAAAAGGTGCTTCGCCGGGGGAGTTCCCGGAGTATATTCCTGCGATGAATGTGACGGAACAGGTGATTGACATGGTGACGGGGTCAGTTGTCGCTGTCATCGGTCTGGGATTCCTTCACCAGGGTTGCTGCACGTGCCTCGACCACGACCCGCGGGTAGGATGCATCGATGGGGGCGGCGAACTGGAGGTCC
>NZ_CACZOO010000345.1 GCF_902782855.1 uncultured Corynebacterium sp.
CCACCTGGCGGTAGCGCTCGAGGGAGAAGATCAGGGTGACGTTGACGCAGATGCCGTCGGCCAGCGCATCCGACACGGCGGGCAGCGAGGCGTCGGTGGCGGGGATCTTGATCATCACGTTCTCGCGCCCGACGCGCTCACGCAGGTCCTTCGCCTGGGCGATGGTCTCCCCGGGGTCCCCCGCCAGACGGGGGTCGACCTCGATGGAGACCCGGCCGTCGACGCCGGCGGAGTCACGGTAGACGTCGTCGAAGATGTCACAGGCGTCCCGGACGTCATCGACGGCCATGGTGAACACGGCCTCGGTGGCGTCAGCGCCGGTGGCCCTGAGTTCGGCGATCTGTGCGTCGTAGGCGGTGCCTTTCGACATCGCGGAGGCGAAGATGGCGGGGTTGGTGGTCACGCCGACCACGCCGGAGGTGCTGATGAGTTCGGCGAGGTTACCGGAGGTGATCCGGTCGCGGGACAGGTCGTCGAGCCAGACCGAGGTACCGGCGGCAGCGAGGTCGGCTACAGGGGTGGTGGAGGAGGACATCGGACGAAATACCAGCTTTCGGGGAGGGGAGAGTCGGATCAGATCTGGGAGCGGGCGGCGTCCGCCACGGCCTCAGCGGTGATGCCGTACTCCCGGTAGAGGGTCTTGTAGTCGGCGGAGGCGCCGAAATGCTCAAGGGAGATGTTCACGCCGGTGAGGCCGGTGTAGGCCTTCCACGGCATGGCGATACCGGCCTCGACGGAGACCCTGGCGGTGACGGCGGCGGGCAGCACCGACTCACGGTAGGCGGCGTCCTGGGCCTCGAACCACTCCATGCACGGCACGGAGACGACGCGGACGCCGATGCCCTCCGCCCCCAGGGTTGCGGCGGCCGCCACAGCGAGCTGCACCTCGGAACCGGTGGCCAGCAGAATGACCTGCGGAACCTCGGTGGAGGACTCGACGAGGACGTAGGCCCCGCGGGTGACACCCGCAGCGGCCTTCTGCGCGGTGCCCTCGAGCACCGGGACGTTCTGCCGGGTGAGGATGAGTGCCTTCGGCGCGGCCGGCGCTTTCAGCGCCGCAGCCCAGGCCTGGACGGCCTCGTTCGCGTCGGCGGGGCGGATCACCGAGAGATTCGGGATGGCGCGCAGCGCAGCGAGATGCTCGACCGGCTGGTGGGTCGGGCCGTCCTCACCGAGGCCGATGGAATCATGCGTCCACACGTGGTAGACGTCGGTGCTCATCAGGGCGCCCAGGCGGACTGCGCCGCGCATGTAGTCGGCGAACTGGAGGAAGGTCGCGCCGTAGGGGCGGGTGCCGCCATGCAGCGCGATGCCGTTGAGGATCGCACCCATGGCGTGCTCCCGGATGCCGAAATGCAGGTTACGGCCGTAGGGCTCCGCGGTCCAGGCGTCGGTGGAGATGGACTCCGGGCCGAAGGAGGGTGAGCCCTTGATGATCGTGTTGGTCGAACCGGCGAGGTCGGCGGAGCCGCCCCACAGCTCGGGCAGCGTCGCGCCGAGGACCTGCAGCGCAGCCTCAGAGGCCTTGCGTGTCGCGACCGACGCTCCGGCCTCCCAGGTCGGTAGGTCGGCGTCGAACCCGGACGGCAGTTCCCGGGCGGTCAGCCGGTCGAGGAGAGTCTTGCGCTCCGGATCGGCTGCGCCCCAGGCGTCGAACCTCTGCTGCCACGCGGCGCGGTCCGCGGCGGCGCGCGCTCCGAGTTCACGGGTGTGCGCGATCACCTCGTCGGCGACGGCGAAACTCTCCGTGGGGTCGAAACCGAGCGCCTTCTTCACCCCGGCGACCTCATCGGCGCCCAGGGCGGCACCGTGGACGCCACCGGTGTTCATCTTGGTCGGGGCGGGGTAGCCGATGACCGAGCGGATCCGGATGAAGCTCGGGCGGGAGGTGTCCGCCTGCGCCTCATCGACGGCCGCAAGGATACCGGTGACATCCTCGGCGTTGGCCTCGAGGGTCTGCCAGCCGTAGGCGGCGTAACGTGCGACGACGTCCTCGGTGAAGGCGATGTCAGTGTTGTCCTCGATGGAGATCGAGTTGTCGTCCCAGAACACGATGAGGTTACCGAGCTGCTGGGTGCCAGCCAGTGAGGACGCCTCGGCGGTGACGCCCTCCTGCATGTCGCCGTCAGAGGCGATGACGTAGATGCGATGGTCGAACGGGGATTCACCGGCCGGAGTTCCCGGGTCCAGCAGACCACGCTCGCGGCGGGCGGCCATGGCCATGCCCACGGCGGACGCCAGGCCCTGACCGAGCGGACCGGTGGTGATCTCCACACCTGCGGTGTGGCCGACCTCGGGATGACCCGGAGTGAGTGAACCCCAGGTGCGCAACGCCCTGAGGTCGTCGAGTTCCAGGCCGAATCCGCCGAGATAGAGCTGGAT
Organism: uncultured Corynebacterium sp.; assembly: GCF_902782855.1. GTDB lineage: Bacteria > Actinomycetota > Actinomycetes > Mycobacteriales > Mycobacteriaceae > Corynebacterium. Next base: position 2,383 of record NZ_CACZOO010000345.1, read on the forward strand.
GTACTGGGTCAGTGAGCTGTGACCCGCGGACAGCACGAAGCGATCGCGGCCGACCCAGGACGGGTCGGACGGATCGTGCCGAAGTACACGCTGGTAGAGGGTGTAGGCCAGGGGGGCGAGGGACATGGCGGTGCCGGGGTGTCCCGAACCGCAGTTCTCGACGGCGTCCGCTGCGAGCACGCGTGCGGTGTCGACCGCCCGGGTGTCCAGCTCTGTCCAGTCGTCCGGGTAATTCCGGACGGTACGGGATTCGAGTTCCGGGGGGAGAGTCACGCTGGTACTGCCTTCCTGATACGGGAGTATTGTACCCAGACAGTGTAGATCCCCGGCAGCTCCCGTGGTGCCGTGGTACGGCGGTTTCCGGTCACCGCGGGCACTCGGGTAACCTGACGGTCTGGCAGCGCCGCCGTGAGACGGCGACATGACGGTGGCGTACGGAGGACAGAAGACCCGTGGAGAAGATCAAGGCGTACATTTCGCTGACCAAACCACGGGTCATCGAGCTGCTCCTGGTTGCCGCCATCCCGTCGATGCTCCAGGCCCAGCGTGGTGAGATCGATCTCGGTCTCGTCCTGCTGACGCTCGTCGGCGGATGGATGGGGGCTGCGGCGGCGAACTCTTTCAACATGATCGCCGACTACGACATTGACCAGGTCATGCGGCGCACCCACCGCCGTCCACTGGCCAAGCACACCGTCACCAAGGGGCAGGCGACGGTGTTCGCGTGGTCACTGACGGTCGCCAGCGTACTGTGGCTCTGGCTGCTGTGCGACTCGTGGTTGGCTGCGGTGTTCATCCTGGTCACCATCGCCTTCTACATCTTCGTCTACACGAAGTGGCTGAAACGGCGCACCTGGCAGAACGTCATCTGGGGAGGGGCTGCCGGCTGCATGCCGGTGATGGTCGGCTGGGCCACCACGACCGACGCCACGGGCGGTGCGTTCCACGCAGGCTGGGATTCCTGGGCGCAGGCCCTGGTCCTGTTCCTCATCATCTTCTTCTGGACGCCGCCCCACACCTGGGCACTCGGTATGCGCTACCGCGAGGACTACGAGGCCGCCGGTGTACCCATGATGCCCGTGGTGAAGCCTCCGTTGGAGGTCACCAGGCAGATCCTCTGGTACACCTGGGCCACCGTGATCTGTTCCCTGCTGCTGGTGCCCGCAGCAGGCTGGGTCTACGCGGTCGTTGCCGTTGTCAGTGGTTCCTGGTTCATCATCCGGGCGCAGGGGCTGCACAACGGTGTCAAGAAGGGCGTGAAGGTCAAGCCGATGAACCTCTTCTTCCTGTCCAACAACTACCTCTCGATCCTGTTCGTGGGACTGTCGGTGGATGCGGTGATCGGACTTCAGACCATCGCAGACATGCTCTGACTGGACGGCAGCTCCCGGAAGAACTCACCGCAGGCCGGCATCGCGAAGATGACGTTGCACCGTCGACATGCCAGGCACATCACCGCTTCCGTTGTGCCGCTTGCCCTCGGCCCGCTTCCTGGCATAGCACGACCCCGATGCCCCATGGCAGTTCGACGCAACCCACGCCGATCTGCACCAGGACACTGCGCACCCGGTTGATCGTGCGGGTGGTGTCGGCGATGATGAACGCGTCCCGGGGATCGGTCTTGGACTGCCCGGGATACAGGTCAGCGGTCTTACTCATCGCCAGGCCTGGCAGGTGGGCCACGATGTCTCCCAGCCCGGTTTCCGCAGGTGGGGAGGTGGGGAAGAACGTACCGTAGCGGGTCCGGGGCGCACCTTACTGCGACTCCGACCGGGGCCACATTCCCGTCAGACGGATCAGGCCCCGCAGACGGATGTCTGCAGGGCCCGGGGGAACAACCGGCGGGAAGAACCCGGAGATCCGGTCAGTGGGTGGCGTCGCGGGGTGAACCGGTCAGTTCCGCCGGTCCCGTTGAAGCGTCCCAGTTGTCGAAGTCGCGGTCGAGAGCAGCGTCCCCGCGCCGGAACCGCATCGCCCACAGCAGACCGGTGGCGGCAGTGAGTATCGCGGAGCCGATCACGTGCAACGGCACCGTCCACCGTGGGACGTTCATGTTGTACTGCACGATGCCGACGACGGCCTGCAGTACGATGCCGACGATCAACCAGCCCGAGACTGTGAGGATCCGACGGTCCACGCGCACCGCGAAGAGGCCTGCGAGCAGTCCGACGGTAACTCCGAGGTAGAGGTACATGCCGTGGGCGTGGAGGTTCGCCATCTCGATCAGCGGGATCTGGAGACGGTCGGATTCCTTGATGGCGTCGTCGCCGGCATGCGGACCGGAACTGGTCGTCATCGTGCCGGTGATGAGCACCACGGCCAAGGACGCCGCGGAGATCCAGGTGGCCCACCGCAGTGGTGCGGGCATACCGGAACGTCGCCGACCGTCGTCAGGCTCGCCCACCTTGACCACCAGTACCGCGGCGAAGAAGGTCAGCAGCATCGACGGCAGGAAGTGCGCCATCACCATCCACCAGGCCAGGTCCATGTGGACGGTGATGCCGCCGAGAACCGCCTGGACGATGATGCCGATGCCCTGGAGGAAGGCGAGGTGCTGGATGCTGGACCGGCGGGCGGCACGGAGCACGGCCAGGAAAGCGAGGATCGCGGCGACGGAGACCACGAAGGTGAGCAGCCGGTTGCCGAATTCGATGGCCTGGTGGACGGCGGGCGCGGCGCCTGACTCGGGGACCAGCGATCCGGGCTGGCACTGCGGCCAGGTGGGGCAGCCGAGCCCGGATCCGGTCACCCGGACCAGCGAGCCGGTGAAGGTGATGCCGCCCTGGCAGCACATCAGGATCACCGCGTAGAGCCACTGGCGTCGGACGGTGGGGACAGGCAGCCGTCGGCACAGGCGCAGAATCGCGGTGTAGAAGGCGAGGATGCCCCGGTGGAAGCCGTTGCGCGTCTGCGCCGTCCGCTCCCTCATTCTCACCAGGGCCTCCGCCACATCGGCCGGGGGAGCTCCTGGTGCCGGAGTCGCCGGCGGGGTCGTCTGGGAAGTCTCGGGCGTCGTCGTCACGGCCCCTGAGTCTAGTCCCCGTCCATCGTGAACGAGAACCAGCGCAGTGCGGCGAGGGTACCCCCCACACCCCACACGAGCAGGATGATGAGCGACGGGACGTTGAAGGAGCCGGCGGCGGCGTCCACCAGACCGTGGGTGAGCGCGACCGAGGGGAGCAGGTCCAGGACGTCGGTGGCGGCTTCCGGTAGTTCGGGGTCGAGTACGGTGACGACTGCTGCTCCCATGAGCAGGAACCAGAGCGTGTTGCCGAGGGCGAGGACCAGGTCGGACCCCAGCGTCCCACCGAGCAGCAGTCCCAGCGAGGTGAAGGTGGCGGCACCGATGAGGATGAACACGGCAGCGGGCAGTGTCCCCACCAGGTCGGGACGCCAGCCGAGGAACACGGCGATGGTGGTGAGCAGAACCAGCTGGACGGTGACGGCGGAGAGCACGGCGGCGAGTTTCCCACCGATCAGCGCCCAGGTCGGGACTCCGGACGCACCGATGCGTTTCAGTGCGCCGTAGCGGCGGTCGAACGCCACGGCGATGGACTGGCCGGTGAATCCGGCACCCATGAGCGCGATACCGAGAGTCATCGGGTAGATCTGGTCCACCGGATCGTCGAAGTCGGTGACCGGAAGCAGACTGAAGACAATGAGCATGCCCACCGGGATCACCAGGGTGAGAAGCTGCTGTTCACCGTGCCGGAGGAACAGCAGGCTCTCGATTCTCGCCTGAGCGCGCAGCAACTTCGCCGCAGGGGCCGGCGCCGGCCGGGGGCTGAAGGTGCCGGGGGCGAAGCGATCGGTGGTGTGTCGGGTGGGGCTCATGCTCGGATCTCCCGTCCGGTGATGTCGAGGAAGACGCTCTCTAGACTGCGCTGTTCCACGCTCAGTGAGGTGACGAGGGTGCTCTGGCCCGCCATGGCGGCGGTCAGCGCGGCGATGAGTTCCGGCGAGACCGGTGCGGTGACCGTGAACCGGTCCGGGCGCACTGAACTGACGATGATCCGGGGGTCCGCCAGCCGGTCCTCCAGTGCCGCGAGATCGACCGGTGAGCCGCAGCACACCGAGATCACCGGGTCGGCGGTGCTGGTGAGTTCGGAGATGGAACCCTGGGCGACGACGGCTCCGTGATCTATGATGACCACCTTGTCCGCCAGTGCCTCCGCCTCATCCATGAGGTGTGTGGTGAGCACCACGGAGACCCCGTCCCGGCGCAGCGCGGCGATGAGGTCCCAGACGGCGAGGCGTGACTGGGCGTCCAACCCGGCGGTCGGCTCGTCGAGGAAGACCAGTTCCGGACGCCCCACCAGAGCGAGCGCGAGCGAGAGCCGTTGCTGCTGCCCGCCGGACAACCGGCGGTAGTTGGACTTCTCGTGGCCGGCGAGTCCCACGGTCTCAAGGAGCCAGTCAGGATCGAGCGGATCGGCGGAGTAGGACGCCGCGAGCCGCAGCATCTCCCCGACGCGGACGCCGGGGTATGCCCCGCCGCCCTGGAGCATGATGCCGATACGGGTGCGCAGGCGGTCGGCCTCGGTGACCGGGTTGAGCCCGAGCACACTCACGGTACCTGCGTCCGGGGTGATGAACCCCTCACACATCTCGACGGTCGTGGTCTTCCCGGCACCGTTGGGGCCGAGGAGCGCGAGGACTTCCGCGCGTCCCAGCTGAAGATCGAGGCCGTCAACGGCGGTCACCGGGCCGAAGCGTTTGACGACGCCGCGGAGCTGGAGCACCGGCCCATCGACCGGGGTGGATTCACTTCTCACGGCGATCCACTGTAGTCGGCGGCACGGACACGGCGGTAAAGCATGGCGCCGATGACCAGTAGCACGAGAAAGAAGATGATGAACATCACGTAGATCAGGGAGACCGTCGAGGGCGGCAGATTGAGGCCGCGCGGGAGGACGAAGAAACTGAGCACTGTGGAGATCGCTCCGACCGCAACCCGGAACACCGGGCGGTCCGCCCACGCCGCCAACGGCATGATCGCCCAGAGGAGGTACCAGGGGTGGACGACAGGAAAGAACACGACCAGGAAGAAGGTGGCCACGCCGAGGCCTCCGACAGGGTGGATCGTGCCGCGGAAGGCGGCCCAGAGCATGCGCACGACCCAGAAGGCGCCGATGCACAGGCCGACGGTCCGCGCGGCACCGAGCGCGACGTCGGTGTGGTCGCCGAGTCCGAGTCTCTCGCCGACCGTGCCTGACAACAGACCGGCGTCGGAGGTGACCGACATCCAGCTGACGACGTCGGCCGCGCCCCCCTGGACGGTCACCCAGCCGAGTCCGAGACCGGTGCCCAGGGAGAACAGCAGGACCACGACGAGCGCGCCGGTGAGGAAGACACCGGCGGCGACGGCGAGGTCGCGCAGGCGTCCGCCGAGATAGCGGGCCAGTGCCACCCCGGCGAAACCCAAGGCGAGAAAGGCGGTGACCTTGACCATGCCCGCGCAGCTGATGAGCACCATTCCGCATACCCCGGCCGTCACCCGGCGACAGGTGCCGAGATCGGTGAGCCGGTCGGTGGACTTCAGGGAGAGCTCCAGACCGGTGAGCAGCAGACCCATCATCAGGGCCTCGTTGTGCAGGCCGCCGATGAGGTGCAGCGGGACCAACGGGTTGAGGACGCCGAGCCACAGTGTCGCCTGTGGCCGGATGCCGCAGCGGCGGGCGAGCCGCACCACGGCCCACGCGGCGAGGACGACGCCGAGGACGGCGACCAGGCGGTGCAGGACCACGGCGGCACCGACGGTGTCGCCGGTGATCCGGGAGATCACCGCGGCGATACCCACGGCCACCGGGCCGTAAGGCGCCGGCGAGTGAGCCCAGACGAGCGGTACCGACCTGGCGAGCGGGTCGTCGACACCGAGCAAATCCGCCGGTCCGCCGGAATACGGGTCGAGTCCCTGTGCCGCGATCGACCCTTGTGCCAGGTAGGAGTAGATGTCCTGGGTGAACAGCGGGGCGGTGACGACGAACGGGAGCGCCCAGGCGAGGAGGACCCGGTAGAGCGTCCGCAACGGGGCGACCGGGGACGGGGTCCCGTCGTCACGGACGGAGGGGATGCAGTAGCGCCACATCATCAGCCAGCCGAGGACGAGGAACCCGATCCCGACGAACACGGTGACCGTGGTGCTGTGCAGCAGCAACGACAGGAAGCCCACCACCGGCAGGGACCAGAGGCTGTTGTCGACCACCGGAACCGCCCCGGCGCCGAGGCCGCCGAGGGCGGCGAGGACGGCTCCGAAGGTTCCGGCGAAGGCCGCGGTGCGGAAGCGGGTGCGTTCGCGGGGAGTGAAGGGGACCGGTCCGGTGGCGGCGGCCTGTGCCGGGGAACCGGTGGAAGTGTCCGCTGTACCCCGGTGGAGCAGTGCACTGCGCGATCCTGCGGCACCGATGCCGGGGAGCAGGGAACGCAGCCCTGCGGTGTCAGGGCGGTCCGGTTCGTCTGGGTGGGGCACACGGGCAGTCTACCGGTGCCGCCGGTGCGCCCCCGGTGTTGCGTAATTCGTGGAGCGGGGCACGCTCGAAAACTCCAGCTCAGCCTACCCTTATTAGACAACGGGAAGGAATTACGCCACACTCTTGTTGTCTAATCATGACGGGTCCGGAAGAGCTCCGGGCCGGACCAGGCACAACACCAAGGAGGTGGGCACGATGAGCGAGGGGGACACCCGGCGTTCCATCCTCACCCAGATCCTGCGGAACGGCCCGGTCAGTGCGTCCGACATCGGTGACACGCTGGGTCTCAGCACCGCCGGTGTCCGTCGGCACCTGGACAATATCGTCGCCGACGGACTCGCTGAGACCGTTGAGGCGCCCCGTTCCACAGCAGCCCGTTCCCGCGGCCGCGGTCGACCGGCCCGACTGTTCCGGCTCACAGACGCCGGCCGGGGACAGTTCGGCCATGATTACGACAGTCTGGCACTGCTGGCCCTCCGGGCCCTGCGGGAGACCGGCGGAGATGCCGCGGTCGAACGATTCGCCGACCGCCGCATGGAGGAACTCTTCAGCGGGGTCGACGCGGAGGCCGACAGTTCCGTCGTCGAACAGGCCCGGAGCATCGCCGGCGCCCTGACGGCACGCGGGTACGCCGCCACCGTCGACCATGCCGGCGGCGGCGTCCAGATCTGCCGCCACCACTGTCCCGTCCAGGACGTGGCACACGAGTTCCCGGAGCTCTGCGCCGCTGAACACCGGGTAGTCGCGGAACTGCTCGGCCGGCACACCCAGCCGTTGGCGACCATCGCCGACGGCAACGGCATCTGCACCACCCACATTCCGCTGACCACCATCCACCCTTCCCCCCAGAAGGAGAGCTGACATGACTCAAGCAGCACAGACACCGCCGGACGCCGTCGAAGAGGCGCGCCAGGCCAAGGACCAGGAGAAACTGCGTCAGGATGACGCGATCATCGACTCCATCGGCGCCTACGAGTACGGCTGGCACGATTCCGATCTCGCCGGTGAGACGGCGCAGCGCGGACTGTCCGAGGACGTGGTCCGGATGATCTCGGCGAAGAAGAACGAACCCGAGTGGATGCTCGAACGCCGACTCAAGGCCCTCGACACCTTCGAACGCAAGCCGATGCCGACCTGGGGCGCGGACCTCGACGACATCGACTTCGACGACTTCAAGTACTTCGTCCGCTCCACAGAGAAGCAGGCCACCTCCTGGGAGGAACTGCCCGAGGACATCAGGAACACCTACGACAAACTCGGCATCCCCGAGGCGGAGAAGCAGCGCCTGGTCGCCGGGGTCGCCGCCCAGTACGAGTCCGAGGTCGTCTACCACCAGATCCGTGAGGACCTGGAGGCCCAGGGCGTCATCTTCCTCGACACCGACACCGCGTTGCGGGAGCACCCGGACCTGTTCAAGGAGTACTTCGGTACGGTCGTCCCGGCCGGCGACAACAAGTTCGCCGCTCTGAACACGGCCGTCTGGTCCGGCGGGTCCTTCGTCTACGTCCCCAAGGGCGTCCACGTGGAGATCCCGTTGCAGGCGTACTTCCGGATCAACACCGAGAACATGGGCCAGTTCGAGCGCACCCTGATCATCGTCGACGAGGGTGCCTTCGTTCACTACGTCGAGGGCTGCACCGCCCCGATCTACCAGTCGGACTCGCTGCACTCCGCGATCGTCGAGATCATCGTGAAGAAGGGCGGCCGCTGCCGGTACACGACCATCCAGAACTGGTCCACCAACGTCTACAACCTGGTGACCCAACGCTGCCGCGCCGAGGAGGGTGCGACCATGGAGTGGGTCGACGGCAACATCGGCTCGAAGATCACGATGAAGTACCCGGCGGTGTGGATGACCGGTCCGCACGCCAAGGGCACTGTGCTCTCCATCGGTTTCGCCGGTGAGGGACAGACCCAGGACACCGGCGGCAAGATGGTCCACATGGCGCCGTACACCTCGAGCACCATCGTCTCGAAGTCGGTGGCCCGCAACGGTGGTCGCGCCGCCTACCGCGGCCTGGTCCAGGTCAACAAGGACGCCCACCACTCCACCTCGAGCGTGGAGTGTGACGCCCTGCTGGTGGACTCGATCTCCCGGTCGGACACCTACCCCTACAACGACATCCGCAACGACCACGTGACCCTCGGCCACGAGGCGACGGTCTCCCAGGTCTCCGAGGACCAGCTCTTCTACCTGATGAGCCGGGGACTGGAGGAGGACGAGGCCATGGCGATGATCGTCCGCGGCTTCGTCGAGCCGGTGGCCAAGGAGCTGCCGATGGAGTACGCGCTGGAACTCAACCGCCTGATTGAACTGCAGATGGAAGGATCGGTGGGTTAGAACAATGACCACCCCGATGACCACCCCGACCACCCGGTCGACTCTCACTCCGGCGAACCGGACCCCCACCAAGGGGGACCGTTTCCAGTCCACGAACCCGGAGGACTTCCCCGTCCCCTACGGTAAGGACGAGGACTGGCGCTTCACCCCCATGCGCCGTCTGCGCGGACTGCAGAAGAACGACGGTGCCCCTGCTGCCCGCCAACGGATCACGGTAGACACCGCAGGTCAGGCCGGTGTCGCCTACTCCGAGATACCGATGGACGATGCACGTGTCGGTCGCGCCGGTCTCCCGGTCGACCGTCCTGCCGCAGAGGCGTGGACCAACTGCCCCGTCGCCGACCACATCAGTGTCGACAAGGACGCTGTCCTGACAGAGCCGATCAACATCGTCGTCACCGGCGCCGGCGACGAGGTCACCTCCTACGGCACCACCGTGGTCGACCTCGGCACATTCGCCGAGGCCGTCGTCGTCATCCGCTACGAGGGTGACGGTGTGCACTCCGACAACCTCGAGTTCGTGCTCGGTGACGGTTCCAAGCTCACCGTCGTCGTCTGGGAGGACTGGGGGCGCACCGCCGTGCACCTGTCGAACTCGCACATTCTCGTCGGCCGGGACGCCACCATCCGCCACACCGCCGCCGTCTTCGGCGGTGACGTGGTCCGTTCCCTGCCGCACGTGCGTTACGCCGGGCCGGGCGGGGACGCCGAGATGCTCGGTGTCTACTTCGCCGACTCCGGCCAGTACTTCGAGCAGCGGCTCCTCATCGACCACAGTCAGCCGAACTGCCGGTCCAATGTCCTCTACAAGGGCGCGCTGCAGGGGGAGGAGGGCCGTCACGGCACCGAGGCCCGCACCGTGTGGATCGGGGACTGCCTGATCCGGCCGGACGCCACAGGCACCGACACCTATGAGAAGAACAACAACCTCGTGCTCACCGGTGGTGCGCGCGCGGACGCCATCCCGAACCTGGAGATCCAGACCGGTCAGATCGTCGGCGCCGGCCACGCCGCGACTGTCGGCCGTTTCGATGACGAGCACATGTTCTACCTCATGTCCCGAGGTATCCCCGACAACGAGGCCCGCCGCCTGATCATCCGTGGCTTCTTCTCGGACGTCATCCGGCGGGTGCCCGTCGAGCAGGTCCGTGACAGCCTCGAGGACGTTGTAGAGCAGGAGCTCGTCAACACCGTCCTGTGACACACCGTCCTGTCCCACAGCCCCAACCGCAGAAGAAAGCAGCGTCATCCCGATGAGCACCCTCGAAATCAAGAACGTTCACGCCCAGGTCGTCCCCCAGGAGGAGGGCGAGGAGCCGAAGCCGATCCTCCATGGTGTGAACCTCACCATCAACTCCGGTGAGACCCATGCCATCATGGGGCCGAACGGCTCCGGCAAGTCCACCTTGTCGTATGCCATCGCCGGCCACCCGAAGTACGAGATCACCGAGGGCGAGGTCCTCCTCGACGGTGAGAACCTGCTGGACATGGATGTCTCCGAGCGTGCCCGCGCCGGACTGTTCCTCGCTATGCAGTACCCGGTCGAGGTGCCGGGTGTCTCGATGGCCAACTTCCTGCGCTCCGCCGCCACCGCCGTGCGCGGCGAGGCCCCGAAGCTGCGGGCATGGGTCAAGGAAGCGCGTCATGCGATGGACGAGCTCGAGATCGACCCGAGCTTCTCGGAGCGCTCCGTCAACGAGGGTTTCTCCGGTGGTGAGAAGAAGCGGCACGAGATCCTGCAGCTCGGTCTCCTCAAGCCCAAGTTCGCCATCCTCGACGAGACCGACTCCGGTCTCGACGTCGACGCGCTACGCATCGTCTCCCAGGGCATCAACAACTACCGGGAGCGGGAGAACGGGGGCCTGCTGCTGATCACCCACTACCAGCGGATCCTCAACTACGTGAAGCCAGACTTCGTGCACGTGTTCGCAAAGGGCCGCATCGTCGAGTCCGGTGGCCCGGAGCTCGCCGAGGAGCTGGAGGAGCACGGCTACGAGAAGTACACCCACAAGGTCTAAGAGGGAACCACCGAATGATCACGACACTGGACACCACCGCGGTTCGCGCGGATTTCCCGATCCTCTCGCGGACCGTCCGTGACGGTCGTCCACTCGTGTACCTGGACTCCGGGGCGACCGCCCAACGGCCGCTGCAGGTCCTCGATGCCGAGCGGACCTTCCTCACCGAGCACAACGCCCCCGTCCATCGCGGCGCCTACCAGATCGCCGAGGAGGCGACCGACGCCTACGAGGACGCCAGGGAGACCATCGCCCGCTTCGTGGGCGCCGGTTCCCACGAGATCGCCTTCACCAAGAACGCCACCGAGGCGCTCAACGAGGTCGCCTTCATCCTGGGCGACCCGCGCAGCGGTGACCTGGCGGTCGGGGAGGGTGACGAGATCGTCATCTCCGAGGTCGAGCATCACGCCAACCTCGTGCCCTGGCAGGAGCTGGCGCAGCGCACCGGGGCGACCCTGCGTTGGTACACCGCCACCGCGGACGGGCGGATCGACCTTGACAGTCTCCAGCTCTCAGAGCGGACGAAGGTCGTCGCCCTGACCCACCAGTCGAATGTCACCGGTGCCCAGCTCGATGTCGATGACGCCGTGCGCCGCGCCCACGCGGTGGGTGCGCTGTTCGTCCTCGACGCCTGCCAGTCGGTGCCGCACATGCCGGTGGACCTCCACGCCCTCGACGTGGACTTCGCCGCCTTCTCCGGACACAAGATGCTGGGGCCCAACGGTGTCGGCGTCCTGTACGGGAGGGAGTCCCTGCTCGACGCCCTCCCGCCGTTCCTCACCGGTGGCTCCATGATCGAGCTGGTGACCATGGAGAAGACGACTTTCGCGGCCCCGCCCCAGCGGTTCGAAGCCGGTACACAGATGACCTCCCAGGTCGTCGGACTCGGCGCAGCGGTGAAGTACCTCGAGAGCATCGGGATGGACGCCGTCGCCGCCCACGAGCACGACCTCACCGCCTACACCCTGGCGAAGCTGCAGGAGATCGGGGGATTGCGGATCATCGGTCCGGCCACCGCCGACAACCGTGGGTCGGCGGTGAGCTTCGTCGTCGACGGTATCCACCCGCATGATCTCGGTCAGGTCCTCGATGACCAGGGGATCTGCATCCGCGTCGGGCACCATTGTGCGTGGCCGGTGCACCGCTGCCTCGGCGTCCAGGCCACCGCCCGGGCGAGCTTCTACCTGTACAACACCCGCGACGAGGTGGACGCGCTGGTTGCCGGCGTCCGTCACGCCCAGGACTTCTTCGGCACCCGGTAAGTCACCGGCGTCCCCGGTGGAGAAAGCGAGACACTGACCGTGAAACTCGAGCAGATGTACCAGGAGGTCATCCTGGACCACTACAAGAACCCGCAGCATGCGGGACTCCGCGAGCCGTTCGAGGCCGAGGTGCACCATGTCAACACCTCCTGCGGTGACGAGGTGACACTGCGGGTCCACCTCAGTGACGACCAGAAGACCGTCGAGGATGTCTCGTACGACGCCCAGGGCTGCTCGATCAGCCAGGCCTCCACCTCGGTCATGGCCGAGGAGATCATCGGGCTCCCCGTCGGGCAGGCTTTCGCCAAGCTCGCGGAATTCGAGAAGATGGTGACCAGCCGAGGTGAAGAGGAGGGTGACGAGGATCTGATCGGAGACGGCATCGCCTTCGCCGGGGTGTCCCGGTACCCGGCCCGGGTCAAGTGCGCGTTGCTGGGGTGGAAGGCCTTCGAGGCCGCCGCCCTCGACGCCGGTGTGCCCCGTCCGACTTCCACCCGCTGAAACCCCGCACCGACCGAACTGAAAGGACAGCCGCTGTGAGTGACGAGAACACCACCTCTGAGCCGACCGCCCCGCAGATGGACCCCAATCCGCTCAACGACGTTCCTGAGCCGCCGAAGGACCAGACACCGGAGCAGGTACAGCTCGCCGGCCAGATCGAGGAGTACATGCTCGACGTGATCGACCCTGAGCTGGGCATCAACGTCGTGGATCTCGGTCTGGTCTACGATATCTGGGTGGAGGGCGAGGGAGATTCCGTCGCGGTGATCAACATGACCCTCACCTCACCTGCCTGCCCACTGACCGACATGCTCGAGGACCAGTCGCAGGCTGCCGTGGTCGGCAACATCGACCAGATCGCCGAACTGCGTATCAACTGGGTGTGGTCCCCGCCGTGGGGCCCCCACATGATCAACGAGGAGGGCCGGGAGCAGCTCCGCTACCTGGGTTTCAGCGTGTAGTACAGTGCCTTGGGCAGTGGGAGGAGGAAGGGCAGGACATCCGCCGGGAACCGCGCCAGCGAGACCATCGCGGCGGTGACCGCCAGGGCGTCCTGCCCTTCGAGGTATCCGTGTTGCAGGCGCACGGGCAAGCGGAAGAAAGCGTCGAAGAAGCGGGGGAGGACCTCCGCACCGGCACGGACGACGAGCTCGCCGCCGAGAAGCCGGAGTCGCCAGGCCAGCGCCGCAGAGACCCTCCGGCGGCAGGGGACCGGACGCCCGGTGACGTGGGCTGCGAGCTGGTCGAGCACCGTGTCCGCCGCGGCGATGGCGGCGGCCACGGAATAGCCGGTGGCAGGGTGAGTGAATCCCCCGGCCGCGCCGAATGTGGTGACACCGTCCTGGTCGGGACCGAGGTACCAGGGGCGGCGTCGACGGTCCAGGGGAAAGTGGACGATCTCGGTACCGGTTGCGTGCTCCGCAGTCTCGCCGAGCCGGGAGAGCAGGCGACGGCGCAGTTCCGGCAGCATGTCCCGGGACGGTGTCCGGGTGGCCAGGACGGTCTCCTCGACGAGGACCCGGTCACCGACGTCCTGGATGTAGAGGAAGCTGGGCGTTGCGGGGCCCGGTGCAACGGCTGCCGTCCACGGGGACGGACGCCAGTCCATGAACTCTGCGGTGGTGTATCCGGCGTTGTGGGCGACGGGTGTCGGCAGGAAAAGCCCGTAGGCGATCTGCCGTACCGCACCGGGGCGGTCGACGACTCCCCGACAGTCGACGACGGCGTCCACGCCGAGGCGTCCGACGGTCGGGGCGTCCACCCGGCGTCGGTGCAGCCGGATTCCGGGCGCCAGGCGACGCCGGGCCTCTGTCCGGTCGACGACACCGTACCCACCGTAGCCGAGGTGCCGATGGTCGGGTGTGTGAGCACTGAGGCCGGGAGAGATGGAGACGAAGGGGAGGAGGGTACGGGCCCAGTGCGGCAGCGTTGCCAACGGTATGCCGTAGGTGCTGCGCCACTCAGGCAGGGTCGGGGTGCCGTCGACCTCCCGACAGGCGGGGTCGTAGCCGTCCACTGTCCAGCCACGGGTCACGGCGCGGTGGGCGAGAACGGCACCGGCGGGCCCCAAGCCCAGAACGGCAATGTGCATGACGAGGATTCTACCCCCGCTGCCAGGGTATCCCGCCGCCGGGTGCGGCAACGCCGAACTGCACCTGACCTGGGTGAACAGACTTCATGAGGAAATATTCTGTCACGCGGATGCTTTTCCACCACCCCCAGAGTAACAACCCAGGGAAAAAGAACTAACTTTTCTCTGGCGAAACACCGCGCCGCCAGATAGATTCATTCATGTCCACAAGGATCACTTTTCATGGGATCCGGAAAGGACTCCTCGGAGGTTGGGTCACACAGGGGACTCCGGGACCACGCGGAAGTGTGGGGTGGGACGCCCGCGGGACATCCCGTCACGGTATCTCTCTCCTTGGGCGGGAGGTGGAGAGCGCGGTGCCCACCCCCACGACCGTGTGCGAGGTGGTGTGACATGCCGGGGACAAGGGTACACGGCGCGGGTGCGGACCGGTGGAGACTCCATGATACGCTGGACCGTTGTGATTGTTACCCAGGATCTTGAAGTGCGTGTGGGGGCCCGCACCCTCCTCAACGCCCCCGGACAGCTGCTCCGCGTCCAACCGGGGGACCGGATCGGGCTCGTCGGCCGGAACGGCGCCGGCAAGACCACGACCATGCGCATCCTCTCCGGGGAGACCGAGCCCTACGGTGGCAAGGTGATCACCTCCGGCGAGATCGGCTATCTGCCGCAGGACTCCAAGGAGGGCGATATCGAGCAGACCGCCCAGGACCGCATTCTCTCCGCACGTGGTCTCGACCAGCTGCGCTCCGCGATGGACCGACAGCAGGAGCTGATGGAGTCCGGGACCGACGCCCAGCGGGACGCCGCCATCATCAAGTACAGCCGCCTGGAGGAGCGCTACAGCGCACTCGGCGGCTACGAGGCCGATTCCGAGGCCGCGCGGATCTGCGACGGCCTCGGTCTGCCGCAGCGTGTCCTGGACCAGCAGCTCAAGACGCTCTCCGGTGGCCAACGACGCCGCGTGGAGCTCGCACAGATCCTCTTCGCCGCGACCTCCGGCTCGGGACGGTCCCAGACCACCCTGCTGCTCGACGAGCCGACCAACCACCTCGACGCGGACTCGATCCACTGGCTGCGCGGCTTCCTGCAGAAGCACGAAGGCGGTCTGGTCATGATCTCCCACGATGTCGACCTGCTCAATGACGTGGTCAACAAGGTCTGGTTCCTCGATGCCGTCCGCGGCGAGGCGGACGTCTACAACATGACGTGGAAGAAGTACCTTGACGCCCGGGCAACCGATGAGGCGCGTCGGCGCCGTGAGAAGGCCAACGCCGAGAAGAAGGCGGACGCCCTGCGTAAGCAGGCCGCGAAACTGGGGGCCAAGGCCACCAAAGCCGCCGCCGCCAAGCAGATGCTCGCCCGTGCCGACAAGATGATCGACAACCTCGACGAGGTCCGTCAGGAGGACCACTTCGCGACGATCAAGTTCCCGGAGCCCGCCCCCTGTGGCAAGACCCCGATGTTCGCCAAAGGTCTGACCAAGATGTACGGTTCGCTGGAGGTGTTCGCCGGGGTCGACCTGGCGATCGACAGAGGATCCCGTGTGGTCGTTCTCGGCTTCAACGGCGCCGGTAAGACCACCCTGCTCAAACTGTTGGCAGGAGTGGAGCGTACTGACGGGGAAGGCGGGATCGTCTCCGGGCACGGTCTGAAGATCGGCTACTTCGCCCAGGAACACGACACCATCGACCCGGACGCCACCGTCTGGGAGAACACCGTCAGCGCCTGCCCGGACTCCGATGAACAGGACCTCCGCGGCCTGCTAGGCGCCTTCATGTTCTCCGGCGAGCAGCTCAACCAGCCGGCCGGAACCCTGTCCGGTGGTGAGCAGACCCGCCTGGCACTGGCCACGTTGGTCAGTTCCCGGGCCAATGTACTGCTGCTCGATGAGCCCACCAACAACCTCGACCCGCAGTCCCGTGAGCAGGTGCTGGACGCCCTGCGCACCTACACCGGGGCGGTCGTCCTGGTCACCCACGATCCGGGAGCCGTGAAGGCACTGGAGCCCGAGCGCGTTATCGTACTCCCGGACGGAGACGAAGATCTGTGGTCGGACGCGTACATGGAGATCGTGGAGCTGGCGTAGGGTCTGTTCCGGCCCCGGGGAGACCGGAGTCCGCCCGCCGGTGCCCGTCGACGCGGCAGCACTGGAGCGTACCACCCGGCGGCGGATGTTCCGGAAGACATGGGCCTCCATCGCCCGGCACCATCCGGGCCCTACCCTCCGCAACCTGACCGCACCCGGGCCGCGGGTGTCCGTCAAGACCTTCCCGCCTACCGGGCCGACGAGGCGGCGTGAGCGCCCACGACGCTCACCGGATTCCGGCCGCCTCCAGGGCGGCGAGGATCTGGGTGTCGGTGAGGCCGGTGGTCACCGTGGCGGACTCCACCGGCGAACCGACGATATAGCGCGCCACGGTCCAGCCGTTGCAGTACTCGGGCTCGGTGAGGTCGAGCGGTCCCGGGGCGGTCCGCAGACCGTGCGGCTTCCCGTCCCGGTCCGCGAGCACCTGGAACGGTGACGTGGTCACGGTGAACGGTTCCGTCCCGTCGGTGGGGAAGATCTCCACCCCTGCGCGGAACCAGTACCGGACATCCTGGTTGCGGCCACGGTCCCCTCGCGGACCCGTCGACGGGCCGTGACGGACAACGCGGTCGAGCCAGGCAGCGCCCACTCTCGCCGGGGCGAACCGGACCCACCCCTGTCGCCACGCCGCATCGAGCGTGCGCAGTCCCACCCGGCGACGCTGCACGGACACCAGGGTGAGTACACCGAGGACCAGTGCAAAGACGGTGAACACCAGGGCCACGACAGGCCCTCCCGCCACCAGGCAGGTCAGCGCCAGAACCAGCAGCACGACCGTCACACCGACCAGCAGGAGGTGGGGAGTCGACAGGCCCAGGGCATGGATCCCGCCGGTCGGCACTGCGCCCGAGGATCGCAGTGAGACGGCCACCGCCGAATCATCGGGCCCGTCCGGTGAGGGGAGGTCGAAACGGCCTGAGGACGCACCGTCCCGCAGGAACCCGCCGGGGTCGTCGACCTGGGTGGAGGTGCGGGCGTGCGTGAACAGGACCGGCATGTCAGTTTCGGAAGCCGTGGACAGGGGCGGGGATGAAGCCCCCGCGACCGATGAAGCCGTCGTTGCCGACAGTGTGCACCGGCATCACCGGCGCGTGCCCGAGCAGGCCACCGAAGTCGACATCCTCACCGACACCGCAACCGATCGCCGGGATGACACGTACCGCAGTGGTCTTGTGGTTCATCATGCCGATGGCGGCCTCGTCGGCGATCATGCCGGCGATGGCGGTGGCGGGGGTGTCACCGGGGACCGCGATCATGTCCAGACCCACCGAACAGATGGCGGTCATGGCTTCAAGCTTGTCAACGGTCAGGCTACCGGCGCGGACCGCGTCAATCATTCCGGCGTCCTCACTGACCGGGATGAAGGAACCGGACAGTCCGCCGACCCGCGAGCAGGCCATCATGCCGCCCTTCTTCACGGCGTCGTTGAGCAGAGCGAGGGCCGCAGTGGTGCCGTGCGTACCGACCTGGTCAAGTCCCATATGCTCCAGGATGTGTGCGACCGAGTCACCCATCTCGGCGGTGGGGGCAAGTGACAGGTCGACGATCCCGAAGGGGACGCCCAGCCGCTCCGCCGCCATCGTACCGACGAGCTGGCCGGTGCGGGTGATCTTGAAGGCCGCCTTCTTGATCTCCTCGGCGATCTCGTTGAGGGTGGTATCCGCACCCGTCGCGGCGACCGCACGGTCGACGACTCCGGGGCCGGATACACCGACGTTGATGACACAGTCCGGTTCCTCGACACCGTGGAAAGCACCCGCCATGAACGGGTTGTCGCCGACAGCATTGCAGAAGACCACGAGCTTGGCGGCGGCGATCGACCCGCGGTCAGCGGTGGCCTCGGCGCAGCCACGGACGATCCCGCCCATCTCACGCACGGCGTTCATGTTGATGCCGGCACGGGAGGAGCCGATGTTCACCGAGGAGCACACCACATCGGTCTCACTGAGCGCCTCCGGGATGGAACGGATGAGCCGCTTGTCGCCGGCGGTCCCACCCTTCTCCACGAGAGCCGAGTAGCCGCCGATGAAATCGACACCGATCTCGGAGGCGGCGCGGTCCAGCGCCCTGGCGATGTCCACCGGGTCGCAGCCCGGCACCGCGGAAGCGACGATGGCGACGGGGGTGACGGAGACGCGTTTGTTGGCGATCGGGATCCCGAGCTCACGCTCGATCCCCCTGGCGACCGGGACAAGGTCACGGGCACGGGTGGTGACCATGTCATAGACCGCGTCACAGGTCGCGGCCGAGGTCGCGCGGACGCAGGGCAGGAGGTTGACACCCATGGTCACGGTCCGGATATCCAGCCGGTAGCGCTGGATCATCGCGATGGTCTCGAGAATCGAGGAGGAGGGGAGGAATGCGGCGGTCATCTGTTCGGTCGGTCCCCTCAGATGTGGTGCATCGCGTCGAAGATGGCCTGTGACTGAATGGTGATGACGAGCTTCTGCTCGTCCTCCACCAGCGCCATACGCTCGTCGACGGCGGTGACGTCGAGGTCGTCGGGCAGCTCCACGTGGAGGATCATGGTGAACCACTTGTCCATGATCGTCTGTGAGACGTTGCGGATGTTGATGGAGAGGTCGGCGCAGGCGGTGGAGACGGCGGCGATGATGCCGGTGTGGTCCCGTCCGGTGACGGTCATGATCGCGATCATTCCGTCCATGCTACCGCCCCGGATTCCTCGCGAGACAGACGGGCCCGCCACCCCGGGGTACGGGGTGGCGGGCTGTCTTCCGTTCGATCTTGGTGAACGGGGCCGTCAGGCTCGCAGTGACTGTTCGATAAGGTCCAGGGCGTCCGGGAGCCGGTCGCTGACCCTGTCGGATCCGAGGTGGGACATGACCCCCTCGAGGGTCAGCTCCAGCAGCTGGATCGCCGTCTCGAGATCGATGTCCGTCCGCATGCGTCCACTGTCCCGTTGCTCGGTGAGCCGGGCGGTGACCGCTTCACGAAGCGCCCGCTGGTCGGTGTCCCAGGTGGTGCGGAGCTCCTCGTCGACGCGGATCCGCCGGGTGATCTCCACACGGAGACTCCACCAGTTCACGAGATCGGGTTCCTCCAGGATGTACCTGATGAGACCGATCATGCCTCGGGAGGACGCCAGCTCCGTCATCCGGAGCATGTCACGGTGCGCCACCGTCCGGAACAGGGTCTCCTTGTTCCGGAAGTGGTGGAAGATGGCTCCCCGGGACTTCCCGGTGGCCTTCTCCAACCGCGATACGGTGGCACCGTCATACCCGTAGGTGACGAAGCACATACGGGCTGCGGCCAGAATGTCGGCCCGCCGCTCAGAAAGGTCGATGTCACTGACCTTCGGCATGCGTCGTGCCCCTTCCGGGAGAAGAGTCGCCTGACTAGACGGTCTTCATCATGTTACGGAGCACGTACGGAAGAATGCCACCGTTGCGGTAGTAGTCGGCCTCGCCGGGGGTGTCGATACGGGTGACTGCGTCGAACTCGATGACGCTCCCGTCCACCTTGGTCGCGGTGACCTTGATGGTCTCCGGGGTGACTCCCTCGTTGAGGGTCTCGATACCTTCGATGTCGAAGGTCTCGGTACCGTCGAGGCCCAGGGACTTCCAGGACTCACCGGCCGGGAACTGCAGCGGGACCACGCCCATGCCGACGAGGTTGGAGCGGTGGATACGCTCGAAGCTCTCGGCGATGACGGCCCTGACGCCCAGCAGCAGGGTACCCTTGGCCGCCCAGTCGCGGGAGGAACCGGTGCCGTACTCCTTGCCACCGAGGACGACCAGGGGAGTGCCCTGCGCCCTGTAGTTCTCGGAGGCGTCGAAGATGAAGGACTGCGGGCCACCCTCCTGGGTGAAGTCGCGGGTGTAGCCTCCGGTGACACCGTCGAGCAGCTGGTTCTGCAGCCGGATGTTCGCGAAGGTACCGCGGACCATCACCTCGTGGTTACCACGACGGGCGCCCAGGGAGTTGTAGTCCTTACGCGCGACACCCTTGGAGTCCAGGTACTGGGCGGCCGGGGTACCGGGCTTGATGGAAGACGCCGGGGAGATGTGGTCGGTGGTGACCGAATCGCCCAGGAGGCAGAGGACGCGGGCGCCGTGGACGTCGGTGACAGGGGCCGGGGTGGGCTCCATGCCGTCGAAGTACGGTGCCTTGCGGATGTAGGAGGACGCGTCGTCCCACGCGAAGGTCTTCCCCTCCGGCACGGGCAGGGACTGCCAACGGTAGTCACCCTTGAAGACGTCCGCGTAGTCCGCGGTGTACAGCTCACGGGAGATAGAGGACGCGATGACCTCCTGGATCTCCTCGGTGGAGGGCCAGACGTCCTTGAGGAAGACGTCGTTGCCGTCCTGGTCCTGGCCGAGCGGCTGGGTCTCGAAGTCGAAGTCCATGGTGCCGGCGATCGCGTAGGCGATGACCAGGATCGGGGACGCCAGGTAGTTCATCTTGATGTCGGGGGAGATGCGACCCTCGAAGTTACGGTTGCCGGACAGGACCGCGGTGGCGGCCAGGTCGGCGTCGTTGATGCCCTTCGAGATCGGCTCCGGCAGCGGGCCGGAGTTGCCGATGCAGGTTGTGCAGCCGTAACCGACGAGGTAGAAGCCCAGCTTCTCGAAGTCGTCCCAGAGGTTGGCCTTCTCGAAGTAGCCGGTGACGACCTGGGAGCCCGGGGCCAGGGTGGTCTTGACCCAGGGGGCGGACTGGAGCCCCTTGGCGACGGCCTTGCGTGCGAGCAGGCCGGCACCGACCATCACGGACGGGTTCGAGGTGTTCGTGCAGGAGGTGATGGACGCGATGGCGACCATACCGTGGTCGAGGACCATGTCCCTGCCGTTGTAGTTGACCTCGATCGGGTTGGAGGGTCGACCCTCGTTACCCCTCGCCGCGGAGGGCAGGTTGCCCTTGGCGTCCGCAGCGGAAGCCGGATTGCCGGTGTGTCCACCGACATTGCCGCCCTCGGCCACGAAATCCTGCGCCTCCGCGTTGCCGGAGGTGCTGTCGGTGTAGTTGTGCAGGTCCTTACGGAACTGCGCCTTCGAATCGGACAGCTCGATGCGGTCCTGCGGTCGCTTCGGACCGGCGATGGACGGCACGACGGTGGACAGGTCCAGCTCGAGGTACTCGGAGAACGTGGGCTCGTTGTCTTCGGCGGTTTCCGGGTCCAGCCACATACCCTGCTCCTTGGCGTACGCCTCGACGCGGGCGAGGGTCTCCTCGTCACGGCCGGTCAGGTGCAGGTAGTTGATGGTTTCACGGTCGATCGGGAAGATCGCGGCGGTGGAACCGAACTCAGGGGACATGTTACCGATGGTGGAGCGGTTGGCCAGAGGAAGCTCAGCGACACCCTTGCCGTAGAACTCCACGAACTTGCCGACCACGCCGTGCTGGCGCAGCATGTCGGTGATGGTGAGCACCACGTCGGTGGCGGTCACGCCGGCGGGGATCTCACCGCTGAGCTTGAAGCCGACGACGCGCGGGATGAGCATCGAGATCGGCTGGCCGAGCATGGCTGCCTCCGCCTCGATACCGCCGACGCCCCAGCCGAGGATACCCAGGCCGTTCTCCATGGTGGTGTGGGAGTCCGTGCCGACGCAGGTGTCAGGGTAGGCCAGGCCGTCCTTGTCGAAGACGGTACGGGCCAGGTACTCGACGTTCACCTGGTGGACGATGCCGGTTCCCGGGGGGACGACGCGGAAGTTGTCGAAGGCACCGGTGGCCCAACGGAGGAGCTTGTAGCGCTCCTCGTTGCGCTGGTACTCGATGTTCACGTTCTTCTCGAGGGCGTCGGCGTCACCGAAGGCCTCGATGATCACGGAGTGGTCGATGACCAGCTCAGCCGGGTTCAGCGGGTTCACGTCGTCAGCGTTACCGCCCATGGCGACCACCGCGTCGCGG
>NZ_CACZOO010000346.1 GCF_902782855.1 uncultured Corynebacterium sp.
AGCGGTGGCTCGCCGGGCAGGGGCTGACGGTGGACACCGCGCCGAGTGCGCCGGTCGAGGGCCTCGACGGTGAATTCACCGTGCTGCAGCGGTTCTTCCTGCGCTGGGCACAGATCTGGCAGACCGCGATCCGCCCACAGATGGCGGCGCAGTACGTCGCCATCGACCCGCACTCCCCCGGCGAGTACCGCTGCAACGTGGTGGTCTCGAATGTCGCCGAGTTCTACGAGGCCTTCGATGTCGTCGAGGGTGACGGCATGTGGCTCGACGAGGAGCGGCGCGTCACCATCTGGTGACGGCCGGAACTCTCCCGTGCCCATCTCCGCCATTCCCCCTGTCCCCCCTGTTCAGCCCGGCTGGCCTGTTCAGCCCGGTCAGCCCGGTCTGACGGTCGCCCCGCCGTCGGATCCCGATCCCTACGGGAGGTACCGCACCCTGCCCACCGGTTCCCGCCGCACCTCGGTGTGGTTCGCGGTCCTCGGCGTGGCACTGCTGGTCCTCTGCGCGCCCTTCGCCCTGCCCGTCGACCACGATGTCGTCGACGGTGACTACGACACCCTCGACAACGCCGCCTCAGACACTGTCCTGACCTGGTCCGGGTGGTCCCCGGACCTCTCTGGTCTGGACGCGTCCTGCCGCGCCCCGAGGATGCAGCCCGGTATGGCGAGCCTCTACGCCGGGTGCGGCACCGCGACCCTCGATCTGATCGGCACCGCCGGGGTGGACGCCTCCGGCTCCGACGCCGACCTGGCCCGTGCTGCCGACCGGGCGGTCCGTGCCGCGTGGTCCCAGGACGAGGATCCGATGCACTTCGTCCGTGCCGACGTCGACAGCCTGTTCCACCCGTCACTGGCGTCGTCCGTGGGAACCGCCCTCGTCAGCGACACCTTCATCTACGACGTCGGTGACGGCCCCGGCAACGGTGACGGGGCCGGGGACGGCTGGTCACCTGACGGCGGCTTCGGCGGCGGCTTCGGCGGCGGCTTCGGCGGCGGTGTCCAGGACGTGAGCTTCTCCCCGGTCGCGGCGAACGGCAGCAGCGTCTACGTGCAGGCGGCGTCCTTCACCGGTCCGGGCGACGTGATGTACACCCTCGTGGTCAGCGGCATCTCGCCGCAGCAGGTGACCGCCCTGCTCCCCGACATGCTGGGGAGGCTGCGATGAGTGCACCGCAACAGGATCCCCGGAGGAGGACACCGGTGGGGCCCATGGCCGGGGAACCGTGTCCGGACTTCGAGATCCTCACGGTACCGCGGACGTGGCACGATGCCCATCCCCCGACCGCGCGGCCCCGGCTGCGGATCTTCTGGGACGTCTTCGCCGTCTCCCTGCTGGTTCTGACGGTCCTGTGCGCGCTGGGCACCGGGCTGACCGTCGTCAGCGGGATGCTGTTCCCCGGCCCGGGGCCCACCATGCTCGCCCTCGGCCTGGGCATGCTGTTCGCCGCCCTGGTCTGGTTCGTGGTGTCACGGACGCTGCTCTACCGCGGGACGCCGGTGCGGCTCGCACTGGCCGCCGTACTGTGGGGGGTGACCGGCGGGGTGGTGCTCGGCGGGTTCACGTCCTCGGAGCACCTGTCGGAACTCGCCGTCGGCTGGGGGACGCCACAGATCGCGTGGTCCCTGGCCGGCGCCTGGCCCGAGGAGACAGCCAAGGCGCTCGGGGTGGTGCTGCTGCTCTTCGCCGGACGTACCTGGTGGAACCGGCCGTGGCACGGACTGATCGCCGGCGTGCTCGTCGGCGTGGGGTTCGAGGCCTTCGAGAATGCGCTGTACGCGATCTCGCTCGCACCGACCCATGCCGTCTCCGACGTCCGGGGCGTGCTCGAGATGTGGCTGATCCGTCTGATCGCCGGCCCACTGCTCCACGCACTGTGCACCGGGATTGTCGGCTACGCGATCGGTACGGCACTGCTGCGGGCGGACCTCACGACGGCACAGCGGGCCTCCTGGATCATCGGCGGCTGGGGCGCCGGGTTCTCCGTGCACACGCTGTGGAATCTCATGCCGGACTGGGAGCAGGACTCCTACGCAGCCTCCGTGGTACGCATGGCCGTGGTGTGGATCGGGGGGATGTCCCTGCTGGCCATGGCCTGGTTCCGCAGTCACCGGGAGGCCCGTGCTGCGGCGGACGCCGGGACGTACCCGGTGGTGACCGTGTACCGGAAGCGTCCGTTGCCTGTGGCGGTCCCCGGCACGTGGCCCGGTGTGCCCGGTGCGCCCGGGATACCCGGTGTGCC
>NZ_CACZOO010000347.1 GCF_902782855.1 uncultured Corynebacterium sp.
CGGCGAAGGCCTTCCACAACGCGATCGGTTCCCAGATCGAGCGGGACCGGGACCCCGAGGATGTTGAACGGCTCCACCGGCTGGTCGACCCGTTCATACTGCGCCGGGAGAAGACCGACGCCTCGCTGGACCTGGGGCTGCCGGAGAAGCGGGAGTTCATCGACCCGGTGTCCCTGACCGCCGAGCAGGCGGCGCTCTACGAGGCCTACACCACCGACATCGAGGCCCGGCTGGCGGACAGCCGCAGTGACCGGCGCAGTGGTCTGGTACTCACCGCGCTGACGCACTTCAAGGAGATCTGCAACCACCCGGCGCACTTCAGCGGTGACGGGTCCGGGATCCGCAAGGACGGTCGGCACCGCTCCGGCAAGGTTGAACGGCTCTACCGGATCGTCGCCGAGGCACTGGAGCAGGACCGGCGGGTGCTGGTGTTCACCCAGTTCCCGTCGTTCGGCCGGATGCTGGCCCCGGACATGGAGGGCGTGTTCGGCATCGAGGTGCCGATGCTCCACGGCGGGCTGAGCCGTAAGGCCCGGGCGACACTGGTCGACCGGTTCCAGTCGGAGGACGGCCCGAGGGTGATGATCCTGTCGACCCGGGCCGGTGGCACGGGGATCACCCTGACCAGGGCCAGCGTGGTCGTGCACGTCGACCGGTGGTGGAACCCGGCGGTCGAGGACCAGGCCACCGACCGCGCCTACCGCATCGGTCAGGGCCAGGATGTCCGCGTCCACAAACTCATCGCCGTGGGTACGCTCGACGAGAGGATCAACGATATTCTCGGTGCGAAGCGAGACCTGGCCGGTGACGTGGTCAGCGCCGGGGAGAGCTGGCTGACGAGGATGGACGACGCATCACTCAAGGACCTGTGGCGGCTGGGAACCTCCACCTCCGACCGCCGGTTCGGCACCGGTGGACCGGAGGGCGAGGCGGCGTTGCGCGAGGCGATGGACAAGATCGCGGACAACTGGGCGGCGTTCCGGGCCGACCTGCAGGACAGGTACCCGGTCAAGGACAGTGACCGGAACGACAGTGACCGGAACGACAGTGACCGGAACAGTGAGGAGGATGACCGTGGCTGAGGAGAAGAACTCCGGTCGCCGGCGTCGGCTCGGCACCCCGAAGCCGGAGTGGGGCGACAACGTCATCGAGGCGGACTTCGGATCCCGCAACCGGCGCTCCCGGGGCCGGGACGCCGCCGGCGACGCGCCCCCGGACCTCTATGACCCGGACGGTCGGCTGGGGCGCACCATCGCCGCACAGCGGTCAGCCCGGACCTCCGCAGCGGAGGCGGAGAAGCGGCGGGCGAAGGCGACGTCACAGCGTGAGCAGCGCGACGTGTCCGCCACCGAAGGGTGGGCCGGGCGGACCATCCTCGACACAGTGGGCGCCGGTGCTGACACCGCACGGCGCGCACGTGGGCGCACCTACGCCCGTGACGGGAAGGTGCTGCGGCTGGACCTCGACCTCGGTACGGCCGGTGCGTTGGTCTCCGGGACACAACTGGAGCCGTTCGAGGTGTCGCTGCGGTGGCGCCCACTGTCCGAGAACCAGGTGATGTACATCCGCGGCGAGTGCCTGGAGCACCCTGACAACCTCAGTCGGCTACTGGCGGGGCGTGAGCCGCGCCGGGACGTGGCTGCGGTGCTCCTGAGCCCGGGGAGTTTCCGCGACTCCTGGTGCACCTGCCCGGACCGCGCCGGGATGTGCAAACACCGGATCGCGGTGGCGCACGCCGTGGCCGACCGTTTCACCGCTGATCCGGTGGCCTTCCTCGACTGGCGAGGGATGGACACCCGGGCGCTGATCGAGGAGGTCGGGGAGCGGGAGAGGCGGCGAAACCCTGAGGTCGTGGAGATGCAGCGGCGTGCGGTGGGGACGGAACCGTCCGGGCGACGGAAGGGCGGCCGGGAGGAGCGTCGGGAGTCCGAGCAGGTGCGCTACGGTGCCGCCGAGTTCTGGGGTGACCTGTCCCGGCTGCCGGGGTGGGAGCCGATGGCGGACGAGCCCGGTCTGGAGCTCGGCGACCAGGCGACCCGGAACGCGGTGGTGCGCAAGGTCAGCTGGAACACGGTGGACCAGTTGCGCGTCCTCGACGAGCTGGAGAGCTGCTACCGGCTGCTGACCGGGGAAGACGAGAAAGTATACGACACTGTGTTCGATAAAGAGCCGTGGCTGTCCGGTCCGTCCGGAAGAATCGGTGACCATGACTGACACACCACGCCCGGCGGTGCCGCCACAGCTGCCGCCGCACACCGTCCGGATCCTCCACACCTCCGACTGGCAGCTCGGGATGAAGCGCTGGTTCCTCGGCGATGAGGCCGGCCCCCGCTACCAGGAGGCACGTCTCGCGGTCATCGAGCGGATGCTCCGGCTCGCCGTCGACCGGTCCTGTGACGCCGTCGTCGTCGCCGGGGACGTCTTCGACGACAACCTCGTCGACAGCCGGACCTGGCGTCGGGCGGTTGATGTGCTCCGGGCCTCCCCGGTGCCGGTGTTCCTGCTGCCCGGCAACCACGACCCCTACGATCCGGCGAGCATCTACCGGGATCCGGTGTTCGACGGACTCTCGCCGACGGTCCGCGTCCTCACCGACACGACCCCGCGGCAGGTGCGTGCCGCGGCGGACGGCGGGCCCGGTCTGGAGATCATCGGCGCACCGCTGCTGTCGAAGTACATGAGCGCCGACCCCGTCGCCGGGGCACTGCGGGACATCCGGGACGGTGCCGGTGGTGCCTCTGATCGGGACGCGGCGACGGTCCGCGTCCTCGTCGGTCACGGCGCGACCTCGTCATGGTCCTCGACCGACGACCCCGCGGTCATCGACGTGGACGCGGCGGCGCAGGCCTGCCGTGACCGGGTCGTGGACTACGTCGCCCTGGGGGACACCCACTCCGCGGTCGACCTGCACGCGGACGGGACGGTCCGCTACTCCGGCAGCCCCGAACCCACCGACTTCCGCGAGGAGGACGGCGGGGGAGAGGCGCGCTCCGGGTTCGCGCTCGTCGTCGACATCACCGTCGACCCTGATGCGGCCGGCCGCCCGGCGACGGTCACGGTCGACGAGGTACCGGTCGGGACCTGGCACTTCCTCGCCCTGCAGGCGGAGATCAACTCCGGGGAGGAGATCTCCGAGTGGATCCGTCGGCTGGAGTCGCTGCCGGACAAGCGGACCACGGTGGTGAAGTACGCGCTGACCGGCACCGTCGACCTGGCGGCCGGGGCCAGGCTCGACCGGGAACTCGCGGCGCTGGTCCCGTCCTTCGCCGCGCTCTACCCCCGGGAACGCCTGATGGACCTGCATATCGTCCCCGATGACGGGGAACTGGCCGACGCCCACTGGCCGGGGGCCGTCGGTGAAGCGTCACGCGCTCTGGTGGCGCGCGCCACCGGGGGGGACGCGACCGCCCGTGACGCCCTGCGTCTGCTCTACCGGCTCTCCGCTGATCAGCCCGGGAAAGGGAACTGACACATGCTCATCCTCCACTCCCTGACCCTCGACCACGTCGCCGGGGTCGACCACGCCCACCTGGAACTGCCGGAGACCGGCGTCGTCGTCGTCCACGGCCCCAACGAGATGGGGAAGTCCACTCTCCTCGCCGCCTTCGATCTGCTGCTCTCCGATACCGGGGTCAACTCGAAGGCCGGCCGGGTCCGGGCGCTCAAGAGCGCGACCGAGGACGTCGCGACGACGGTGTCCGCCGAGATGACCATCGCCGGGTACCGGCTCGCCATCCGCAAGAGCTTCAACAAGAGCAGTGGACGTTGCGAACTCACTGTCACCTCGCCGCGGCCGGAGAACCTCACCGGGCGTCAGGCCGCAGAGCGGTTCGGTGAGCTTCTCGCCGAGGGGGTGGACACCACACTCGTCAAGGCCCTGACCATAAGACAGGGCGCGAGCCTCGACATCCTTGCTGCCACCGGGATCCCCAGCCTGGAACAGGCGCTCGGCGGGGACGCGCCCGACGGTGCCGGGATATCCGGCGGCGGTTCCGCGGAGGACGGGGCGGCCGCTCTCATCGGCAGGATCGCCGACGAGTACCAGCGGTACTTCACGCCCGGTGGCAAGGCTTCCAAGGAGCTTGTGGCCGCCGAGAAGTCACTGGCAGAGGCGACGGAGGACCATCAGGCGGCGACCGGACGCTACTCCCAGGCGCAGAGCCTGATCGCCGAACTGGAGCAGCTCACGGCGGAGAAGGCTACCGTGGCGAAGCAGGAGCCGGTGGCGGTCGAGGCCGCCACCGGGGCGGAGCAGGCACTGGTGGAGGGCCGCGCCGCCGTCGCCGAACTGGACGGTCTGCGCAAGGCCGTCACCGCCGCCGCCGGGGTGCGCGACCTCGCCGACCAACGTGCCCGGGTCCGCGGGGACCGGGTGTCCGACCTCACGGACGCGGAGAAGACCGTGGCAGAACTGGACGAGGCGGTGCGGGAGGCCGCGGCCGCCGCCGAATTGGAGGCGCAGACCACCGTCGGCCTGCAGGAGAAGCTCGGCGTCGTTCGTCGCAGGTCCCGGGTCGCCTCGGCGTGGGTGGCACGGGTGGAGGCCCTGGACCGGCGGCGGGCCGCCGAGAAGCGGGCCGGTGAACTGACCGACCGGATCACTGCCGCCACGGACATCGCCGACGAGGTCCGTGAACTGGGTGGCGAGGTGGAGGACAACCCGGTGACGGACGCTGTTCTCGCCTCCCTCAGGGCTGCGGACGCCACCCTGTACCAGGCCGTCTCCGTCCGTGATGCGGTGGCGACCACCGTGGAGGTCGACGGCCCGGACGGTGCGGCCGTCACCGTCGGCGGAGAGTCCCGTGACCTGCGTGAGGGGTCGACGACCGTGCACGTCACAGGGCGTCAGGAGATCGGGCTCGGCGACTGGACCGTCACCGTCACTCCGGCCCGGGACGTCCGGGAGGTGTCCGAGGACGTCACCCGGGCCCGGGCGGAACTCGACCGTCTGCTGGCCGCCTCGGGTGTCGGGGACCTGGCCGAAGCTGAGGATGTTGCGGCGCAGCGTCAGACGGCGACGGAGCGGCACCGGGAGGCGGTGCTCCGGCTGACCCAAATCACTGGCAGCGCCACCGTCGAGGACCTGCGGGCGCAGCGGGACCGGGAGTCCGCCGAGGCGTCGAGGTTCGGTTCCCGGGCGGACGAGGCCCTGGCGCAGGTCCGTGCCGAGGACCCTGAGGGTGTCGTCGACCTGGCCGGCGTTCCGGCTGTGGTCGGTGACGAGTCCGGTGAGGTCGGTGAGGTCTCAGCGACCGCGGCGGACCTGACCGCGGTGGCGGACGCCGCCGTGCGTGAGGCCGACCGGATCCAGGAGGACCTCGACCAGGTCATGCGTGCCGGCGCGGCGGTCCGCCTTGAAGGCCGCCGGGCGGAACTCGAGCGGGCGACCGCCGGCCGTGACCGACTCGCCGCAGCGCTCGCCGCGGACCGGGAGAACCGGGATGACGATGCCCTGGCGAACGATGTCGCCGAGGCCACCACCGCACTGGCCGGGGCACAGGAGGCCCTGGCCGAGGCTGAGGAGCGCACCGGTGTCATCGACCTGCAGACCCTCACCAGTCTGGTTGAGGGGGCGGCGGCGCGCGTGCGCCGACTGCGGGAGCGCGCCGAGGAGGCCGGGCATTCGGTGTCCCGGGTCACCGGTGCGCTCGGTGAGCACGCCGGTGTCGCCGACGAGGTGGAGAACACCCGGATCGCCCTGCAGCGCGCCGAGCGTGCTCACCGGCGTGTGTCGGCGCAGGCGGAGGCCGCCGCACTGCTCTACCGGGAGGTGCAGGACGCCCTCGCGCGGGCGAGGGAGCGCTACGAGGCTCCGCTGCGGGCCACGGTTGAGAAGCTGGCGCGCACCCTCTACGGTGCGCCGGTGCACTTCGAGTTCGGGGACGACCTCAGCCCGGCCCGCCGCTCCCTGGACGGGGTCACCCTCGACACCACCCAGCTCTCCGGTGGCGCCCGGGAGCAGATCTCCGTGCTGACCCGGCTGGCGGTCGCCGACCTCGTCGGCGGGGGAGACGCGGTGCCGGTGTTCATCGACGACGCCCTGGGTTTCTCCGACCGTGGCCGGATCGACCGGATGAACGCCGTCCTCGACACACTCGGCCGTGACCACCAGATCATCGTGCTCACCTGCGACCTTGACCGGTTCGACGGTATCGCCGGAGCGACCCTGGTGCCGATGCGGCAGGTGCTGGCGCAATGAGAAGGGGGAGGGCGCGACGACGGTGACGACGAGCGCCTGCGGCGGGTGCGGGGCATACCGGGCCGCCGGGTGTCCGGATATCCCTGAGGTTCACCGCCGTGGCTGGCCTGATCCGTGACGATGAAGGGGCAGGTGGGGAATCCGCCGGAACGCGAAAAACCGCACCTCGGTAGAGGTGCGGTTGATCTGTAGCGTGCCCCCGAGACGATTCGAACGTCCGACCGCTGGTACCGGAAACCAGTGCTCTATCCCCTGAGCTACGGAGGCAATGACGATGACTATAGCACCGCGCGACCCCGCGACCGCAAACCGCCCGATGACACCGGTGTAACACCCCGTCCACCGGTTCGCTGCGGTCGCCTACGTTCCGCGTCCGGCTCGTTGGTAGTCTCGTCCACTGTGACTCCTGCTGATCTTTCCGTCCTCATCTCCGGTGCCGCCCGCACCGTGCTCACCGACCACGGCTTCGACCCCTCCGTCGTCCC
>NZ_CACZOO010000348.1 GCF_902782855.1 uncultured Corynebacterium sp.
CACCTACGGCTTCATCGACCTCGACGCCGACTCACTGGCTTTCGCCGTCGCCAACATCGCCCGGATCGCCGACCCGATGGCCCGGGTACTCATCTGGTCCGCTGCCTGGCAGGCGACCCGCAACGCCCAGATGAAGGCCCGCGAGTTCGTCACCCTCGTCGCCCGGGGTGCCGTCGCAGAGGACCAGCTCGGCGTCCTCGAGCAGGTACTCACCCAGGCGATCTCCGCCGTCGAGAACTACGTCGCCGACGACTGGCGGGACCAGGGACGCCGTATCCTGCGCAACGCCTTCCGCGCCGGGGCCGAGGCGACCGACGGCCAGGCCCGGCTCGCCTTCGTCCGCGCCTACACCGCCGCAGCGCAGACCCCGGCGTCCACCGCATGGATCCGCGGCCTGCTCGGGCTGGAGGACACCACCTCCGCCGACGCCCTGCTCCCCGGCTTCCCCGTCGACCACGACCTGCGCTGGCGACTGCTCACCGCGCTGGTCGGCACCGCCGGGGTGCTCACCGCCGAGGAATCCGAGGCGCTCATCGCCATCGAGGAGGCGGAGGACCCGACCTCCTCCGGCGCGATGCATGCGCTGGCTGCGCGCGCGGCGCTGCCCGTCACCTCCGTCAAGCGGGAGGCCTGGGACATCCTGACGCTCCACGGTGCGGAGCAGTCCAACCTCGCCCTGCGCTTCCGGATGGCGGGTTTCGCCCACGTCGGCCAGGATGAGCTGCTCGCCGACTTCGGCACCGAGTACGTCGACCGGGTCGTCGGCATGTGGAACTCACTGTCCTCCGAGATGGCGCTGCGTAACTGCGAGGGACTGTTCCCCTCCTGGTCCGGTGCCACCGTGCTCGCCGACGTCAAGGCGCTGACCGATGATGGCGCGACCCCGGCGGGCCTGCGTCGCGTCCTGTCCGAGGGAGTCGCCCGTGCCGAACGCGCCGCCGCCGCCCGCGCCTTCGACGCACAGTAGGACGCCGGTTAGTCTGGGGTCATGACGATCCCCATCTCCCCGGTCCCCGGTGGACCCCGCCGGCGGCCGGCCCGGCAGGACCATCAGGAACAACAGTCGGCCCGGTCGACTCAGCCGGCCCGGTCGACTCAGCCGGCCCAGCAGAAACAGAGTCTCTACGACCTGGTCGGCGAGGGCGTCTTCCGGACGATCGTCCACGAGTTCTACCTGCGGATCCCCGGCGACCCCGTCCTGGGGCCGATGTACCCCTCCGACGACCTCGCCGGCGCCGAGGACCGGCTGCGCTGGTTCCTCGTGCAGTACTGGGGCGGACCACAGACCTTCAACGAGCGCCGCGGCCACCCCCGGCTGCGGATGCGGCACATGCACTTCGCGGTCACCCCCGAAGCCCGCGAGCACTGGCTGACCATCATGGCGGACGCCCTCGGCGCCGTCAGCGACGACGAACTCCCCGGCCCCGCCCGCGAGGCTGTGTGGGACCACATGGTGCGGGTCGCCGACATGCTCATCAACCGTGCCTGAGGTTCCGGCACCGCCCGACCTCCCCGGACTCGTCGCCGTCATCGACGTCATCGCCCCGGACTCGGGGCTGACCCCCACCGGCCTGCTCCTCCTCCTGCTCGGCGCGGTGCTCGCCGGCGGGGTGGACGCCGTCATCGGCGGTGGCGGCCTCGTCCTCATCCCGCTGATCCTCGCTCTCGCCCCGGGTCTGCCCGCCCAGGTCGCACTGGGAACCAACAAGTTCTCCGCCGTCTTCGGCACCGCGAGTGCCGGGCTGCGCATGGCGCGGACCGTACAGGTCGACTGGCAGGTGGTCCGGCTCTGTGCTCCCCTCGCCGGTCTCTGCTCCGCCGGCGGTGCCCTCCTCGCCGCCTCGGTGAGCTCCGAGATCCTCCGGCCGGTCGTGGTGGTTCTCATGCTGACGGTCGGCGTGTTCGTCGCGGCGCGTCCCCAGTTCGGGCGGGGCGGCGGCGGTCCCGCGAAGGACACCTGGACCGCCGGCGCCCCGCACCGCCCCTCCCCCGCGCGGCTCGTCACGGGGCTCCTTCTCATCGCCGCCATCGGCTTCTACGACGGCTTCTTCGGACCCGGCACCGGTATGTTCCTGGTGGTCGTCTTCACCGCGCTGATGTCCCGCAGCCTGATCCGGTCGCTGGCGATGACGAAACTCGTCAACACCGCCACGAACCTCGGTGGACTGGTCGTCTTCGCCGCCGGTGGCCACATCCTCTGGCTGCTCGGTGCCGCACTGGCGGTGTCCAATGTCCTGGGCGCCCAGATCGGCGCGAAGCTGGTGCTCGACCGCGGCACCGGCTTTGTCCGCGGTGCCCTACTGGTACTCGTCGCGGTCATGTCGGTGAAACTCATCGCCGACATGCTGTGATCACCGTGGCGAGGGAATGCGGGCCAGGCCCCCGGGTCGCGGCAGGTAGAGCGTACCGAAGAGCGCGTCGACGCGGATCCATGATCCCGTGACGCTGACCCGGATGAGGTCATGGTCTGCCAACCGGGCCGGTGGTTCCTTCACCAGCCCCAGTGAGCCCATCGCGGCGACGACACTGCCGGGGATCTCGATGATCCCGGTCTGCCCGGGGCTGGTCAGACGCAGCAGCGGCTGATCCAGCAGCGACGGTGGCAACCCGTGGGGTCCGGAGTGCGCCTCAGCCTCCGACCGGAACCGGCCGAAAACCTCTCGCACACCGGTGGCGGGGATCGTGTCCACCACGTTCCACCCGTCGGCCGGGGGCGGCGTCCCTGTCCAGAGCATGTCCATCCTGCCACCGAGGTCCAGAGTGACGGGACCACCGGCGGACGCGGCGTCCCCCAGCAGGGCCGGTAGCGGGTCGGCGGAGACCACCGCGCCGTCCTCCGAGACGATGGCGCGGATCCGCTGGGCGACCACGCAACCCAACGGGGTGGCGACGAGCAGGTCCGTGGCGTGCCCCCCGCGGGTGACGAGGCGGACCATCGCGCCGGAATCCATCCGCAGGACGCGGGTGACCACTGCGGCGACACGCCGCAGGGTGGACGCCTGCTCACGGCCCGGACAGGTGAGGGTGAGCGTCGTCGGGCCGGGGATCCCGCCGGACAGGGGGCACAATGGTGGGGTCACAGGCCCCAGGGTACAGCCGCCGACCCGTCGCCGGTCAGATGCCGGTGTCCGCCTCGGAGTCCTTCTTCGCCCGGGCTCGCGCGGAGGTGTCCTCCTCCTCGACCGGGAGCATGAACATGTTGATGACCTCGATGTCCCCCTCGGTCCAGGGCCGCGTCTTCCCGGAGAGGATGTCCACGGCCACGTTGACCGTGTCGACCACGGCGACGATCCTGTGTTGGGCGTTGCGGATGTTCTGGCGCATCCTGAAGGACTTTTCGCCGATCTCGTACATGAACGACTCGACGACGACCTGCGTCTCACTCGACGACAGGGCCTTGCGGTAGTCGACGGATGCCCACCGGACGATGAACGCCGGGACTGAGATGTCCATCTCCGTGAGGACGTCCCGGACGAAATCGATCCGGGCGTCCTGCGAGAATTCCAGGTACGCGGCGTTGTTCACGTGCTGGAACTGGTCGAAGTCCGACCAGCGCAGGTTGACCCGCGTGCTGTGGAAGCGGTTCCCGCTCGCCTCATGCTCGACGAAGGGCATCAAATCTCCTTTTAGCCTGTTTTGTTTATACAAACAGTCTAACGAGAGAGCCGACGATGCGTTACCCGGGCAGGTCGGGCGGCATCTGCGCCGAGACGCTCGACCTTGTTCTTCTCGTAGTCCTCGAAGTTACCCTCGAACCAGAACCACTGGCCCTCGGCGATGTTCCCCTCCCAGGCGAGGATGTGGGTGCAGGTCCGGTCAAGGAACCACCGGTCGTGGGAGATGACCACGGCACAACCCGGGAACTTCTGCAGCGCGTTCTCCAGGGAACCGAGGGTCTCGACATCGAGGTCGTTGGTCGGCTCATCGAGCAGGATCAGGTTGCCGCCCTGCTTCAGGGTCAACGCGAGGTTCAGCCGGTTGAGCTCACCACCGGAGAGCACCTTCGCCGGCTTCTGCTGGTCTGCACCCTTGAACCCGAAGGCGGAGAGGTACGCACGCGAGGGCATCTCGTTCTGGCCGACGATGATGTAGTCCAGGCCGTCGGAGACGACCTGCCACACCGTCTTCTCCGGGTCGATGTTCTCACGGTTCTGGTCGACGTAGCTCAACTTCACGGTCTTGCCGACCTGCACCTCACCCTCGTCCGGCTGCTCCAGACCGACGATGGTCTTGAACAGCGTCGACTTACCGACACCGTTCGGGCCGATGACACCGACGATGCCGTTGCGGGGCAGGGTGAACGACAGGTCCTTGATGAGGACGCGACCGTCGAAGCCCTTGGTGAGGTGCTTGACGTCCACGACCTGGTTGCCCAGGCGCGGCGGGGTCGGGATCTGGATCTCCTCGAAGTCGAGCTTCTTGTACTGCTCGGCCTCCGCCGCCATCTCCTCGTAGCGCTGCAGGCGGGC
>NZ_CACZOO010000349.1 GCF_902782855.1 uncultured Corynebacterium sp.
CCAGCGGCGGTGCGGAGGTCCACCGCCCCGACCGACCCGGTGACGCCGGCAGCCCCGGTGACCGCGAGATCGCGGGCGAGGTCAGGGGTGCAGGAATCGTGGAAATGTGCCATCACGGCCCACTCTACGTCGTGACCCCGAACCCGACCCCCCGACGCGAAAAACCCCGTGGACAGGGCCCTCCCGGGAAGCCGGGAACCCCCTAGACCCCGGCCTTCTCTGCAGCCACGGCAGCCTCGACGCGCTGCTTCAGCGCGGCGAACTGGTCGTGGATCTCCTGCGGCACCTTCGGACCGAGGAAGGTGAGGTACTCGTCGTTGTCCTCGATGTCGTTGGCCCACTGCGCAGGCGGCGCGGTGAGCGCCTCGCGGATGTCAGCCTCCGGCTCCTGGACCCCCTCGAGATCCAGGTCCTCGTAGCGGGCGGTGTGGCCGACGACGGTCTCCTCGGCGCCGACACGACCCTCGATGCGGTCGACGACCCACTTGAGGACGCGGGAGTTCTCGCCGAAACCGGGCCACAGGAAGCGACCGTCCTCACCGCGGCGGAACCAGTTCACCAGGAACACGGCCGGCATCTTGTCGCCGCCCTTCTTACCCATGTCGATCCAGTGCTGCAGGTACTCACCGGCGTTGTAGCCGATGAAGGGCAGCATCGCCATCGGATCATGGCGCAGGGAACCGACCGTGGCCTCGGCCGCGGCGGCAGTCTGCCCGGACGCGAGCAGCGCACCGACCATCGTGGCGTGGTCCCAGTCGTAGGTCTGGGTGACCAGCGGAACCGTGTCGGCACGACGTCCGCCGAAGAGGATGGCGTCGACCCTGACACCCTTCCAGTCGTTGAACTCGGGCGCGGCGGTCGGGCACTGCGCGATCGGCACGCAGTACCGGGAGTTCGGGTGCGCCGCCTTCTCGGAGGACTCCGGGGTCCAGTCCTCGCCCTTCCAGTCGATGAGGTGGGACGGGGCGTCACCCATCCCCTCCCACCAGACGTCACCGTCGTCGGTGAGCGCCACATTGGTGAACAGGGTGTTGCCGGCGTCCATGGTCTCCATGGCGATGGGGTTGGACTTCCTGCTGGTTCCCGGCGCGACACCGAAGAAACCGTTCTCCGGGTTCACCGCGTAGAGGTGCCCGTCCTCACCGAACTTCATCCAGGCGATGTCGTCACCGACGACCTCCGCCTTCCACCCCGGGATGGTCGGGGTGATCATCGCGAGGTTGGTCTTACCGCAGGCTGACGGGAACGCGCCGAGCACGTGGTAGGCCTTACCCTCCGGGCTGACCAGCTTGAGGATGAGCATGTGCTCGGCGAGCCAGCCCTCCTGCTCCGCCATGACGGACGCGATGCGCAGCGCGAAGCACTTCTTGGCCAGGATGGCGTTTCCGCCGTAACCGGAACCGTAGGACCAGATCTCCTCGGTGTCCGGGAACTGGGTGATGTACTTCGTGTCGTTGCACGGCCAGGCGACGTCCTCCTCGCCGGGCTCCAGCGGTGCGCCGACGGAGTGGAGGCAGCGGACGAAATCACCGGTGGCGCCGATCTTGTCGAGGGCGGCCTGCCCCATGCGGGTCATGATGCCCATGGACAGCACCACGTAGGCGGAGTCGGTGAGCTGCACGCCGAGCTTCGGCCGCGGGTCGTCGATCGGCCCCATGCAGAACGGCACGACGTACATCGTGCGGCCCTTCATGGCCCCCTTGTAATGGCCGGTCATCTCCTCCTTCATCGCCGCGGGCGGCGCCCAGTTGTTCGTCGGGCCGGCCCCCTCCTCAGTCTCGGAACAGATGAAGGTACGGGACTCCACACGGGCGACGTCGGCCGGGTTCGACCGGGCGAGGAAACTGTTGGGCCGCTTCTCCTCGTTGAGTTTGACGAGGGTTCCGGCGTCCACGAGCTCCTGGGACAGTCGGTCACGCTCCGCCACGGAGCCGTCGACGAACACGACCTGCGACGGCTCGAAGAGAGACACCGCATCGGTGATCCACTGCAGCAGTTCCTCATTCGTGGTGGGTGCCTGGCCGACGAGCCCGGGGATGGTCATGAATTCTCCTGACAAGGGTGGTGAGTATCGCGTCTTTACCTTCCCAGCCTAACCCCAGCCCCCCCGTTCCACACATTCCCACCCTCCCGTTGTCCAGTTATCCGTGGGAGCGGTGGGGGTGCCGGGGGGTTCACCTGACTGTCCGGTACGTTCCCAGTTCGACCAGGATCCGTCGAAACCCACCACGGACAGCCGGTCCACGTGCCCGTCGCCGTCCGTGTCGGCGCACACGGCCATCCCGCGGTCGTCGGTGAGCGTCACGGCGTCCTCCACCGCGTCCACCCCCAGATCATGGGACGGCGGCAACCCGTAACTCACGTCGCCGATGTCGAGGATGAGATGCCCCCCGGCCCCGTCGGGGCCGACCTGCTCCAGTCCGTCCAGACCGCTGAGCCCGTCGGGCGCGAACCAGTCGCCGTTCATCGTGCCACCCCCGTGGTCTCCACCACGATGGCGTCCGCCACCGTCGGCACGCGCAACCGGGAGACCACCTCCGTGGCCACGGCACCCCACCGCCGACGGAGGTGCGCGGCGCCCGCCGCCCGGTCTCGTTCGCGACGCGCCCCGGTGAGCATCCTGCGTCTCACCAGGGCCAGCGTCACGGCGACGACCAGCCCCACGAGGACGCCGACCACGGGCCCTGCCAGCCGGCCCGCCGCCACCGCCGCGGCGAGCCCCGCACCACAGGACGCCATGAGTACCAGCAGCTCCCGTTGCCGGTCGCCGCCGGAGGACAGGGGCAGCGGAAGCACGGGGGACGGGGCGGTCGCAGCGGATGCGCCGCCGGACGTCGGCCCGGTGGACAGGTGCGGCCACTCCACACCGTGCTCCAGGACGGTACAACGCAGCCGGGCACGGAACAGGGCGTCGAGCCGGGACCGACCAGCCGCCGTCGCCGCGTCACCGGCAACCACCCCGCCGGGGTGTTCCAGCAGATCGGCTGCATGTCGTTCCGCGGTGAGACGGACGGCGACCCTGACCCGGTCGACGCGGTCGACGTCGGCACGGCGGGCGTCGGAGACCCACCGGGGCACATCGATCCAGTGGTCGACGACGACATCCACGAGGCGGTCGAGGCTGACCCGGTCAGTTGACGCACGGCCCCACCGGACGACCGTCACGCCGGGTTCCGGGGTCGGGGCGCCACCCGTGTAGAGGATGCAGCCACCCATGGCATCGCGAACGGCACGGACGATCGCGGCGTCCCCGCCGCCGTCCCCGCCGTCCCTGCCGCCGTCCCCGCCGTCCGTGCCATCCTCCCCTGGCTCGCCGGACTCCCCCGGCTCGCCGGGCACCCCGGTTTCCCCGACCCGCTCCTCTCCGCGGGGAGTCCCCGCCACCACCGCAATGACACCGCCGGCGGTGTCCGGACCGGCGCCGATCACGAAACGCCGGCCCGGCACCCTCTCCTGCAGGGCCGCGGCCACCGCCGCGACCTCCTCACGGTGCGGTCCGATGACGGACACGATCGTCGGCACCGCCGGTGCGTTCACTGTGCTCACAGTTTCCTCCCCCGCCCGACGCCACCGCCGGACCGTTCGCTGTCCCGGCGATCATGCCGGTGTTGTTTCCCCTGCGCTGCTGTTCTGCCACAATGGCAGGGATGTCTACTACTGAAAATTCCCCGGAGTCCCCGCAGGAACCTGATTCCTCCCGAGCCACCCACCGTGGTCGGCCGCTCCAGACAGAGTTTAACGACGGTCGCGATTATCCGCGACTGGGTAGTTTCAGCTTCCGTCGCGGCACCCTCACCGACAACCAGGAGAACACCTGGAACGCGAACTGGCCCCACCTCGGCCGCGTCCTCGACGAGAACCCCGTCACCGCCGACGACCAGATCATCGACCTCGACGACTGGTTCGGCCGCGCCGGCCACGACACGATCGTCGAGATCGGATCCGGCACCGGCACCTCCACCGCGGCGATGGCCCCGCTGGAGACCGACCACAACATCGTCGCCGTGGAGATCTACCGCCCCGGGCTCGCCAAGCTGCTCGGAGCGGTGGTCCGCGGCGGGATCACCAATGTCCGCCTGGTCAAGGGTGACGGCGTGGAGGTGCTGCAGCGCATGTTCGCCCCCGGCACCCTCGCCGGGGTCCGCGTGTTCTTCCCGGACCCGTGGCCCAAGGCCCGACACCACAAGCGGCGGATCATCCAGACCGGCACACTGCACCTCATCGCCTCGCGTCTGAGACCGGGCGGGATCCTGCACGTCGCCACCGACCACGCGGACTACGCGGAGTGGATCGACGAGCTGGTGAACGCCGAGGAGGACCTGGAGTACCTCGGCTGGCCCGAGGACCGGGAGGTGACGGTCCCGGTGCTCACCGACCGCCAGATCATCACGAAGTTCGAGGGCAAGGGCCTGGACAAGGACCATGTCATCCGCGAGTACCTCTGGCGGCGTCGCTGATGAACACCACCTTCTCCTACTCGGAGGTGCCGGAACGCCGGCCCGTCGTCCTGCTCGTGTGGGACGCCCCGAACATCGACATGGGGCTCGGTTCCCTGCTCGGGACGCGACCGACCGCCGCGCACCGTCCCCGGTTCGACGCGGTCGGCCGGTGGCTCATCGGCCTGACCGCCGACATCGCCGAAGAGTTCCGCGGCGGTGCCGGGGGTGCAGCCTCCGACACCCGGGACCCCGGCCCTGAACCTGAGCCTGAGGCGACGGTGTTCACCAACGTCGCCCCCGGGTCCGCCGACCAGGTCCGCGGCTGGGTCGACGCCCTGCGCAACGTCGGTTTCGCCGTCTTCGCCAAACCGAAGACCAGTGAGGACTCCGACGTCGACCCGGACATGCTGGCGCACATCCGGCGGCGGCACGACGAGGGCGTCCTCGACGGGCTCGTCGTGGCCAGCGCCGACGGCCGCAACTTCCGGGAGACGCTGGAGGAGCTCGCCGACGAGATTCCGGTGACCGTCCTCGGTTTCCGGGAGCACGCCCACTGGGCGGTCGACAACCCCGTCCTCGACTTCGTGGACCTCGAGGACATCGAGGGCGTCTTCCGGGAACCGCTGCCGCGGATCAGTCTCGACACCCTGCCGGACGGCGGCGCCTGGCTGCAGCCCTACCGTTCGCTCAGCAGCCTGCTCGGCTGACGTCCTCCGGCCCTCCCGGCCCCTCACGAAAGGAATCCACGTTGTTCACCAGATGGGGAGACACCGCCTACCGCTGGCGGCGGGTGGTCCCGGTGGTCGTCGTCGCGGTCATCGCCCTGCTGTACCTGCTCGTCGGCACGAAACTCGACGACCGGATGAGCTCGGAGGGCTGGGATGACCCGCACAGTGAGTCGACCCGCGCCGCCCAGATCGAGCAGGACGTCTTCGGCCGCGACGCCTCCGGTGACGTCATCCTGCTGGTCACCCGCGACAACCCGGACGTCGACCTGTCCTCCGAGGAGGTGCGCACCACCTTCACCCGGCAGCTCAACGCGATCTCCGCGTCCCACCCGGACCAGGTCCGCCGGACCCTCAGCTACTTCGACAGCCGACAGTCGCAGCTGATCACCGCCGACGGCTCCGCCGCCTTCGCCTCGGTCAGCCTGCAGGGTGTCGAGGACCAGGTGCTGAAGAACTACCGGGAGATCGAGGACGCCCTGCACACCGTCAAGGTGCCCGGCGCGACCGTGGAGGTCGCCGGAGCGACGGCGGTGTCCGGGGCGCTGGACACCGGCATGAGTGACGACATCGCCCGCGCCGAGGTCATCGGTCTGCCGGCCGTGGCCCTCCTGCTCATCCTCGTCTTCGGATCGATCGTCGCCGCCTGCATGCCGCTGCTCGTCGGCGTGCTGTCGATCCTCGGGTCGATGGGTGTGCTCTCACTGCTCGCCGACATCACCATGGTCAACACCTTCGCCCAGTCGGTGGTGACGCTGCTGGGCCTGGGTCTGGCGATCGACTACGGCCTGTTCATGGTCTCCCGCTTCCGGGAGGAGCTCGCCGAGGGACGTGACACCCGCACAGCGGTGCGCAACACCACCGCGTCCGCCGGGAAGACCGTGGTCTTCTCCGCGCTCATGGTGGCCGTGGCCCTGTCGAGTCTGCTGCTGTTCCCGCAGGCCTTCCTCAAGTCGGTGGCCTACGGTGCGATCTCCGCGGTCGGACTGGCCGCACTGCTGTCCGTGATCGTGCTGCCCAGTGTCTTCGCCCTGCTCGGCCCCAACATCGACAAGTGGTCCCTGTTCCACCGCGGCCGCACGAAGGACGCCACGGTCCACTCCTGGTGGGGACGCGTCCCCGCTTTCGCGATGCGGCACGCCAAGGTCCTCACGGTCGGTCTGGTGGGCGTCCTGCTGCTGCTGACCCTGCCGTTGGGCGGGGTGAGGTTCGGCGGTATCAACGAGACCTTCCTGCCACCGGACGATTCCACCCGCGTGGCGCAGACCGACTTCGACGAGAGCTTCCCCGAACTGCGCACCGATCCGGTGAAGCTGGTCATCCGACAGGACGACGGCGGTTCCTCCGCGGTCGGCGCCGTGTACCAGCAGGCCAACGCGGTCGAGGGACTCACCGCCCCGTTCCAGGTCAGTCAGCCCACGAAGGACGGGGTGACGGTGCTGTCCACCGGCATCGCCGACCGGGACGACAACGACCGCATCGTCAACGCCCTGCGTGACATCGACGTCGACGGGGCGGAGGTGCTGGTCGCCGGGACCCCGGCGATGGAGGTCGAGTCCATCGACGCACTGTTCGGGAAACTGCCGTGGATGCTGCTGTACATCATCGTCGCGACGTTCATCCTGCTGTCGCTGGTCTTCGGCTCGGTGATCCTGCCGGCGAAGGCGGTGATCATGAACCTCCTCGGCACCGGCGCCACCCTCGG
This sequence comes from uncultured Corynebacterium sp., assembly GCF_902782855.1. Lineage (GTDB taxonomy): Bacteria > Actinomycetota > Actinomycetes > Mycobacteriales > Mycobacteriaceae > Corynebacterium. The sequence goes on from NZ_CACZOO010000349.1 coordinate 6,870, forward strand.
GATCCTCACTCTGCTGTTCGTCGACGGGGTCGGCGCGGACCTGTTCAACTTCTCGCCGGGTCCGCTGATGAGCCCCGTGCTGGTGCTCATCGTGGCGATCGTCTACGGGCTGTCCACGGACTACGAGGTCTTCCTGGTCTCCCGGATGGTGGAGGCCAGGGCACACGGAGCGACGACGAAGGAGGCGATCCGCTTCGGTACGGCGACGACCGGCGGGATCATCACCGCCGCCGCCGCGATCATGATCGTGGTCTGCGGCGCCTTCGGCTTCTCCTCGATCGTGATGATGAAGTACATCGCCTTCGGCATGATCGCCGCCCTGGTCATCGATGCCACGGTCATCCGCATGCTGCTGGTGCCCGCACTGATGGCCCTGCTGCGCGAGGACTGCTGGTGGGCACCGGCGTGGGTCACCCGCATCTCGGAGAAGATCGGGCACAACGAACGGCTCGAGGGGCTGGACGCCCCGGTGGATCCGGAGTCCACCGGGCAGTTCGCCGCCGCAGACGCCGGAGCCGACGGCCGTGAACCGGGAGCCCGGGAGCCCGCCGTTCCTGAGCCCGACGGCCGTGCGTCCGGGAACCGTGGATCCGGGGCCCACGAGGACGGCCCCGTCCCCTTCGCAGAGCTCATGGCCCGGCTGGAACGCGACCGCCACGGCGAGGGGAAGGGGTGACCCGGTGGCCGATGCAGAGGTTTCCGACGGCACCGACGGCACGATTGTCCGGGTGACCGGCCGCTGGCGGCGCTTCACCCTGTTCATGAAGGACTTCCGGGTGCGGGCGCTGCTCACCCTGGCACTCCTGGTGGTCATCGGTTTCGCCGCACGCGGTCACTACCACCTCTTCGCCGACGGCTGGGACGCCATCAAGAAGGCCAACAACTGGTACGTCGTCGCCGCCTGCGTGGCGATGCTGCTGGCCATGGTCGCCCAGGCCGAGGTGATGGTCGTGCTGCTGCGCTCCGCCGGGGTGACGGTGAAGCGCAGCTCCGCCAACGCCCTGGGCCTGGCAGCGAACGCCTGGTCGGCGACGTTCCCCGGCGGCCCGGCGATCTCCGCGGCGATGATCTTCCGCGAGCAGCTGAAGTGGGGTGCCACCCCGGTCATCGCCAGCTGGTACATGGTGCTCTCCGGGGCGCTGTCCGGGGCAGGTATGGCGATCCTCGGCTTCGGCGCGATGTTCTTCCTGAGCGCAGATGTCCACCCCTACTCCATGGCCTTCACACTGCTCACGCTGTGTCTGCTGGCCTGGGGAATGAACTGGATCGCCAAGCACCCGGACAGTGTCGAGTCCTGGCTGCTGCGCGTCCTCACCTGGTTCAACCGGAGGCGCAACTCGCCGGAGGACCGGTGGCACGACAAGGTCGTCGGTTTCGCCGACCAGCTCAGCGCCGTCCGCCTGTCACCGGCACGCCTCTTCTCCTCGGTCACGCTGTCCCTGCTGAACTGGATCACCGAGATCCTCTGCCTGCTGTTCGTCATCCACGCCGTCGGGGCGAGTCCCGCGGTCTCCGGGGTGGTCCTCGCGTTCATCACCGCCAAGCTCGTCGGCCAGGCACAGGTGACCCCCGGCGGTCTGGGACCGGTGGACGCCGCCCTCACCGGCATGCTCGTCGGCGTGGCCCAGATGGGGTCGTCCACGGCCTTCGCCGCGGTGATCGTCTTCCGCATGATCAGCTTCCTCGGCCTGGCCATCATCGGCTGGCTGGTGTTCCTGTGGACCTTCGTCCGCGACTCGGTGGACACCCAGCACTTCCCCACCCTCCGCCAGATCGCGAGCGGGTCGGCCGCCCGGGGGGAGAACGCCCTGCCCGGCGCCCCCGGCGCACCAGACTCCGCCGGCGAACCCGACACGCCCGGCACCCCCGCAGCGGACACGCCCCGGCCACCGTCCAACTAGACTGACCCCATGTCCTCCAAGGAACCCTTCGGGCCGACCTCCGCCACTGCCGGCCTCAGCACCCGCAACGCCGTCATCGCCGACGTCATCGCGGTCCTGGTCTTCGCCCTCCTGGCGCGGATCGCGCACAACTCCGACGAACTCCCCCTGTCCTTCGGCGGCTGGCTCGACACCACCTGGCCCTTCCTCGTCGGCACGGCCCTCGTATGGGGGCTCATCGTCAGCGGACGTCTCCACCCCGCCCCCGGGTCCGCATGGGTCATCGTCGCGGTCACGTGGGTCGTCGGCATGGTGTTCTGGGGCCTGCGGCACACCGAGTTCCCGCACTGGTCCTTCATGATCGTCGCCGCGGTGATGCTCATCGTCCTGCTCATCGGCTGGCGCGTCGTGGTGTCCCGGATCACCGCCCGGCGCTGACACCACCGGGCTCGCCACCATCCACCACGAAATCCAGGAACGCCGCAACCGGTGGGGCCGGGGTACCGTACGCCGACCACACGACGCCGAGTTCGCGGCGTCGGTCGGTGGCCAGCGGAATGACCTGCATCCCGGGCAGCTGCAGGTTCGGGTCGTCCAGCGGCAGCAGTGCCACGCCCAGTCCGGCCGAGACCAGTCCCGCGACCGTGGTCAGCTCCATGGACTCGAAGACCAGGGTGGGGCGGAAGCCGGCGTCCTCACTGAGCTGGTCGAGGATCATCCTGGTCCCGAACCCCTCCAGCATGGCGATGAAGGGCTCGTCCCGCGCATCGGCCAGGGCGATGGAGGTGCGGGGACGCCCCGCCGAGTCCACCGCCAGGGGATGCCCCTCCGGGACCGCCAGCCCGAGGCCCTGCTGGGCCAGTTCCCACCACCGCACCTGACCGGCGCGGATCTGCCCGACCGGCTCCGGTCCGACGAGTGCGAGATCGGACGTCCCCTCCACCACCCGGTCGATGAGCTGCCGTGCCGCGCCCTGGACCAGCTCGAAACGGACCGTGGGATGCTCCGCGCGCCAGGCCCGCAGCAGGTCGGGGACCATCCAGGTGCCCAGCGAGTGCATGAACGCCAGACGGACCGTGCCGCGTTCCGGGTCGACGGCCCGGCGCACCTCCTCGACACCGCCCCGCCAGATGTCACGGGTGTGTTCTGCGGCCGCCGCGAGGATCTCGCCGCGGTGGTTGAGTACCAGGATGCGTCCCCGCCGGTCGAAGAGGTCGGAGCCGACCTCCGCCTCCAGTCCGGCAAGCCGGCGGGACAGGGAGGACTGACTCAGTCCGGTGGCCGCGGCGGTGTCCGCCATGTTCTCGGTCTCCACGAGGTCGAGGAACCATCCCAGATCATCAATGCGCATATCGGGACAATACCCGCTGACTGTTGCATTTTGCGGGGTTTGTCGCGCCGCGCACCATGGGTCCCATGACAGCGTCCATCCCAGACACGCCCGGGCGGACCCCGGGACTCTCCCCCGGAGACCCCGGCTACCGTCGCGTCATGGTGGCCGCGGCGACCGCGGGTCTGGCGTCCTTCAACGCCATGTACCTCACCCAGGCACTGCTCCCGTCGATCAGTGAGGACCTGCACGTCTCACCCACCACCGCCGCGCTGACCGTCTCGGCGACGACCGGACTGCTCGCCGTCACCGTCGTGCCGGTGAGCATCATCTCCGAACGGGTCGGACGCCGCCGCGTCCTCCAGGTCTCCGTCCTGGCCGCCACCGTGCTCAGCCTCCTGCTGTGCCTCGCGCCCGGCATCGGCGCACTGATCGGTCTGCGCGCCCTCCAGGGCGTCGCCGTGGCCGGGGTACCCGCAGTGACGATGACCTTCCTCGCCGAGGAGATCCACCCGGCGCACCTGGGTCGGGTGATGGGCCTCTACATCGCCGGCACCTCCCTCGGCGGTCTCCTCGGACGCCTCATCCCCTCCTGGTTCCTGGAGATCACCGACTGGCGCGGGGCCGCACTGGCCGGCGCGACCGTCGCCCTTCTCCTCGGTGTGGTGTGCGCCTGGGCACTGCCGGCCCAACGCAACTTCACACCGAAGCGGATCACGCTGCGCCACGAGATCACCGCCCTGGGCCGTCACTGGCGCAATCCGCGGCTGGTCCCGCTGTTCATCCTGCCGTTCCTGCTGATGGGCGTCTTCGTCTCGCTGTACAACTACCTCGGATTCCATCTCACCGAGGACTTCGGCCTGTCCGGACTGTGGGCCGGCATGGTGTTCGTCCTCTATCTCTCCGGCACCTGGTCCTCGACCCGGGCCGGGACGCTGGCCGCGAGGTACGGGCCCGGACGGGTGCTCAGCGGGGCGTCACTGCTGTCGGTCATCGGCCTTCTCATCGCGCTCGTGCCGAACCTCGTGGTGACGGTGGTCGGTGTCCTGGTGTTCACCGCGAGCTTCTTCGCCGCCCACTCGACGGCGTCCTCCCTGGTCGGGGCGCGGGCCGCGGGCGATCGGGCGGAGGCGTCCTCCACCTATGTGATGAGCTACTACCTGGGATCGTCGATCCTCGGCTGGGGCCTCGGCCACGTCTTCGACCTGGGCTGGTTTCCACTGGTACTGGCCCTTGCGGGAGTGCAGGTCCTCGCACTGGCGCTCACCGTACGGGCAGGTCAGCGGGAGACTGCCAGATGACTCCGGAAAAAATATCCACATTGTGCAAGAAAACCGTTGTGGGGCGATAAGATGACCCGGACAAGGCTGTGGCGGACCGACCGCCTTTCACCAGTGACATACGCCGCTGACGGCGACAACGGAGGAAACACAATGGGACACATCAAGGGCAAGCGCTTCGCCGGCATTCTCGCCGTCGGGCTCCTGGCCACCGGGGGCATGGGCGTCGCGGTGGCGCAGGGCGGCATCTCCGCCAACCTCGCGCTGTCCAACACGATCTTCTCGCAGAAGGTCTCCGCCCTCGACGGTGACGACGCCGCCATCTTCGTCGGCGTCGACAAGCTCAACGGCGGGGACACCGCCGTCGCCCGCCTGCGCTTCAAGAAGGCCACCGTCACCGACATGTGCATGGCCGCGCCGATCAAGCTCCCGGGTCTCGGCGAGAAGAAGTTCCAGATGATCGTTCCGGGCGCCAACACCAAGGCCGACAACCTCATCATCGGCGCTCCCGGCCTCAACGGCGGCATGACGCTGACCAACCCGCAGATCGGTGTGGACGCGTCACAGCTCGAGGATGAGGCGTCCGCCGGCCAGTGGGGTCTGCACGCCGACAACATCTACGGCTTCGACCAGACCATCAAGGCGACCTCCATCTCCGCCGACAAGCTCACCGCCGCCGGTGGCAAGGTCTCCGTCGTCGACGCAGACAAGGCCGAGTGCTGATGTCCGACGCCTCCACCCCGGACACCCCCACGGACGTGACCGCGCCCGTGACCGGTGCTGAGGACGCGGCGACCGGTGGAGCTGCGTCCACCGCCGACTCCACCTCCACCACGGAGAAGCTGGAGAAGGGGAACCGCCGGTTCACCCGGTGGCGCAGGCGCCGCCCGTTCGCCGGTGGCCTGCTGACGATCCTCGCCGGTGCGTGGATCCTCACCCCGGCCTACCTGAGCATGGAGATCTCGAACATCCAGATCCAGGTCTCCACGCTCGGCGGTGTCTCGACCCTCGTCATCGGCATCCTGCTCATCGTCTGCGGCCTGATGACCTGGTTCCGCAGCGAGGTGCGTATCTTCACCGGTGTCGCCGCGATGGTCCTCGGAATCGTCGCACTCCCCCAGTCCAACCTCGGCGGCTTCATCATCGGCACCCTCCTCGCCGTGATCGGCGGCGCCCTCGCCCTGGCGTGGGTGCCGCAGACCAAGGCGGACGCCAAGGCCGAGAAAGCCGAGAGGAAGGCCCGGCGCGGAGCGGGCCGCCGGACGCGGCAGAACGGCGGTAACGGCACCGCAGCCGGTGCCTCCGGTGCCGCGGCAGCTGTCGTCGCCGTCGTCGCCGCCCTGGCCGTCGGTGTGGGTTCGCACACCCCCGAGGCCAATGCCCAGCTGCCGGCACTTCCGGACCTCCAGCTGCCGACGATCCCCGGCCTGACGGACAACGGCGCCGGCGACGGCGACGGGGAGACCCCGACGGCCCCCGCACAGCCGACCCTGCCGGAGCTCCGGATCCCGGAGCTCCCGTCACCGGGTCTGCCGGACGGTTCCGACCTCCAGGGCCAGATCGACGGTGGTCTGGAGGCCCTCGGGGTGGAGATCCCGGGCCTGAACGTCGAGCCGCCGGCACCGCTGGACACGCTGCCGATCTCCGGCCAGACCTTCATCATCAAAGCCGACACCACCGACATGACGCCGAACATGAAGATGTCGCTGGTCACCGTCGACACCTCACAGGGCCCGAAGAAGGCCTTCCGGATCGACTCGGACCGTACCGTCCTGACCAACCTGCAGACGCAGTTCCCCTCCGCGGCGGGCAGTCCGCTCCCCGACTTCGGTCAGGACACGCAGGGCACCACGAGCATCCTCAGCGGGAACTTTCACATCATCATCAAGAAGATGACCATCACTGCCCAGCTCATGGGCGTGAACACCCAGATCCCGATCACGCTCGACGCCGACTGGGCACCCGACCAGATCGTCGCGGAGCTGTCGAAACTGGGCCTGGGTCTGCCGGACTTCCTCTCCGGCCAGACCACCATCCTCAACGGCACCATGGAGACCTACCTGGTCACCGCCGACAAGCTGGAGGCCCCGACCAACTCGATCGGGCACTGGGCGCACTAGCGGGCTCTCCGGGCCCCCGGTACAGCCCGTGCCCGTCCCCACAACCCGGCGGTCACCGGCGGCCACCGGCACATCTGAGCC
>NZ_CACZOO010000350.1 GCF_902782855.1 uncultured Corynebacterium sp.
CACCGACAAGGTCGACACCGAGGTCCCCTCCCCCGTCGCAGGCACCCTCGTCGAGATCCTCGCCGACGAGGACGACACCGTCGATGTAGGCGCCGTCATCGCCCGCATCGGCGACGCCTCCGCCACCGCCGCGCCTGCCGCGAAGGCGGAACCCGCCCCGAAGGCGGAGACCGTCGAGACCGTGCCTCCCGTCCGGGTGTCCCCTGAGGAAGCTCCGGAGGAAGCACCGGCCGCGAAGCCCGCCGCCGGCAACCTCCCCTACGTCACCCCGCTGGTGCGCAAGCTCGCCGAGAAGCACGGCGTCGACCTGTCCACCGTCACCGGTTCAGGTGTCGGTGGCCGGATCCGCAAACAGGATGTGCTGGCCGCCGCCGGGAGCGGTTCGGCAGAGGCCGCGACCACCGCTCCCGCCGGCATCGTGCTCAAGGGTTCCGATCCGGCGAAGGCCGCACTCCGCGGCACCACGCAGAAGGTCAACCGGATCCGGGCGATCACCGCGAAGACCACCCTCGCTTCCCTGCACGGTGCGGCACAGCTCACCCAGGTCCATGAAGTCGACATGACCCGCGTCGCCGAGCTGCGTACGTCAGCCAAGGCCGCCTTCCGGGACAGGTACGGTGTCAACCTCACGTACCTGCCCTTCTTCGCCAAGGCTGTCGTCGAGGCTCTGCTCGCCCACCCGAACGTCAACGCGTCCTACAACGCCGACACCCAGGAGATGACCTACCACGGGTCCGTGAACCTGAGCTTCGCCGTGGACACCCCGGAGGGCCTCATCTCCCCGGTCGTCCACAACGCCCAGGATCTGTCGCTGCCGGAGCTGGCCCAGGCGATCGTCGACATCGCGGACCGGGCCCGGAGCAGGAAGCTCAAGCCGAACGACATCATGGGCGGCACCTTCACCATCACCAACATCGGTTCCGAAGGCGCCCTGACCGATACCCCGATCCTCGTGCCGCCGCAGGCCGCGATGCTGGGCACCGGCGCCATCGTCAAGCGACCGGTGGTGATCTCCGAGAACGGACAGGACGCCATCAGCATCCGCCAGATGGTCTTCCTTCCGATGACCTACGATCACCAGGTCATCGACGGTGCCGATGCCGGCCGCTTCCTGACCAGCATCAAGGACCGCCTGGAGAACCACGACTTCACCGGGGACCTCGCTCTCTAAGTGCCCTCTAGGCGTCCTCCCCCGGTACGTCAGCCGGTCACCGGCGAACGCCGCCCCGGTTCCTCCCTTCGACGGGGAGGTGCCGGGGCGGTTCCTTTTGTCGCGAGTAGGATCGGTGCCCATGGGCTTCCAGCACGGATCTATCCGCAACACCTCAGACCCGGTCGACGTCGTCGACCTGCACACCGTGGACTATCTCGACGCCTGGCGGCACCAGGCCGAACTAGCCCGACAACGGGCTGCGGAGAAGATCCCGGACACCCTCCTTCTCCTTCAGCATCCCTCGACCTACACCGCCGGCAGACGCACCCAGCCCGAGGACCTCCCGACCAATGGTCTGCCGGTCATCGATGTCGACCGCGGGGGCAGGATCACCTGGCACGGCCCCGGTCAGCTCGTGGCCTACCCGATCATCAGACTCGACGACCCGATCGACGTCGTCGACTACGTCCGACGTATCGAGGAGGCGGTCATCGCCACCTGCCACGACCTCGGTCTCGATACCGTCGGGCGTGTGACGGGACGCTCCGGTGTGTGGCTGCCCGCCGGCGTCCGTGACGGACAGTTGCTGCCGGCCCGCAAGGTGGCGGCGATCGGCATCCGGGTGACCCGGGGTGTGACCATGCACGGTGTTGCGCTCAACTGCGACAACACCCTGGACTTCTACGATCACATCGTGCCCTGCGGGCTACCGGACACCGGCGTCACCACACTGAGCGCCGAACTGGGACGCGACGTCACCATCGGTGAAGCGACCCCGCTGCTGACCCGGCACCTCATCGACGCCCTGGAGGGCACTCTCGCGACCACGGTCACCGACGTGCCCGATGAGCTCGCGCACGGCCCGGTGGGGAGTGCATCCGATGCCCTGTGATCACCGTGAGCGTCTTCGACGTCCGGCCATCCGCCGCGTAGGGTGGGCACTGTGACTATCGCTGCAGACGGCCGACGACTTCTGCGCATCGAAGCCAAGAATGCGCAGACCCCCATCGAGCAGAAACCCCGCTGGATCCGGACCACGGCCAAGATGGGGCCCGAGTACCGGGACATGAAGAACCGTGTCTCCGGTGCGGGGCTCCACACGGTGTGCCAGGAGGCGGGGTGCCCCAACATCCACGAGTGCTGGGAGGACCGGGAGGCGTCCTTCCTCATCGGCGGCGACACCTGCTCGCGTCGGTGTGACTTCTGCCAGATCAAGTCCGGCAAGCCCTCCCCACTGGACCGGGACGAGCCGCGACGTGTCGCCGAGAACATCCGCGAGATGGACCTGCGCTACGCCACCATCACCGGCGTGACCCGCGACGACCTCGACGACGAGGGCGCGTGGCTCTACGCGGAGATCGTACGCAAGGTCCACGAGCTCAACCCGAACACCGGTGTCGAGAACCTCACACCCGACTTCTCGGCGAAGCCCGATCTACTCGCCGAGGTTTTCGAGGCACGCCCGGAGGTCTTCGCCCACAACCTGGAGACCGTGCCGCGGATCTTCAAGCGCATTCGCCCGGCGTTCCGCTACGACCGTTCCCTCGAGGTCATCCGCGCGGCCCGGGATTTCGGTCTGGTCACCAAGTCCAATCTCATCCTCGGCATGGGCGAGACCACCGATGAAGTCCGTGCTTCCCTGGTCGATCTGAAGGACGCCGGCTGCGACATCATCACCATCACCCAGTACCTGCGTCCGACGAACATGCACCACCCCATCGAGCGGTGGGTGAAACCGGAGGAGTTCCTGGAGCACTCCGAGTTCGCCAGGGAACTCGGGTTCGGAGCGGTGATGTCCGGTCCGCTGGTGCGCTCTTCGTACCGTTCGGGGCGTCTCTACGCCGAGGCGAAGGCCGCCCGTGGTGAGGCACTGCCGGAGCATCTCTCCCATCTGGGTGACAGTCTCGGCTCCTCCACCAGTCAGGAGGCCAGCACCCTTCTGGAGAAGTACGGCGCTTCCAAGGAGACTCCGGTCGCCTCTGCACGACGGTGATGCTCTAGACTGGGCGCCATGGCGAAAGACCCCCGGGAGAAGGAAAACAAGCGGCTCGAGAAGGCCGCCAAGAAGTCGCGGCGCAAGCAGACCCGCGGCCAGATGTGGCAGGCGTTCCAGCTGCAGCGCAAGCGGGACAAGAAACTGGTCCCCTACATGCTGCTGGGGCTGCTGGTCCCGGTGGCCCTCCTGCTGCTGTTGAGCCTGGTCTTCGGGGCCTGGTGGTTCAACCTCGTTCTCGGTCTGCTGATCGGCGTGGTCGCCGCGATGGTCATCTTCTCGCGGCGGCTCCAGGCCGGCGTCTACGACCAGATCGAGGGACAGCCCGGCGCCGCAGCCTGGGCCCTGGACAATCTTCGCTCGGGTGTGGGCATGAAGTGGATCACCCAGGCCGGCGTGGCCACCAACACCCACATGGACGCCGTCCACCGCGTCGTCGGTACTCCTGGTGTCGTCCTCGTCGGCGAGGGCAGCCGTTCCCGTCTGAAGCCGCTGATGGCGCAGGAGCGTCGTCGGTTGGCCCGTATCATCGGCGACACCCCGATCTACGACATGTACATCGGTGACGGCGAGGATGAGGTCGAGGTGCGCAAGATCCAGACCGCGCTGATGAAGCTGCCCCGCAACATCAAGAAGAACGAGGTCGACGGGCTGAACAGCCGCATCGACTCCATTGCCAGGCTCAGTTCCCGCGAAGCGTCCCTGCCGAAGGGACCGCTGCCCCGCCAGGCGAACATGTCCGGAATGAACCGTCGTGCCCGTCGCGCCTCCGAGCGCAACAAGCGGGGCTGACCCTGACCTGTCCGCTACCGGGTCCTGATCACCGCGGTACCTGTGGCGCGGTCGTGCATGCCACGACTGTCGGTGTCCTGGATGATCGGTGGGAACAGGAACACGGTGAGGATCGTCCGGACGATCGCGCGGACGAATCCCACCCGTTTCTCCGTGTCATCCACCCGTGCGACGCCGATCCCCAGGATCGCGTGACCCGGTGACTGGGCGAACAGCCAGACGGTGATGACACGCCAGAGAATGAAGACGATCATCGTACCGGTGGCGACGTCGCCCAGGGCGTCGGTCTGGGAGCTGATGAGTGCCGCGATGCCCCAGCACAGGCACCAGTCGATGAGAAGAGCGAGCAGCCTCGGCGCCAGTGGGGCGACCGAACCCGCACCGTCCTTGGGCAGTCCGAGGAGCTTGCCCGGGTACGGGCTGAGGTCCGTCGGGTCCTCGAACTGCCCGGGAACCTGAGGGCCCTCCAGCCACACCGGCTGGGCGGCACGTGCTGCGCGCCGTTCCCGCCGTTCCCGCTGCTGATGCTCCTTCGGGGTCTTCCCGCCCGGGTCACTGCCCCTGCTCTGCTGCTTTGCCATGGTAGCCAGCCTACCGGGGTGCCGTAGCGGCCACCCAACCCGTCCCGTAGGCTTGAAGAAGGCCCCTCGTCCGGGGTCCCGGCGAGTGTTACATGTCGGTAACACTGGATTGACGACCGGGCAACAACCCGATAATAAGCTTGTTCCCAGACTCAGCCACCGCGGTGGAACACTGCGGGAAACCGAGGCTGTGCCGACCATGACTGCAAGGAGTCCCACAGTGGCATTCACAACGGCCGAAGAGGTCACGAAGTTCATCAAGGACAACGACATCGAGTTCGTTGACGTCCGGTTCACCGACGTCCCGGGTGTGGAACAGCACTTCACCATCCCCGCCGCCGCCTTCGACGAGGACGCCGTCACCGACGGTCTCGCCTTCGACGGTTCCTCCGTCCGGGGCTTCACCACCATCGACGAGTCCGACATGAACCTTCTCCCGGATCTGGCCACCGCGAAGGTCGACCCGTTCCGGAAGACGAAGACGCTGAACATCAAGTTCTTCGTCCACGACCCCTTCACCCGTGAGCCCTTCTCCCGCGATCCGCGCAACGTCGCCCGCAAGGCCGAGGAGTACCTCGCCTCCACCGGCATCGCGGACACCTGCAACTTCGGCCTGGAGGCCGAGTTCTACCTCTTCGACAAGGTCAGGTACTCCACCGACATCAACAACTCGTTCTACGAGGTGGACTCCGACGAGGGCTGGTGGAACCGCGGCAAGGACACGAACCTCGACGGCACCCCGAACCTGGGTCACAAGACCCCGGTCAAGGGCGGTTACTTCCCGGTCCCGCCGATCGACCAGACCGGTGAGGTCCGCGACGCGATGGTGAAGAACCTCATCGCCGCCGAGTACGAGCTCGAGCGCTTCCACCACGAGGTCGGCACCGGTGGACAGCAGGAGATCAACTACAAGTTCAACACTCTGCTGCACGCCGCGGACGACCTGCAGTCCTTCAAGTACATCATCAAGGGTACCGCCGGTCAGTTCGGCAAGTCCGCGACCTTCATGCCGAAGCCGCTCGCCGGCGACAACGGTTCGGGTATGCACGCCCACCAGTCCCTGTGGAAGGACGGCAAGCCGCTGTTCTTCGACGAGAACGGCTACGCCGGCCTGTCGGACCTGGCCCGCTACTACATCGGAGGTATCCTCCACCACGCCGGCGCGGTCCTCGCCTTCACCAACCCGACGCTGAACTCCTACCACCGTCTGGTTCCGGGCTTCGAGGCGCCGATCAACCTCGTCTACTCGCAGCGTAACCGGTCCGCCGCCGTGCGTATCCCGATCACGGGGTCCAACCCGAAGGCCAAGCGCCTCGAGTTCCGTGCGCCGGACCCGTCAGGTAACCCGTACTTCGGTATGGCCGCCATGATGCTCGCCGGTCTCGACGGCATCAAGAACCGCATCGAGCCGCACGCCCCGGTCGACAAGGACCTGTACGAGCTTCCGCCGGAGGAGGCAGCATCCATCCCGACCGCGCCGACCTCGCTGGAGGCAGCGCTGAAGGCTCTGGAGGAGGACAACGAGTTCCTGTCCGAAGGTGGCGTCTTCACCGACGACCTGCTGGACACCTACATCTCCTACAAGTACGACAACGAGATCGCCCCCGTCCGCCTGCGCCCGACCCCGCAGGAGTTCGAGATGTACTTCAACTGCTAGGAACTCCCCCTACCAGTCACGGCTCACCCCTGCTCCCGGCTTCCGCCGGGTGCGGGGGTGTTTGCTTTCCCCGAAAGGACGCCAGACATGACTACCGCCTTCACCACGGACAACACCACCCGCACAGTGGCCGCCCGGGGTGTCGCCTCGCTCGGAGAGCCCCTGCACAGCCTGCAGATCACCCGCCGGGCCCTGCGCGACGACGACGTCCGGATCCGCGTCGACTACTCAGGTATCTGCCCCTCCGACATCCACAACGTCCGCGGTGACTTCGGAGACAAGCCGGTACCCCTGATGGCCGGCCACGAGATCATCGGCACGGTCGTCGGCACCGGGTCCGCGGTCGCCCGCTTCTCGGTCGGTGACCGGGTCGGGGTGGGCTGTTTCTGCGACTCCTGCGGCCACTGCGACGCCTGCCGGGCCGACGAAGAGGGCTACTGCGAGAATGGCACGGTAATGACCTACGCCAGTGAGAACCGGTACACCGACGGGGAGGTGGCCCAGGGCGGCTACGCCACCGAGATCGTCACCAGGGACAGCTTCGTCCTCCGTGTTCCGGACTCCCTTGATCCGGCGGCCGCAGCTCCCCTGCTCTGCGCCGGGATCACCACCTACTCCGCGCTCAAGCACTGGGGCGCGGGCCCCGGACGCCGCGTCGCCGTCGTCGGAATGGGCGGGGTCGGCCGCGTCGCCGTGAAGATCGCGGTGGCGATGGGTGCGGAGGTCACAGTGCTCTCCCACTCGGAGTCCGAGCGGGACGAGGCACTGCGTTTCGGTGCCGTGGACCTGATCTCGACCGCCGACGGCAGTTTCGCGAAGACCTGTTCGCGCCGCTTCGATCTCATACTCAACACGGTGAGTGTGGACCTCGACACCGCTGCCTACATGGCGACACTGCGCTTCGACGGTGTCATGGTGCAGATAGGACTGCCGGAACAGCCGCTGAGTGTCCCGGTACGCGTGCCCACCGGACAGCGGCGGTCCCTGGCTGGCCCACTTGGTCGGCGGGATCGCCGAGACCCGGGAGATGCTCGACTTCTGTGCGGAGCACGGTGTGGCCGCGGACATCGAGCTCATCGACGCCGCGGACGTCGACGACGCCTACGACCGGGCGGCCCGCTCCGACGTACGCTACCGCTTCGTCATCGACGCGGCGACGATCTGCGGCTGACCAGGTTCAGCCCCGCAGACGGTCCGCCTGGGCCTGTGCCAGGCCCTGGACGACCGCTTGGTCGACGTCACCGGTGCTCTCGGCGGTGAACCAGGTCCCGTTCACCTGCCCGCTGATGCGCATCTGCGAGGAGGTCTCGGTCTGGCCCTGCGCGCTGACCGTCGTGTCCACTCGTGTCGCAACGAGATTGTCCACCCCGTTGAGGGTCAGGTCGAGCGCGGTGGTCTTCATCGACATGTTGATGCCCACGTCGGCCATGGATGCCTTCGTACCGTCACAGGCGTAGGGGTCTCCCGTGGGGGCCGTACCGGCACTCAACGCCACCAGGGAGTTCTGCGGGTCCGCATCCTTGGCGTAGGTGGAGGTCGGGCCGCTCTGCCCGGTGCCGAGGAGCTGACGTTTCTGGTTGAACTGCTCCTGGCAGGCCGGGGAGTCGAAGCTGAACTGATCGAAGATCTGGTTCATCTGCTGCACGGCGGCGGGGTCAGCCTGGTTTCCACTGGTATCGACCCAGGTGAACCCGGCCGGGGCGTCGTCGGGCCCCAGGATCGCGGTGGCGGGGTCCACCACGGTGGCGTCGGCCACCTCACCGCCGCCGGAG
>NZ_CACZOO010000351.1 GCF_902782855.1 uncultured Corynebacterium sp.
CGGTCACGCACTCCGCCCCCGTTGCCCCTGTTTTCTGTACTCACAGGGACAGCCCCTAGACTTCCGGACAGTTTCCCCGCCGGAGCCCGACGACTCCGGAACCCGCACGAAAGGTCCCCATGCTCCGCAGTATTCTCCGTTGGCCGAAGAAGGCGTGGCTGTGGTTGACGAGGATGCGTACCGCCCTGGTACTGCTGTTACTCCTGGCCGTCGGCGCGATCCCGGGGGCGCTTCTGCCGCAGCGGTCCCTGAACTCGGCGAACGTGGACAACTACCTCGCCGCCAACGGGAAGATCGCGGAGATCTACGACAGGCTGGGCCTGTTCAACGTTTTCAGCTCCACGTGGTTCGCCGCGATCTACGTCCTGTTGTTCGTTTCGCTGATCGGCTGCATCCTGCCCCGCTCCATCGACCACTGGAAGGCCCTGCGTAAGCTCCCGCCGGCCGCGCCGAAGCGGCTGGACCGGATGCCGAACCACGTCACGGGTACGGTCGACGCCCCCGCCGCGCAGGTGCAGGAAGAGATCTCCGCCAGGTTCCGCCGGTGGACCGGTGGGGCGACGGAGGCGTCCGAGGACCGGGCGGGGAAGTGGTCGTATTCCGCGGAGAAGGGCTACCTCCGCGAGTTCTCGAACCTGGTCTTCCACCTGTCACTGGTCGGCATCCTGGTGTCCGTCCTCGTCGGTCGGATGGTCTACTACGAGGGTCAGGTCATCGTCGTCGCGGGTACGGAGAACTCCCAGTTCTGCAACACCGCTGTCGCGAACTTCGACTCGTTGCGCTACGGTCCGACCTTCGACGGCACCACGTTGACGCCTTTCTGTGTCAACGTCAAGGACTTCCATGCCGACTACCTTCCCTCCGGCCAGGCCGTCGACTTCAGTTCGGGCGTCGACTACGCCGCCGGGGATGACGCCCTCAGACCCACCGACGAGTGGGATCACACCACCCTGAAGGTGAACCACCCGTTGACGATCAACGGTGACCGCGTCTACCTGCAGGGCCACGGCTATGCCCCGACGTTCACCGTCACCTGGCCGAACGGCGAGAAGCGCACCGAGACGATCCAGTTCCGCCCGGATGACCTCACCTATTTCCTCTCCTCAGGTGCACTGAAGATGGATCCGCCGGCCGGAATGTACCCGGACCTGCAGGAACGCCGGCAGAATCAACTGGCGATCCAGGGTCTGTTCGCCCCGACGGCCGAGTTCACCGGTGAGAACAACGCGCTGCTGTCCTCGCGCTTCCCGGCGATGGAGGACCCGGCGGTCGCCATCGACATCTACCGTGGCGACACGGGTCTGGACTCGGGTACCGGCCAGGACATCTTCACCCTGTCCCAGACGCAGCTGCACAACGGGTCACTGCAGAAGCTCGACCGGGTGAACCTGCGTCAGGGTGAGGACGTGACCCTCGACGACGGTACGAAGATCTCCTTCGACGGCGCCAGGGAGTTCGTGAATCTGCAGATCAGCCGCGACCGTACCGAGATTTTCGTGCTCTGTTTCGCACTGCTCATGCTGATCAGCCTGGTCGGTTCGCTGACGATCAAGCGTCGTCGGTTCTGGGTGCGTGTCACCGACCTCGGCGACGGCGGCAGCCGCCTGGAGATCGCCGGCCTGGCCCGCACCGACTCCGCAGGCTGGGGACGCGAGTTCAACCGCATCTCGGAGCAGCTGCTCCACCTTGACGCCGAGGAACTCGATGAGGCGTTCGACCAGACCGACGCGGAATGGGACGACTGGGAGGACGAGCTCGACCGTGAGCTGGCCCGGGAGCGCCGCGAGGGGGAGATCAGCGGAGGTGCGGGCGCCACCGGATACACCGACACCGGCAGCGACCCGGGTGCCCGCGGTGACACCGAGGACGACAAGTGACGACGTGTTGGTGAGCGGCGCACCGCGACGGTAGCGTTGTCCACTGATATCCAACCTGAACCGGAGGAACCGACGGATGTACGGAAACCAGGGGCTGGCCGAGTTCTCCGACCTGGCCTTCAAGACCGCGGTGGTGCTGTACCTGATCAGCCTCGCCGTTTCACTCGTGTACTACGGCATGCTGCGCTCGGCGACGGACGCGCGGCGGGAGCGCACCCGGATCCTCGGTGACGCGAAGAAGACCGGTGCGAAGGCGAAGGTGGCCGTCGGCGCTGTCGGCGTCGACGGTGCCGACGGTGCCGATGTCGGCGACGGTTTCGCGGACGAGAGGAACGATGTCTCCGGCATCGCCTCCGGGTCGATGGCAGAGGACGACCTCCCGCCGAGCTTCCAGGTGGACGCCATCAAGGCGAAGTTCCGCCGTGCCGACAAGTGGGGCGGGATGACCCAGACGCTGATCTGGCTCACCGTCGCCGTACACCTGCTTTTCCTCGTCACCCGTGGTCTCGCCGCCGAGCGGTTCCCGTGGGGCAACCTCTTCGAGTACGTCACCGTGGTCACGGGGGTGGCCATGGTCATCGCGAACGTGGTGCTTCGACGCAAGGCGATGCGGGTGCTGTGGCCCTGGCTGCTGACCCCGATCATCGTGCTGCTGTTCTACGCCGGCAACGAGCTCTACGCCGATATCGCGCCGGTCGTCCCCTCGTTGAAGTCCAACTGGTACTGGATCCACGTCACCACCGTCTCCGTCGGTGGCGGCATCGGCCTGGTGTCGGGCATGGCGTCCCTGTTGTACGTGTTGCGGCGTGCGCAGCCGAAGGGTCGGGAGCACGGTTGGCTCGGCAAGATCGTCACCCCGCTGCCGGACGCCTCCAAGCTGGACGCCCTGGCCTACCGCTCTGCGATCTGGACCCTGCCGATCTTCGGGCTGGGTGTCGTCTTCGGCGCGATCTGGGCGCACGCGGCCTGGGGCCGTTTCTGGGGCTGGGACCCCAAGGAGACTGTCTCCCTGATCACCTGGATCCTCTACGCGGCGTACCTGCACGCCCGCGCGACCCCGGGCATGCGTGGCCTACCGGCCGCGTGGATCAACGTCTTCGCTTTCGCGACGATGGTCTTCAACCTCTTCTTCATCAACATCGTCGTCTCGGGTCTGCACTCCTACGCCGGACTGAACTGATGTCGACCGTTCTCGACCGGCCCCGCACGCCCACCCGTCTGCTGGTGACCGGCGGGGCCGGTTTCATCGGTTCCAACTTCGTCCACCGCACCCTGCAGACCCGCCCTGAGGTGCGGATCACGGTGCTGGACGCCATGACCTACGCCGCGAACCCGGCGAACCTCGCCGGGCTGGACGGCGTCGAGGTGGTCGAGGGGTCGGTGACGGACGCCGACCTCGTCGACCGGTTGGTGGCGTCCGTGGGGGAGGGGGCCGCGTCGGCCGGTGGCGTCGGCGATTCCGCGGTCGTGCATTTCGCCGCTGAGAGCCACAACGACAACGCCCTGCGTGACCCGCTGCGGTTCGTGCGCACCAACACCGGCGGCACCGCGGTGCTCGCCGAGGCGTGCGTGCGTCACCGGGTCCACCTGCACCACATATCCACCGACGAGGTTTTCGGCGATCTGCCGTTGCGGGGGTCGGGGGAACCGGGTGCGGAGGACCGTTTCACCGTGGACACGCCGTATGCGCCGTCGTCGGTGTACTCGGCGTCGAAGGCGTCCGCGGACCACCTGGTGCGCGCCTTCGTGCGGAGCCACGGGCTGAGCGCGACGATCTCGAACTGCTCGAACAACTACGGTCCGCGTCAGCACCCGGAGAAGTTCCTGCCGCGTCAGATCACCGGGCTGCTCGACGGTGTGACGCCACGGCTCTACGGCACCGGTGAGAACGTGCGTGACTGGATCCACGTCGATGACCACAATGACGCGGTCTGGGCGATCCTGGAGCGTGGTGTGGTGGGGGAGACCTACCTCATCGGCGCCGACGGGGAGCGGTCGAACCTTGAGTGCGTCCATGCGCTCAACGGCCTGTTCGGGCGGGACGCGGACGACTTCGTGCACGTCACGGACCGGCCGGGGCACGATCTGCGCTACGCGATCGACCCGTCCTCGATGCGCGCGCTGGGCTGGGAGCCCCGTTACACCGATTTCGCCACCGGGTTGGCAGCGACGGTGGAGTGGTACCGGGACCACCGTGCGTGGTGGGAATCTTCCCGCCGGGACGCCGAGCTGATCTACCGTGCAGCGGAGGACGTTCTGGACCGCTAGCGGTGGGCGGACGGGAGCTGACGGGGAGGGGACGGTCGCGTAGGGTCGGGGGCCATGACGAGATTGAACCGGACCCTCACCCGCACCGTGCTCACCGTGCTCACCGCGTCCACGCTGGCGCTCGCGGGGACGGTGGTAGCCGCACTCACCGCGCCTGTGGCCGGTGCCGCCCCCGCGTCCACGCCCGACCAGTGGATCTACCCGGCGAACGGACACGTGTGGATCGACCCGGTCAGCGCCAGGGTCCTCTCCGCCGTGCCGGTCGCGGAGGCGGCCGCCGGCTCGAAGGAGGGACTGGTCACCCTCTCGGGCCCGTCGACGACCGTCGCCGTACTCAGTACGGTCCAGCATGTCATCGACGGTCCGGTGCGACAGGCGGCGGGGCTCGACGCCGGTGTGGACGTGAACTGGTGGATCACCCCTGACGGTGGTGTCCTCAACACCACCGAGGTGCGTTGAGCCGAGCACGGTTCTCCCCGTGGGGCTCACCGCGCCGGGTCCCTCGCCGGGTCCCGCACCGGCGTGACGCCGGGCGCCGCCACCGTCGCATCTCCGACGCGTCCGTACCGGCGTAGGAGAGGGGCGGTGTCGCGTCCGGCGGCTAAGCTCTGTGGGCATGAGTGAGTTCAGCGGTATCCCTGACGAACCCGGCATCGTCGATCTTCCCCTGACCGGCACCTGGGTGAACACCCCCCGCGTCTTTCCCGACGACCGCGGCACCTTCCTCGAATGGTTCCGGGCGGACGTCGTCGCCGACAAGCTCGGCTACCCCCTCGACCTCCCCCAGGCGAACCTGTCGACCTCCGCCGAGGGCGTCGTCCGCGGCATCCACTACGCCGACGTGCCGCCGGGGCAGGCGAAGTACGTCACCTGTGTGGCGGGTCGCGTCCTCGACGTCATCGTCGACCTGCGTCGCGGGTCCGCAACGTTCGGACGCCACCTCGTCGTCGAACTCTCCGCGGCGAACCGGCGAGGACTGTACCTGCCGGTGGGGATGGGCCACGGCTTCGTCGTCCCGCGGGGCTCCGGTTCCGCGACGGTGTGCTACCTCGTCTCCGAGACGTACAACCCGGATGCGGAGCACGGCGTCGACCCGCTGGACCCCGCCCTCGGCGTCGACTGGTCGGTCGCCGGGCTGGCGGTGGGGGACCTGATCCTGTCCGACAAGGACCGGGCTGCACCGGGGTACCGGGAGGTTGGGGCGTCCCTCCCCGGCTACTCCGAGTGCCGCGGCTGGGAGAAGGAGCTCCGCCACGACTGGGAGGCCGCCACCGCGGAGGCCGAGGGCTGGGAGGGGGAGTGATGCGAGGCATCATCCTCGCCGGCGGGACCGGCTCGCGACTCCGGCCGATCACCCTCGGTGTGTCGAAGCAGCTGGTACCGGTCTACGACAAGCCGATGGTCTACTACCCGCTGACCACCCTGATGCTCGCCGGTGTCCGCGAGATTCTCGTCATCACCACTCCGGAGGACAACGACCAGTTCCGGCGGCTCCTCGGGGACGGCTCGCAGTTCGGGGTGTCCATCGAGTACGCGGTGCAGGAGGCACCGAACGGACTGGCCGAGGCCTTCATCCTCGGCGCTGACTTCATCGGCTCCGAGCCGGTGGCTCTGGTCCTCGGCGACAACATCTTCTACGGTGCGGGCCTGGGTACGCAGCTGCGACGCTTCCACGAGGTCAGGGGAGGGGCGATTTTCGCCTACTGGGTGCGGGACCCGTCCGACTACGGGGTGGTGACCTTCGCCGCGGACGGCACGGCGACGTCGCTGGAGGAGAAGCCGGAGCAGCCGCACTCGAACTACGCGGTGCCGGGGCTGTACTTCTACGCCCCTGACGTGGTGGACATCGCCCGGTCGCTGCATCCCTCCGCCCGGGGGGAACTGGAGATCACCGACATCAACCGCGCCTACCTGGAGCGCGGTGACCTGCAGGTCGAGATCCTGCCGCGCGGCACTGCCTGGCTTGATACGGGCACGGTCGACAATCTCATGGCCGCCGGTGACTTCGTCCGCACCATCGAGCAGCGTCAGGGATTGAAGATCGGTTGTCCGGAGGAGGTGGCCTGGCGGATGGGCTTCATCGGGGACGCCGGGCTCGCCGCTGCCGCTGATGCGCACGGCAGGTCAGCTTATGCGGGGTATCTGCGGGAACTGTTGGAGCGAGGCAAGGACCGGTAGGGGGTGTCTTTCCGTTCACTTCGCCCCTGTCGGCCCCTGATCCATCCTTTTCGGGCACTCCGCAACCATCCTGGCTCCCCTCAGCCTGCCCGGGCTCCCCTCAACCTGTCTCA
The DNA here is from genome assembly GCF_902782855.1 of uncultured Corynebacterium sp. Classification (GTDB taxonomy): domain Bacteria; phylum Actinomycetota; class Actinomycetes; order Mycobacteriales; family Mycobacteriaceae; genus Corynebacterium. The sequence goes on from NZ_CACZOO010000351.1 coordinate 6,437, forward strand.
ACCACCCGCCAGGCGTTCACCAAGTACACACCCTCACACGAGAGGTCGGTCCGACCATC
>NZ_CACZOO010000352.1 GCF_902782855.1 uncultured Corynebacterium sp.
ACACCCGGGACCGGACCATCGTGGACATCACCGCACTGGTCGCCGCGTAGGACGGCCACCCCGTCGGCCCCGTCGGTCGACGGGTTCGTCCGGCTTCCCGTTCCATCACCCAACCCCTTCCTGCTCCCGACACCTGGAGGACCACATGCCCGCAACAGATCAGACGACCGCAGACCACGTCGACGGTCCGGCCCCGCACACGCCTCCGGCCGGCAGCTCCGCGTCGGATCTCGCCGGTGACTACGCGTCTCGCCGGCTCGGTGCATCGTGGACCCTCGTCCTGGGGATCTCCGCCGGCGTCCGGGAGCACGGGCTCATCCTGCCCGAGATCGAGGATCCCGCCGCCGTCGACAGGTACATCGACGAGCATCTGGCGGTCGCCAGGCTCCAGGAGGTGCAGCGCCAGGCCGCGAACATCACCGAAGAGCTCACACAGGTCGGGGACCAGCCGGCGTCCTCTCCGCTGGGTGCACTCATCGAGGCGCTCAGCGGCCAGGGCACGCAGGGGAAGGCCGGGGCCGCCGGATCCTCGCTGGAGGATCTCCTCGGCGGGCTCGGGGTGAAGGGCCGCCACCATGCGGAGCCCACCGGCACGCCCTCCGCCGGCCCCTCGGCTCTGACGTCGAGGGTCCGTGCCGGGCTCTACGCGAAGGCCCTGGCGGCAGGTCAGGATTCCGTTCCGGCCGACCTGTGGGAGACCCTGACCGGTCTCGCGTCCGCCGGACGCTGAGCAGGAAACCAGGGGTCGGACGCGCCGACACCGTTCGACAACGTTGATGAGGTACCGCATGTTGACTGATCCTGTTCTCTTCGGACACCGGGATGACGGTTCCACGCCGGAACCGGATCCGGACGGGTTCCCCGGCGGACCGGACTCACAGGAGGCCGCCGAGATGAACCGTCTGACGGGGAAGCGCCCGACCCGTCTCGGCCGGAAGATGGGGATCTTCGCTCTCCTGCTGTCCGCAGGCTCCCTGGTGCTGTCCGGTGCGGTGACGGTGGTGCTCCGTCTGGGCGCGTCACTGCCGCTGGCACCGACGGTGATCGTCGCGCTCCTGACGGTGGCCGTCGTCATCGGGGGAATCGTGTACGGCACCGGTGGTCGTGACCAGGCTGGACGGCGCCCGTTCCTCGGTGCGTTCGTCCTGTCGACGGTGATCATGGGCGTGATCGTCACCGTGGGGCTCTATGTCTGGGCGGTGGTGTAGGGTGCGCTGGCCGTTGTTCTTCCGTCAGCACCCCGTCATCGTCGGTGCCGGCGTCACCGTACTGTGCGCCGGGCTGGTGGGGGTGGCGCTCGCCTCATCGGCGCACGACACCCGTCCGATGCAGACAAAGGACGGCGCCGACATGTTCAACGCCACCGTCTTCGATGAGGCGGTCGTGTTCTACCGTTCGGTGTGCACTCCGGTGCTGGACCTCCGCAACGGTGGCGACGCCTACAGCGTCGCCCTGGAGAACAGTATCGGGGAGCCGGATGAATCCCGGGACAGCACGTTGCGTGCAGCGGTACTCACTCTCTCGGAGGACGCGGCGGCCGCGGTGGACCGGCTGCCGGTGGATGCACCCCGGGTTCCGTCGGTGCACCAGACCGAACCGGTGGAGTTCACACCGGCACTGGAAGCTGTCCGTGACCTGCTGACGGATCAGGCACACATGTTGCATGATGCTGCGGTGAGCGACGCGACGGCACCCGCGGATGACGCCGGGAGCGTCGACGGTGACGACGGTGATCCCCTCGGAGAGGCGGTCCATGCCGCGAGCGCGGCCGCCGGAGCCGTGGCGGCGGACCTGTCCGAGACGGCGCCGTTGCCTAACCGGAAGACGGTGGATGAGGTCGCCGGATCCCCGGAGTGCGCGACCTTGTACGCAGAATCACCGGTGGACGCTGAGACGGTCCATGATCCGCAGGTCGAACTGTTCAGTGCGGTGACGGCAGCGCACGCGGGCTGGCAGTCGGTCATCGACAGTTACGCCGGAGTCACAGGAGTGGATGCCGCGGTGATGTTCGATGACATGGCGACCGCGGCGGAGAAGGCGGCGGACACCCTCGAAACATGGATCGACGGTAACGGCGGGGACCCCGTGCCCGGGGACCTGACCGCGGCCAGGGACGCGGTTGCGGTGTACCGCGGTATCGCCGAGGAGGCCCGGGCAGGGGACGCGGCGGCTGATCCCCAGGACTGGGTGTACCGGGAAGCGAAGTTGCAGGTCCGTGTCTCGAGAACGGCTGCTCCCGTGAACCAGGTGACGGCGGACGCTGTCGCTTCCGTCCGGGATCAATGACCTACAGGGAATCGTGGTGGTGAAAGATGTCGCAGGGTGTTCTACCGTCACCGACCAATGAACACGTTAGCTGATTGTCTGATCCGCCGAGTAGAGAAAGATGCTATGACATGAAAACGCATGGACGGCACCGCAGGGTTCCGAAGAATTCAGGAATTCGTAAATGGAGTACCGGTATTCTGAGCCTCGGAACGACGGCGACACTTGGAGCGGGAGTGGTGATCAGTCCTTCTGCCTCGGCTCAGAACTCCTACACCGGATACTTCGATTCCCGGCAGTTTGACGATCTGCTGGGTGGAGACGCCGTGGTGGGACGTATTCTGGTGTGCCCGGAGGACGGGGACGCCGCGCCGGAGAATTCCGCGGGCATGCGGCCGGTCGCAGTCAATGATCTCGGTGACTGTGACCGGAAGCTGGACGGAGACCGGGCCGTGGTTGTGCCGGACACAGTGGATATTGCCATGGCTGTCGAGGGCATGACCATTGACCTGGGGGACAGTGTCCGGGTCGGCGGGATCTCCTACGCACTCGGTGAACGGACCCTGATCGATCTCATCAGTGCTGCGGCCCTGGGGGATGACGCCACCGCCGGGATCGTCGAGGAACTGGGACTTCCCCGGTTCGACCCATCCGCTCTCGGTAGGTACACGACCTATCAGGAGGTGAAGGATGACGCCGCATTGCCGCACCGCTGGGTGACTACGCGGGAATGCGGCAGTGACGTGTCGGGTTCGGACGGGTGTTCGGACGGGGGGTCCGGACAACTGGTGGACGCCAACGCTGATCGTCGGTCAGCTGCCCTCGCGGTGGCCGGCTATCTCACGGGTGAGTCCTACGATTCGACGCAACCGGTCATCCTGCCGGCACCGGGGTATCCGGGTGCGTTGACGGACCGGGCCGGTAACGGTACTGACACCGGTCAGCACCTCTTGTCGGAGGCGATGCGTGACGGGACCGCCCGTCTCAGCGTGACGACGGCGCTGGGCCTGCCCGCAAGAATGCTGCGGTCGATCGATGTCGACCGCAGCATTGTGCCGTATTCCGCCCTCGGCGTCTCCGACAGCGGGGCGAACGACACTGACGGCATCGTCGTGTCCTGGTTCGGCCGCCCCGTTGACGTGGATCTGCTGACTGTACTGGGGATCAGGAAGACCGGGGTCACCGAACAGGGGGATGGAGGGCACGGCAACTCGAGCAGTCCGGTTGACGTGTCGACGATGGAGCAGTCCACCTGTCTCGCCGTGAGCTCTCCGACCTCGGCGTTCGGTACGGGGGACTGCGCCAGTATCCTCGGTTCCTTCGCTCCGGGAAGCGCTCCGCACACCAGTGATGTCGCCCACGGGAGTGGGTGGGGTGCCGGAGTGCGTCCTTCGTTGGCGTTGGGGAACAGTGCGCTGGAGCGGCAGTTCGCGGACAAGCGGTCCCGGGATGCGCTCGTTGACCGGTTGGTGGGTGCGGTACGGGACCGGGGCAGCGTGTTCTCGTCAGCTACAACTGTCTCCGGTCGTCGGGTTACCGGGGCGTTCCTTCCCTCTGATGTGGTGCTTGAGGAGCCGGTCACTGTGGAGTGGAGGGGAAACCAGGTTGTGCTGTTCCCCGGAACGTCGGCGACGAAGATCGACGGCGATGTTGCACCGGACCCGGTCGCCGTCGCAGCTGTGGCACAGGCTGCGGATGCCGATCGTTCCCCGAAACTCAGCATCGTCTCCTGGTCGGGCTCTCTCGGCGATCCCAGCATTGAACTCGACGATCTGCCCGTACCGGGCAGGACATTCACCGCGCTGACCTCTGACGGCGACGCCGCCGGGGATCTCGTCGGGCTCGACGGGAAGTGGCGGGACGAGGTGCGGTCCCGCCCCGGATCGTCGACCGCCGATCTGCCGGCGGGACGGGTGCCGTCGGCTGCCGGAGAAAACCGTGGACGGGAAAGAACCGCACCGGTGGACGGGCCGTGGGCTTCTGCCGGTGAACGCCCTGCACACGTCGATCCTGAGTCGGTGGAAGCAGCTCTGGCGACGGCAGCGGTGGAGCCGTCGGAGGCGGTGGAGGTCCCGGTAGCGGTCGAGCCGACGGAAGCGGTCGAGCCGAGGGAAACGGTGGAGCCGTCGGAAGCGGTGGAGGTCCCGGCAGCGGTCGAGGCCCCGGAAGCGGTGGAGCCGACGGAGGCGTTGGAGCCGACGGAAACGGTGCTGGTCCCGGCAGCGGTCGAGCCGACGGTGACACCGGTTGACCGGGAAGAGTCCGCGGAGTCCGTTGGCGAGCAGGCGACCGTGGATGACGGAGCAGGTGCGGCTCCCGTGAACGACGCGGACACTCCAGCTCCCGAAGACCCGAGCGATAGTGTCGTCGCCGTCGGCGAGGAGGTGGCGGCGGCGGAGCCCGATGACGCTGCCCTTCCTCTGGAGGAGGCGGTCGAGGTGCCGCCGGTGGTTGGGGAACAGGGCGCGGGTACCGCGCATGAGGAGTAGGGGCGCCGTGGGCACTTCTGCACGACTCGGGCGTCCGCCGCAGTTCTCCTCGGAGGACGTGGTACATGTCGCGCTGCGGCTCGGTATCGACACATTCAGCGTGAAAGGAGTGTCACAGGAGCTGGGGGTCACCCCGGCCGCCGTGTACCGTCATTTCTCGACGCGTGACAATCTGATGCGGGCCTGCGTGTGTGCCGCATTCTCCACTGTGGAGCCTTTGAAAGATCGCTCTGACCGGGAATCGATACTCCGTCTTTTCTCCGATGAATGGTGGAAACTGATGATCCGGTACCCCGGACTTGTCAATGCGGTTTCCCGACCTCGTGAGGTCGTTGCGGATGCCCTGGATTCTCCACTGGGTAGCTACGGTCAAGGTCTCATGGATACTGGAATTTCTGAGGGGCAGGTGATTTTCGCCGGGCTGACTATCGCCTGCTCTCTGGGGAACATAGTCCGCTTTCACCGGGATCCACGTCCTGACGGGGCTGACGGGTTGTTCGACGACTCTGCGGAACAGCAGCGCCAGCGCACCATCGATTTCATCGTGTCGTCATTTCGTGTCAGTTGGCCGGCGTGGTCGTTGCCGATTAATCCTGATTGAACGGAACATCATTTCACGCGTGAGTACGCCCGTTGTCCTGTCTCACTGTCGGTCCGTCATGTCGCCGGGGTGGGAGTTCGACGGATTCGGCAGGTTCCGCCGGTGCCGGACGGATACGGGTCGACCATGTGACTGGTCTGCGGGAGGGGTGAGGTCAGGGGGCGAAACATATCGGTGGCCCGCCATCGGTGGGAGAATCCGGGGTCATGACAAAACAGCGCGGGATCACGACGCTGTCCGTGGTCGGCGAGATCCTGCTGACCGTCGGGGTGGTGGTCGCACTATTCGTGGTCTACCAGTCGTGGTGGACGAACATCGAATCCGGCAGGTTGCAGTCGCAGGTGTCCGGGGATCTGGACCGCCGGTGGGCGGATGAGAATCCGCGCCCGGTGACGAAGGATGCCGAGGGCGCGGCTTTCGCCCGGATGTTCATCCCCTCATTCGGCCCGGATTTCAGCTACGCGGTGGTGGAGGGGACGTCGGATGCAGCTCTGAACACGGGACCGGGGCACTACACGACCACGCAGTTGCCGGGGCAGCCGGGAAACTTCGCGGTCGCGGGGCACCGGGTGGGACGTGGTGCACCGTTCAATGACCTGGGGCACCTGGGGACCTGCGACGCGGTGGTCGTTGAGACGGTCTCGACCTGGTACATCTACCGGGTTCTGCCGGTGGAGGGCGCCCCGGCCGAGGATCCGGGTGCTCGTCATGCCGCAGCATCCGGGTGCCTGGGTGAACCGACGGCCACGGAGGTGTCGTCTGGACGGTACGCGGACCTGTCCGGCCGGCATATTACCGTGCCCGGTGACGTCGGTGTCCTGGATCCGGTGCCGGGGACGGGGATCGCCGAGGTGCTCGACGGTGATCTGCCGATGTTGACGTTGACGACATGCAACCCGCAGTTCTCGAACCGGGAGCGGATGATCGTCCATGCGGTGCTGCAACGGTCGGAGCCGAGGGCGGATGGTCTGGTGCCCGCCGAGCTGGCCGAGGGGGTGTGACATGTACGCGTGGATCTGGCGCCATCTTCCGGGGCCCTCGCTGCTGCGGGCGGTGATCGTGCTCGCTGCCGTGGCTGGATTGTTCTTCCTGCTGATGGACGTGGTGTTCCCGTGGGTCGAGACGTTGATGCCCTACGGGGATGTGGCGGTGTAAGTG
>NZ_CACZOO010000353.1 GCF_902782855.1 uncultured Corynebacterium sp.
CCGCCGGCCCCGGCGGACCAGATGACGGTGTCGAAGGGACGGAGCAGTCCGACGATGTCGTCGGTGCTCATCGTCTCGATGTCGGCGACCCTGCCGGTCGCTCCGGCGGTCTCGACGTCGTCGATGTGCCGGGGGTCGCGGACCACGGCGGTGACGGTGTTCCCGTCGGCGACGAGCAGGGGGATGGTCAACAGGGACACGCGGCCGTGGCCGCCGATGATCACGATGTCGCTCATGGGGCCCAGCCTAACGACAGTTCGGCAGCGGTGCGGGGGTGCGCGCGAGCCGGGTCATCCCCGCAGCTGTGAGATGCGTAGCGTCACCGGTGCGTCTTCCCCGGAGCAGCCGGTCAGCCCGTCGACGGGGACGACAGTGGAGTCCCTCTCGTCCGGGGGATAGACGCGCAGGGCGTCCGCCGGGGTGGCGGTGCACCGGTCGCCGAAGACGCCGGGGTTGGTGATCTTCAGGTCGGCGGTGGCGGTGTCACCGGGGGAGAGGGTGATGACCGGGGCATCGCCCTGCCGGGCGGGTTCCCGGTCTGCGGCGGCGCCGACCTGTGTCGCTCCGTCTGCTCCGGTGACGAGGCTGACCCCGGGGTAGCCGCTGAGGGTGCAGTCCGCGCCGGAGGAGTTGGTGAACGTCAGGGTCCGGTAGACACTGCCGGCGGCGCCTTCCGGGTCCCCGACGGTGACGGCGAGGCCGCCGGTGTGGCAACGGTCGTCGGCGGTGACGGCGGTGACTGCGGTGGCGTCCCCGGTGGTGGCGGCATCGGTTGCCGTGACGGTGGTCCCGGCGTCGGTTCCGCCGGCGGACCCGCCGGTGTCACCGCCGTCGTCGTCACCACAGGCGGCGAGGACGGATACGGCGGCGAGGGTGACGGCGGCGACGGCGGTGGACCGATGTGATGGAAGCAATGTCCTGATGCTCATGTGACCCACATTAGCCGTAGGGCCGGCCCGATGCAGGTCGCTCCCCCGGCACCCGACTAGCATGTCGAGTCAGTGGTGATGCCGGAACAGATGAAGACTATCCCGTCATGGCGTCTCCCTCCCACACCCACGATGACTTCCAGGAAACAGGAGTATCCATGGCCTTCAACCCAGAGTTCAATCTCTTCCAGCTGCCCGAGGAGTACCGGGATCTGCGGTCCGCCATCCGGCAGATCGCCGAGCAGGATATCGCCCCGCACGCCGCGGACGTCGATCAGAACGAGCGTTTCCCGGAGGAGGCGCTGAAGGCCCTCAACGAGAGCGGTTTCAACGCCGTCCACATCCCTGAGGAATTCGGGGGACAGGGTGCGGACTCACTGGCAGCCGTGATCGTCATCGAGGAGGTCGCCCGGGTCTGCGGGTCGTCCTCGCTGATCCCCGCGGTGAACAAGCTCGGCACCATGGGTCTGATCCTGCAGGGTTCCGAGGAACTCAAGGCCAAGGTGCTCCCGGACATCGCCAACGGTGCGATGGCCTCTTACGCGCTCACCGAGCGTGAGGCGGGCTCCGATGCCGGCGGCATGAAGACCAGGGCCGTCCGCGACGGTGACGGGTGGGTCCTCAACGGCTCCAAGTGCTTCATCACCAACGGCTCCCGGTCGACCTGGTACACCGTCATGGCGGTCACCGATCCCGATGCCGGCTCGCGCGGGATCTCCGCGTTCATGGTCCACAAGGATGACCCGGGATTCCGCGTCGGCGGCCTCGAGCACAAGCTCGGCATCAAGGGCTCCCCGACGGCGGAGCTGTACTTCGAGGACTGCCGTATTCCGGCGGACCGCATGATCGGTGAGGAGGGGACCGGTTTCAAGACCGCCCTGCAGACCCTCGACCACACCCGTCCGACCATCGGGGCGCAGGCCCTCGGCATCGCCCAGGGCGCCTTTGACGCCGCCGTGGCCTATGTCAAGGAGCGCAAGCAGTTCGGTAAGCCGATCGCGGCCTTCCAGAACACCCAGTTCACCCTCGCGGACATGAAAATGAAGATCGACGCCGCCCGGCTGATGATCTACACCGCCGCCTCCAACGCCGAGCGCGGGTTCGCCGAGAACGGTGAGAAGCTCGGTCTCATGGCCGCAGGGTCGAAGGCCTTCGCCTCCGACATCGCCATGGAGGTCACGCTCGACGCCATCCAGCTGCTCGGCGGCTACGGCTACACCCGTGACTTCCCGGTCGAGCGGATGATGCGCGACGCGAAGATCACGCAGATCTACGAGGGCACCAACCAGATCTGCCGCATGGTCATGGGGCGGCAGATCCTCAAGTAGAGGTCAGGCGTCGGCCACCGGGGGTGCGGGGGTGACCGCACCGGGGTCCGCCCAGGTGAGGTTGATACCTCGGCCACTCAACCATCCCTCCACCGAGCCCCCGTCGATCATTCCGGTGATGAGCCGTTGGGCGGAGTCCAGCGCCCGCCGGGCGGTTTCCGCGTCGACATGGCCCGCGGTCAGGGCGTCCCCCAGCTCATCGAGGTCGAGGACCTCCCAGTACCCTCCCGCGTAGGTGACGAGGTCGATGTAGAGGTCGGTGGTGCGCCATACACCGTCCGTCGGGGACACCGGGGGATCGACGAGCGCGATGTCGACGTACAGGTCCTGGCAGGGGTAGGAACCGTGGCCGGTGCCGTTGCGGAAGTGGAAGCGGTTGACCCGTAGGTCGACGTCGGGGAGCAGCCAGCTCTCCAGGTAGCCGAACCTGGGGTGGTCGGCCGGACGCGCCATGTAGAGTGCTGTGGCGTCCCCGCCCCACCGTTCGACCTTCCGGGCGATACCCTTGGGGTCGGTGTTGACGTCGGATGCCGTGTCGAAGATCTCGGTCTTCGGAGGGTGTGCACCGTTCATGTCCGCGGTTGTACCACGGTGGGGTCCGTCAGGCGACCTGTGTCAGTCCGACGGTCGGGGCGAACTCGCAGTTTGCGGGGCCGGGCTCCTCGTCGGTGGTGACTCCACCGCTGAGCACGCCCACCACCGGTCCGGATCCGGTGTCCGCCAGGCCGTTGACGGTTGCGGGGCCCCCGGTGTTCAGACCGCCGGGGACCAGCGGGGTTCGCCCCGTCCTCCCGTCAGCGACATTGAGCCAGTCGACCTGCATGGTCGTGGTCTGCCGGGCGGCGGCGGGGCCGGTGCCCAGCGCGGTGAAGACGAAAGCGGTCTGGCCGGGACCCACCCCGGGCAGCGGGAGCGGCGCCGGACCGGGGACGGCGATGGCGGTGCCCACGGCGTTCGAGGTCCCGCCGATGCAGTCGGTCGCCACGGTGGGCCAGCCGAACTGGGTGAACACCGGACCGTTCTCCGGTAGCTCCACCCCGGCGTCGCCGTCGCCCCGGAAGAAACCGATGACCCGTAGCAGCGTGTCCTTCACCTGCTCCGGTAGACCGGGCCGGTCGGCGAAGTGCTCGAGTCGGTCGAGGAGTTCGGGGGAGGGGCGTCCCAGGTCGTCGACCGGGACCGCCGGGAACACGGGCAGGGGCTGGGCGGAGGCGGACGGGGTCACGGTGGTGGGCACGGCGAGAACCGTCGCGGCAGCCAGGAGCGCTGCGGCAATGCGGCGGGGACGTCGGATGGTGTGCACGTGGAGCCTTTCGAAAACCTCATGAGTCACATTAGTAACAACAGTAACATGCGTAACGTCTGGATGGCGCGCTCCTGTCTGATGAGAAGAATAGGCGGTGGAGCGGGTACGCTGTACCCCCGTCCGTATATCGGCGGCCCCGATATGCCCGAATGTTGCTTCTCCCCGCACAATAAGGAAGACCTGGATCTGTGTCACTGACTGAATTCCGTAATGTCGCCATCGTCGCGCACGTCGACCATGGCAAGACCACCCTCGTGGACGCGATGCTGCGTCAGTCGGGTGTCTTCGACCCCCACGCACAGGTCGAGGACCGTGTCATGGACTCCGGTGACCTGGAGAGGGAGAAAGGCATCACCATCCTCGCCAAGAACACCGCCATCCGGCGTGTGGGTGCGGGCAAGAACGGCGACGACCTCATCATCAACGTCATCGACACCCCCGGGCACGCCGACTTCGGTGGCGAGGTGGAGCGCGCCCTGTCGATGGTCGACGGTGTCGTCCTGCTGATCGACGCCTCCGAAGGTCCGCTGCCGCAGACCCGCTTCGTGCTCGGCAAGGCCCTCGAGGCCAAGATGCCGGTCATCATCTGCGTCAACAAGACCGACCGCCCGGACGCCCGCATTGACGAGGTCGTCTCCGAGGCGCAGGACCTGCTGCTCGAGCTGGCGTCCGCCCTCGACGACCCGGAGGCGGCCGACGCCGCTGAGACCCTCCTCGACCTTCCGGTCATCTACACGTCCGGTCGCGCGGGCAAGGCGTCCACCACCAACCCCGGCAACGGCAACGTCCCGGATGCCGAGAATCTCCAGGCACTCTTCGACGTCATCTACGAGGTTCTCCCGGAGCCCTCCGCTGAGCATGACGCCCCGCTGCAGGCCCACGTCACCAACCTGGACTCGTCCAACTTCCTCGGCCGCATCGGCCTGGTCCGCGTTTTCGCCGGTTCCCTGCACAAGGGTCAGCAGGTCGCGTGGATCCATTATGACGAGAACGGCGACGAACACATCAAGAACGTCAAGATCTCCGAGCTGCTGCGCACCGTCGGTGTGGACCGCGTCCCGACCGACGAGGTCATCGCCGGTGACATCGCCGCCATCTCCGGTATCGAGGACGTCATGATCGGCGACACCCTCGCCGACCCCGAGCACCCTGTCGCCCTGCCGAAGATCACCGTCGACGAGCCCGCCATCTCCATGACCATCGGCGTGAACACCTCCCCGATGGCCGGCCGTTCCGGCAACCAGCTGACCGCCCGCGTGGTGAAGAACCGTCTGGACCAGGAGCTCATCGGTAACGTCTCCATCAAGGTCCTTCCGACCGAGCGTCCCGACGCCTGGGAGGTGCAGGGCCGGGGCGAGATGGCGCTGTCCATCCTCGTCGAGACCATGCGCCGTGAGGGCTTCGAGCTCACCGTCGGTAAGCCGCAGGTGGTCACCAAGACCGTCGACGGCAAGCTGCAGGAGCCGTGGGAGCACATGATCATCGACGTCCCCGAGGAGCACCTCGGCGCCGTCACCCAGCTCATGGCCGCACGCAAGGGCCGCATGGAGGGCATGGACAACACCGGTAACGGCTGGATCCGGATGAACTTCCTCGTGCCGGCCCGTGGCCTCATCGGTTTCCGCACCATCTTCATGACGGAGACCCGCGGCACCGGTATCGCCAACAGCTACTCCGCCGGCTACGACGCCTGGGCCGGAGAGATCAAGGACCGTCCGAACGGCTCCCTGGTCGCCGACCGCACCGGTCAGATCACCGCCTACGCGCTGACCCAGCTGGCTGACCGCGGCACCTTCTTCGTCGAGCCCGGGACCGAGACCTACGAGGGCATGGTCGTCGGCCAGAACAACCGCGACGAGGACATGGACATCAACATCACCAAGGAGAAGAAGCTCACGAACATGCGTTCCGCTACCGCGGACGCCACCGTGACGCTGGCCAAGGCGCGTAGCCTCTCCTTGGACGAGGCGATGGAGTTCTGCGGCCACGACGAGTGTGTCGAGGTCACCCCGGACGCCACCCGGGTGCGCAAGAGTATCCTCGGTGCCACCGAGCGCGGCCGTGCCGCGTCCCGCGCCAAGCAGCGCGACAAGAAGTGATCGTGAACCGGTAGTCGTCCCGCGCACGGGGCACGGGTGAGAGGAGCCGTCGGGAGTGGTAGAAGTCAGTCGCCCCCGGCGGCTCTCGGCAGTGGTGGCCTCCCTCGGTGTCGCCGCTCTGCTCGGCGCCGTGCTCACCGGGTGCCAGGCCCGTCCCTCGGACGCACCGACGGTGGCCGCCCCGCAGACGGGCGGCACCTCCGCCGCGACGACGCCGGACGACGGTCCGGTCCCCGATGAACTGCGTACCGTGACGGTCGGGTTGGACAGTATCCCGACCGATCTCAACCCCCATCTCATCGGTTCTCGTTCCCTGGCGACGAGCGTGGTCGCGCAGCTCACCCTGCCCAGTGCCTTCACCGTGCCCGTCGACGGTGCGGGCACGGGTGCCCGGACCGAGGTCAACAGTGACCTCCTGGAGTCGGTGGAGGTCACCGGGGGCACAGAGGTCGCCCCGACCGCTGTCCGCTACGTGCTGCGGCCCGACGCCCAGTGGTCGGACGGGACGCCTGTGACCGGCGCCGACTTCGACTACCTCCACCAGCAGATCACGGTGAGCTCCGGGGTCGTCGACTCCGCCGGGTACGCGATGATCGACCGGTTGTCGGTCTCCGCGGGAGGGCGGACCGTCGACGTCACCTTCACCGGGCCGGACCCGGACTGGCGGGACCTCTTCTCCGACCTGTTGCCGAGCCACATCTACCGTTCGGAGGGGCGGAGCTTCGACACGATGATGTCCGGGGTGCCCGCGGCGTCCGGCGGGGTGTTCCGGGTCCGCGCCGTGGACACCGCCCGTGGTGAGATCCGGCTGGAGCGCAATGAGCGCTACTGGGGGGAGTCGCCGGCACGCAGCGACCGGATCGTCCTCTCGGTCGTGCCGGACGCCCGTACCGGCACGCAGATGCTGCGCACCGGCCAGCTGCAGATGGTGGTGACCGGTGAGCAGGGGACGACCACGGCGGGGCTGGCCGCCGTGCCAGGTCTCCGGGTCCGGGGGATGACGCGTCGCGCGGACCTGGTCCTCACGCTGAACACCTCGTCCCCGCGGATGGCTTCGCCGGCCAACCGGGCTTCGGTGACCGGTGCGCTCGACCCTGATGCGTTGGCGAGGATCCTCACCGGTGACCCGGCCGCATCGGCCCCCCGC
>NZ_CACZOO010000354.1 GCF_902782855.1 uncultured Corynebacterium sp.
CCATCGCGTCCTTCTCCGCCTGCGTCACCCACAGCGCATAGGCGGCCTTCACGTCGATCTGCTTCGACACATACGTGCAGCGGAAGGACTTGTTCGCCGGCAGCCAGGTGGCAGCGTCCCCGTCCCGCTTCTGCATGTTCGCCGGGCCGTCGACCGCCAGCAGATTCGCCGGATCGTTCGCCAACTGTTCCCGCCGCTCCGGGGAGAGTTGCTGCGCGCCCTTCTGCCAGGCGTCCGACAGGGCTACGAGATGGTCGATCTGCACGGCCGTGGAGGTGTCCTGACCGCGCACGAAGTTGATCGTCCGCCCGGTGTACGGGTCATCCAGGATCCCGGACAGCACCCGGCAGGACCCCTTCTTGAACACCACGTCTGTGAGGTCACGGGCGAGGATGTCGTTGCGGGTGTCGCAGCCGTTGCGGTCCACGTCCGCCCACGCCTGACCGAACAGCGCCCGGTCATAACCGGTCTTCGGGGCACGGCCCTTCACCGCCAGGGTGTCGAGGGTGGCCAGTGCCGCGGCGACATCGTCGTCGGAGGACGCGGCGGCGTCCCCGGAACCCCCGTCGTCGACTGACCCTTCAGCGGCCGGGGCCCCGGCGGGGGACGTCACCACTTCGGAGAGGGAGGTGACGGTGGTGACAGCGGAGCCTGTGCCGTCCTCCTCCGACGAGCAGGCGACAAGAGCGGACGCGGCGAGGACGGCCGCCGAGAAGCCGGCGACCGTCCGGAAGATGTTACGCATCAGAAGTGTGGGACTCCTTGACTTCAGCAGGGGCAGCAGGCTCAGCCCGCCATGCGGCGAGGCACAGCAACGCCAGGCAGATGATGCCCGCGATGCCCTGAATGTTTCCGTAGAGGAAGTCTACAATCCCGATGTCGCTGAACGACCACGGGCCGTTCTCCGGGAGCACCTGGTAGTGATGGTTCTCGGGCGACTGGTAGCCGTCGTCGCTCAGCCGCCCGAAGGACAGGTTCGCCGCCACCAGCAGCAGGGTGCCCACCAGGGTCGGCCGGTCCCAGCCGTCGCGGTGTCCGGTGACCAGGGCCACGACCTGGGCCGCGAGCAGCACGAGGGCGACAATGATGCCGGTCCAGTGGTGCGTCACCGCAATCGGCGCGGAGACACTCACCGCGAGCACCAGCGTCAGCAGGACGCTGAGCGGACGCCCCGCCGCCGACAGCCGCCACACCGCCCAGCCGGCGATCAGCGCGATGACCAGCAGGCCGGGGACCATGACTGACTGCGCGGTGTCCGGATCCATCCCGGCACGGGTGAGCAGACCGGTGAGGGCCTGGTTCGGCGGGTACCCCGGCCCACCGCCACGGTCACTGTTGAAGAACTCCTCGGTCCAGAAGAACCGGGAGTCCGGGGCGCGGAAGCACCAGCCGATCACCACAGTCACCAGGAAAGCGCCGAGGGATCTGGCAAGGTCACCCCATTTCCTCGTCACGAGGAAGACGAGCGCGTAAGCCGCAGGGGTGATCTTGATGCCCGCGGCGACGCCCACACCCGCCCCGCGCAGCCACCGCGGGGTGTACCCGAGCAGGTCAGCGGCGACCAGGAGCACAAGGAAGACGTTGATCTGCCCGTACATGAGGTGCACCTGCAACGGTTCGAGGAGCAGCGCGTAGCCCAGGGCGGCGAGTCCGGTGAGCGGCGCGAGCCGGCGACACATGGCGGACGCGCCGGCCAGCATTGTGACCCGGTGCACCGCCATCGTCAGCACCGCCCAGGACGCCGCCAGCGACGCCCAGGTCCACACCAACTGCATCGTCGTCTCATCCATCCAGGTCAACGGCACGAACAGCACCGCAGCGAGAGGTGGGTAGATGAAGGCGAAACCGGAGCGGGACGGGAAGCCGTCACCGTAGAGCGGGGCGTGGTCGAGGATCGCCCGGCCGGCGTCGACGAAGACACCGACATCGAGCAGGAAGGCGTCCCGGGTGTGGGTGAGAACGCCGGCCGACTGCCAGACCAGACTGACGAACCCGGAGAGGACGACAACGGCGAAAAGTCCCCGCACCAGCGGTCGGGACGCTGTGCGCGGGGAATGCGGGGTGGTGTTCGGGACAGTCATTGCGCGATGAGCTTACCCGCTGTGACTGTGACTGTGGGAGCTGCGGAGCCTCCCCCGGGGCTACTGCCCGTCGGGGAGGTTGCCGTTGCCGTCCTCGAGGTGGGCGCGGAGGAACCACTGGAACTGCTCCATCGCGCCGATCTGGCTGATGAACATGTCCTCACTGACCGGGTCGAGCTGGTCGAGGGCGGCGTCAGCCTCACGGGAATCGGTGATGACCTTGTCGTACACCTCGTTGAGGGCGGTGAGGTGCTGGATGGTGGTGCCCTTGTTGACCGGGTACTGCAACGGCTCGCGGCCCGGTGCGTGGGAGTCCGGGGTGCCGATCGGCTCCCCGCCGAGGGCGGCGATGCGTTCGGCGACGGCGTCCGCGTTGGCACGGATCGCGTCGACCTCCGGGTCGAGCATCTCGTGGACGCCGATGAAATTCGGGCCGACGACGTTCCAGTGCGCATGCTTGAGGATGAGGTGGAGATCGTTGTAGGCGGTCAGGCGCTCCTGCAGGATATCGATGACCTGCTTGGCGTTACCTTCGGGAAGTCCCGGGACGGTGAAATTACTCATGGTCGTCAGACGCTCCTTCGTGTGGCATGTGGTGTGCTGTCGAGTCCGCTGATGTCAACGGGTCGCGTCCCAGAATAATCCAGAATGCGGAGGTGCGGTGCCTGTTCCACCCCCGGATGCGCCCCGGAAAAGGTAACGTATCCAGAACTATGTTGAGTGCACTGACGACGTCGTTGAAGAAGATCGAGAGGTCCGTGCTCAAGCGCGTCTTCTCCTCACCCCGGGCCTTCGAGCGTGGCCTCGCGATCTGGCCGCCGCTGGCCGGCAACGGGGTGCGCGTCCACAACATCACCGACGACTGGTCCTACGGCGAGGTCGTGCTGCATTCCGGCCCGTTGACCCAGAACATGCACGGCGCCGCATTCGGCGGGACCCTGTTCGCCATGACCGACTTCCTCTTCGGGACGCTGGTCATGAAGCGGCTCGGCCCCGACTACGAGGCCTGGACGCGCACCGGACAGTTCCAGTTCCTGTCCCCGGGACGCAACGGCGCCCGGATGCCGGTGCACGTCACCGACGGACTCTGCGCCGAGATCCTCGCCGGCATCGAGGCCGACGGATACTACAATGTGGCCTTCACCTGCGTCATCACCAACCCGGACGGCTCGGTGGCCGGCGTCGGACAGCAGGACCTGCACGTGCGCCCCCGCAAGGGCCGGGAGGCTGCGCGCACGCCCGGTGCGGCCCGTGACGTCGACGAGACGATGGCTGCCCGGGAGCCGAAGGGCATGACCCTGGAACACCTGGTCACTGCGGCGGCATGGCGCGCCTGGGGACCGGCGGGAAGTGGTGAGCACGGTCTGCTGACCTCGGTGCTCTCAGCGGCGCGGCGCATTCCTGACCCGGAGGACCAGGCCCGGTACGTGTGCGGGGAGATCCTCTCGCGCGACGCGCTGTCGCTCGGGGAGCTGCTGGAGCTGTCGATCCCCCGGCGACTGCTGGGGTAGCGGTCCGCCACAGGCCGGTCAGGGCAGGACGACGGCGAGGATCTCCGGGAGCACCACGATGCGCACCGCAGCCGTGTCACCGGCCGCCGACGGGTCGCCGACACCGATGATCTGCTCACCGTGCTCCCGCATCCGCCGCAGCACCTCGTGCACCGGCAGCTCCGGGTCCAGGACCAGCAACGGACGAATCACCCCGGTCTCACCGGCCCGGGCATCGCGGCCCTGGGTGAGGGTGTCGCGCACATGGACGAACCCACGGTCACCCACGAGGACGCGCATCTGGCCCGAGGCGGACGCGGCGTCCTGAATCTCCCCGACGGTCGCCGTGGCCGGCAGCGCGGGGACCGGCTCGCCGGACAGTTCGCCCAGCGAGCGGCGGGTGAGGTCCAGTGCGCCGATCACCCGGTCCCGGTCGGCGGCGTCCAGCGCACCCGACTGCGCGGAGTGCTCCACGAGGTGGCGCAGTGAGTCGGCGTCGTGCCCACCGGCGGCCGCCCGGTCGACCGGCTCCACCCCCGACCAGCGGACCAGGCGGTTCGCCGCCCGGTTCATGCCGACCAGGAGCGGATGCAGCAGCCACGCCAGTGCCCGGGCGGGCACCGCGATGAGTTTCGCGGCCCGCTCCGGGAAGGCGATCGCCCAGGACTTCGGTGCCATCTCACCGATGACCAGGTGCAGGAAGGTCACGACCAGCAGCGCGAGGATGAAGGAGACGGCGTACGCCGCGGAGTGCGGTAGCCCCACCGCCTCGACCAGCGGCATGATCCACGAGGACACCGCCGGTTTGGTCACCGCGCCCAGCGCGAAGGTGACGGCGGTGATGCCCAGCTGGGCGGCGGCGAGCATGACGGTGAGTTCGTCCATGCCGCGCAGGGCGGCGCGCGCGGTGACCCGGGTGGACGCCTGCTCCTCCAGCCGGTGACGCTTCGCACCCAGCAGCGCGAACTCGATCATGACGAAGAAGGCGCTGGCCAGCAGCAGTGCGACGGTGACGATGATGACGGTCACGGTGTTCATCGGGGCTCCTCCACGGTCTCCACGGTCAGAGCGACCTCGGCGGGCACATGGCGTTCCACGGCCCGGATCTCGGCGACGAGGACGCGGGCCGGGGCATCGGACAGGACGTCACGGGGATCGGCGGGCAGCGGAACGCGGACCACGTCGCCGACCTGCGGCAGGTCGCCGGCGTGCTCGATGACCAGGCCGGCGAGGGTCTCGGCGTCCGAACCGGGCAGCAGGACACCCAGCAGGCGCGCGACCTCGTCGAGGTGCTCGTCGCCGGGAAGCACACCCGGCTCCGTGGCCGCGGCGGCCTCCGCGTCATGCTCGTCGGTGAGCTCACCGACGATCTCCTCGGCGAGATCCTCCACCGTGAGGACACCGGACACGCCGCCGTACTCGTCGATGACGCAGGCCAGGCGGTCGTCACGGTCGGTCAGTGCGGCGAGGGCGTCCGGCAGGCTCATCGCCTCCGGCAGGACCACCGCATCCCGGACCAGGTCGACGACCGGGGCCGACTGGTCCAGGTCCGGGGACAGGACGTCCTCCAGGTGGAGGACGCCGTGGAGGACCTCGGCGTCCCCCGTTCCGGAGACCACCGGGTAGCGGGTGTGCTCCACGGCCATGCGGGCGCGGGCGCGGGCGACGGTGTCCGTGGCTGCCAACGCGCCGGTGTGCGACCGCGGCACCATCGCGTGGGCGACGGTGCGCTCCGGGAAGTCCAGGATCCGCTCGACGACACCGGAGACGTCCTCGGGCAGGTCACCGGAGGTGCGGGCGTCCGCCACGATGCGCTCCAGCTCCCGCGGGGTGGCGGTCGAGTCGACGTCTTCCACCGGGGTGACGCCGACCAGCTTCAGCAGGGTGTTGGATGACCGGTCGAAGAAGGCGATGAGCGGGCCCAGGACCTTCAGGTACAGCGCGGTGGAGCGGGCCAGACCCAGCGCCAGCGGTTCGGGCGCGGCGATGGCCAGGTTCTTCGGGTACAGCTCGGCGGTGATCATCTGCACGACCGTGGCGGTGAGGAGGACCAGCACCGCGACCGTTGCCGCGGAGACACCGGTGAGTTCACTGGCCGCTCCGCCGATCAGCGGCTCGGCGAGTTCACCGACGAGCAGTCCGGTGACGGTGATGCCCAGCTGTGCGCCGGAGAGCATGAAGCTGGTGCGGCGGGTGACCGACAGGGCGCGTGCCGCCCTGCGGTCCCCGGCGTCCGCGGCGGCGGCCAGGCGCGACCGGTCGACGGACATGTACGCGAACTCCTGGGCTACGAACCAGGCGTTCAGTGCGATGAGGATGAGAACGGCGAGGACGCCGGCGGCGAGCGCCGCGACTGCGGTGGCGGTACTCACCTCGGTTCACCATCGTCCATGGTGGACGATCAACTCCT
Source organism: uncultured Corynebacterium sp. (assembly GCF_902782855.1). Lineage (GTDB taxonomy): Bacteria > Actinomycetota > Actinomycetes > Mycobacteriales > Mycobacteriaceae > Corynebacterium. The sequence continues at coordinate 5,982 of NZ_CACZOO010000354.1, forward strand.
CGGGTAGGCGGCATGTGTAGTGAACGGAGTTTACATGATTCTCCGCACTGTGCACGTGGTCCGGCCACACTGTCTTCCGGCGTAGCCTCGTTGCCATGAGCGATCCTGTGTACCCCGACATCTACCGCGCCGCCGACACCCGCTACACCGGAACCGACGGGCACCCCGCCATGCCCTACCGCCGCAGCGGCGTCTCCGGGCTCAAGCTGCCCGCCATCACGCTGGGACTGTGGCACAACTTCGGCTCCGACCGCCCACTGCAGAACCAGCGGGAGATCCTGCGCCACGCCTTCGACCGTGGTGTGACCCACTTCGACCTCGCCAACAACTACGGCCCGGTGCCGGGGGCCGCGGAGGAGAACTTCGGGCGGATCATGGCGTCCGACTTCCGGCCGTACCGCGATGAGCTGCTGATCAGCTCCAAGGCCGGCTGGTACATGCAGGACGGGCCCTACGGTTTCGGCGGGTCGCGGAAGTACCTCGTGGCCAGCTGCGACGCCTCACTGAAGCGGACGGGCCTGGACTACGTCGACATCTTCTACCACCACCGGCCTGATCCGGAGACCCCGGTCGAGGAGACCGTCGCCGCCCTGGACCACATCGTCCGGTCCGGTCGGGCCCTCTACGTCGGCATCAGCTCCTACTCCCCCGAGCTCACCCGGAAGGCCCAGTCGGTCGCGAAGGACCTGGGGACGCCACTGCTGATCCACCAGCCGAGCTACTCGATGTTCAACCGGTGGACCGAGGACGAGCTGCTGGAGACCTGCGCGATCGAGGGCATGGGCGTGATCGCCTTCTCCGCGCTGGCGCAGGGGCTGCTCACCGACCGGTACCTCGACGGTGTGCCGGAGGGGTCCCGTCTGGGGACGCACAAGATGGACACCGGGTTCCTCTCCGACGACACCCTGGCCGCCATCCGGGCACTCAACGACATCGCCGCCGGTCGTGGGCAGACACTCGCCCAGATGGCGATCGCCTGGGTGCTGCGCCGCCCCGAGGTCACCAGTGCGCTGATCGGGGCGTCCTCGGTGGAGCAGCTCGACGATTCGCTGGACGCGCTGAGGAACCTGGAGTTCACCGGGGCCGAGCTCGCGGAGATCGACCGGTACGCGGTGGACCGCGGCATCAACCAGTGGGCCGGGGCCACGGAGTCGACCGAGTAACACCGGGGTCGCGGTCGCCCGGGTTCACCGACCGACGTTCGCCACGATCGCCGCGTTGAAGGCGTCGATGTCCGCCCTGGTCCGTGAGGTGATCAGCAGACCCGAGGTCGTGGCGCCGTCCCCCACGGCAGAGCCGTCGTCGACGTGCACCTCCTCGTCGACCCAGGTGGCCCCGGCATTGACCAGGTCGGTGCGCAGGGTGGGCGACGAGGTCAGCGTGCGGCCGCGCACGGCGTCTGCGTCGGTGAGAATCCAGGCGCCGTGACAGATCGCGGCGATGGGTTTTCCGGCGGCTGCCATGCCCCGGACGAGGGCGACGGCATGCTCGTCGAGCCGCAACTGGTCGGCGTTGGTCACGCCGCCCGGCAGGATCAGGGCGGTGAAGGACGCGGCGTCCGCATCGGGGGTGACCATGTCCGGGGTGAACGCGGTACCGCGCTTGCCGGTGATGATGTCGTCCTGCGGCGCGACGATGAGGACACGACCGCCGGCCTGTTCCACGGCGTGCTTCGCCTGGCTGACTTCCGTGTCCTCGAAGCCGGTGGTGGCCAGGATCGCGATGGTCCACTTACTGAGATCGCTCATGCCACCTGATGGTACGCCCGAGTCCGGTGATTCGCGTCACCAGACTCTCCGTGCGAAGGATCAGAATGTGGATCAGAAGAGCCCGTTGGGGTTCTCGTCGTAGGACCAGAGCAGGTTCTTCGTCTGCTGGTAGTGGTCCAGCATCATCAGGTGGGTCTCGCGGCCGATACCGGACTTCTTGTAGCCGCCGAACGCGGCGTGGGCCGGGTAGGAGTGGTAGTTGTTCACCCACACGCGACCGGACTGGATCGCGCGGCCCGCACGGTAGGCGGTGCGGCCGTCACGGGCCCAGACACCGGCGCCGAGTCCGTAGTCGGTGTCGTTGGCGATCGCGATGGCGTCGTCGAAGTCCCTGAAGGTGGTGACGGCGAGGACCGGGCCGAAGATCTCCTCCTGGAAGCAGCGCATGTTGTTGCTGCCCTTGAGAACGGTCGGCTCGACGTAGAAGCCGTTCTCCAGGCCGTCGACGGTGCGGACGCTACCGCCGATGAGAACCTCGGCGCCTTCCTCGGGGCCGGACCTGAGGTAGCTGGAGATCTTGTCCATCTGCTCAGCCGACGCCTGGGCGCCGATCATGGTGTCCGGGTCAAGCGGGTTGCCGACCTTGACCTGGCGGACACGCTCGACGGCGAGCTCGAGGAACTCGTCGGCGATGTTCTCCTGGACCAGCGCGCGGGACGGGCAGGTGCAGACCTCGCCCTGGTTGAGCGCGAACATCGAGAAACCCTCGAGCGTCTTCTGACGGAAAGCGTCATCGGCGTCCATGACATCCCCGAAGAAGATGTTCGGGGACTTGCCGCCGAGTTCCAGGGTGACCGGGATGAGCTTCTCGGCGACGGCCCTGTTGATGATCTTGCCGACCTCGGTGGACCCTGTGAAGGCGATCTTGGCGATGCGGTCCGAAGCGGTCAGCGCGGCGCCTGCCTCGGTACCCAGCCCGTTGACGATGTTGAGCACGCCGGCGGGCAGCAGGTCACCGATGAGTTCGGCGACGACGAGGATGGACGCCGGGGTCTGCTCGGCGGGCTTGAGGACGATGGCGTTACCTGCTGCGAGGGCGGGGCAGATCTTCCACGCCGCCATGAGGATCGGGAAGTTCCACGGGATGATCTGTGCGACGACGCCCAGCGGCTCGTGGAAGTGGTACGCGACGGTGTTCTCGTCGATCTGGGAGAGGCGGCCCTCCTGGGCACGCAGGGCGCCGGCGTAGTACCGGAAGTGGTCCACCGCCAGCGGAAGGTCAGCGGCGAGGGTCTCACGGACCGGCTTGCCGTTGTCCCAGGTCTCGGCGACGGCGAGGGCCTCGAGGTTCTCCTCGAGGACATCGGCGATCTTCAGCAGGACGCGGGAACGTTCCTGGACGCTGGTCCTCCCCCATCCCGGGGCGGCGGCGTGGGCGGCGTCGAGGGCCTTCTCCACGTCAGCGGCTTTCGAGCGCGGGACCTCGCAGAAGACCTTGCCGTCGACCGGGCTGAGGTTCTCCATGTACTGGCCGTCAGCGGGCTCGACCCACTGCCCGCCGATGAAGTTCCCGTAGCGGGGTTTGAACGAGATCAGGGAACCTTCGGTGCCGGGTGCTGCGTAGACATTGCTGCCCTGTGCGGTGATGGTCATGGGACTGGCTACCTCCGTGACGGACCGGGATGCTCCCGGTTTCCAGTGATGTTGGTTGTCGTCCACCAAAGTAACGGCGCCATCGTGTGATAGCGACCACTATATGTTCATAATATCGATAACATCACAGTCTGATTCCCGTCACCGCAGGCCCACGGCACCGCGCCACACCACACCGCGCCACAGAGCCCCACGGCACCACGGGTGACGGGGGTGGATCGCGGGGGCACCCCGTGGTCGCCTGCAGGTACCGGGGGCGCACCGGGGGACGCGCAGATACTCAGGCGTTCCCGCGGCGGGCAGAGAACAGGTGGTCGAGACTGAACCGGCCGCCGCCGACGGCGCCGACGAGCGCGGCGCCGGCCGCCAGTGCGAGGACCAGCTCATAGCCGCCGCCGTCGACGAAGATGGTGCCGGCGTCGGAGTGGACGAACCACCAGGCACCGAGCATGTCGATCACGACGAGGACACCGACGACCGGGGTGAACAGGCCGACGACGAGAAGTGCGCCGCCGACCAGTTCCACGGTGGCGGCGAAAATCGCGGACGCCGTGGCCGCCGGCACGTCCGCCGACGCGAAGAAGGCAGAGGTGCCGTCGATGGTGTTGGTGAAGAACTTCTGCCAACCGTGGGCGAAGAGGATCACACCGACGGCGACGCGGGCGATGAGGATGACGATGTCAGAGGTGGTGCGGGAGAGGGTGTTACTGCCGACGACGGAAGGCATGGCGTCCTTTCATAAAGTAAGTAATGAACGCGCACCACCTTAGCGGAAGTGGTTGACATGTCAACAGATTGTCTCGTCGGTCACTCCGGGGAACTCCGGGTCAGAGCTGCCCGACGCGCACCGTCACCGGCCACGACACCTGCCGCGGCCTCCCGTTGCCACCCCAGATCCGCACGATGTCGGCACGGAAGTTCTGGAACAGGTCCGCCCGCCCGGCCTCCTCGGCCTTGCGCACCGCCGACCAGGTGCCGACGTAGCCGAGGAACTCCTCGGGGTCCAGGTCCCGGTCGATACTGAGCTCCGGGGCGTCCAACTCCTCGAACGGGAACTCGAGGGTGCGGTAGCCCTCATCGACGTAGCGTCGTTCCGGATCCCAGAACGGGCCGATCTCGTCGTAGTAGAACCGGCCGAACCTCTCCTGCAGGTCGGCGTCCGCTATACGCAACACACCGTAACTGACCAGGGCGATCACCGCTCCCGGCGCGGCGATGCGGCGGGCCTCGGCGTAGAACTCCGGCAGGTTGAACCAGTGCGCGGCCTGCGCTGCGGTGACCAGATCCACCGAGCTGTCCGGAAGCGGCAGGCTCTCCGCGGAAGCGACCCCGTACCTGATGTTCGGGTGTGGCTCGGCCGCCGCGATCTGCGACTCGCTCGGGTCGAAGCCGACGACGCGGCCGAAGTAGTCCGCCAGCTGCGTGGACAACTGCCCTGTCCCACACCCCACATCGACGGCCACGCCTGTCGAGGGGGCGAGGTCGGCGAGGAAGGACGACACCTGCGTCGGATACGACGGGCGGAAGGCGGCGTACTCCGCACCACCGGTGAACCAGTTGCTGGGGACGTTGGTGCCCGGTCCGTCTCGCTTGTCAGTCATGCGTCCAGAGTACCCGGGTGGCGTTCCCTGCCCCCTGCGGCAACCACGGCGCAGCGCGTCCGTGCCACCGCATCCCGCTGCCGGGCCGCGGTCACCCCACCGGCAGGTCCGGCAGCGGGGTGCCGTGCAACCAGGCCCGCCAGATCTCGCCGAGCGGTTCGGGGCTCACCGAGTCGGCGAGGGCCGTGAACTCGGCGGTGGTGGTGAGGCAGTGCCGTCTCGTGTCCGCCCAGGTGCGCAGCAGGTCCCGGAACGTCTCGTCCCCGAGGGTCCGTCTGAGCGTCTCGAGCAGCAACGCGCCCCGTTTGTAGACGCGGTCGTCGAACATGTCGGCGGCGCCGGGGTCGAGCAGCCGCAGGTCCTGCGGCAGCCCGGCGAGTTGCGCGTGGTGCGAGTCGGCGCACTCGGCGATCGACGGTCCGCCGGACTCCTGCGACCACACCCACTCGGCGAAGCAGGCGAACCCCTCGTTGAGCCAGATGTCCTCCCACCTGGCGAGGCCGACACTGTTGCCGAACCACTGGTGAGCGAGCTCGTGGGCGATGAGGCGTTGCTCGGACTCGTCACAGTGGTTCAGTCCGAAGGACGCCATGCCCTGCGCCTCGAGCGGGATCTCCAGGTCCTCGTCGACGACGACGACCGTCAGGTCCTCCTGCGGGTAGTCCCCGAACCAGTCCCCGAATGCCGCCACCATGTCGGGCACGGGGGCGAACGCCTCGCGCACGGGACCGGACCGGGCCGGCGGGGCGATGAGCCTGGCGGACCCTACCCCCCGCGGGGCACGCCCGGTGACAGCGCGCGCCCCGGCTCGCACCGCACCGACGACGACGTCACCGACCGTCGTCGGGCGGAAGGCATACTCCGAGTACTCACCCACGTGCGCGGCGAGCAGGTACGTCGCGGTAGGTACGTGGCTCGCGAACCGCCAGGTCAACCTGCCCCCCGCCGACGTCACCCGCCCCGGAACACCGGTCACCGCGACAAAGAAGTCCCGGTCGCACGTGAACTCGATGTCGTAGGTTCCCCGGTCGTCGACCCGGTCGTTGCAGGGGAACCAGGTGGGCGCACCGCACGGCTGCGAGGCGACAAGTGCACCGTCAGTGAGCTCCTCCCATCCGACCTCTCCCCAGAGCGACGGTCGCGGCGCGGGCCTGCCGGCGTAGTCGATCACGACGGTCAGCTCGGCCCCCGGCCGCAGGTCGGAACCGAAGCGCACGTGCAGCGCGTGCTCCCCCCGTTTCACCTGCTTGTGCACCCTCCCGTCGACACGCACCTTGACAGCCCGGAGTCCGACGAGGTCGAAGCGCAGGTCGCGGGTCTTTGCGAGCACGCGCACGGCGAACTCGGCGCGCCCCTCGAGGCGGTTGGTGCGCGGGGTGTAGTCGAGTTCGAGCCGGGTATGCGAGACCGAGAAACGGAGGTCACCGGAATGCGGGAGATACGGGTGCGGGGCGGAGGTGGAGGGCATCGGTGCCAATCCTATTTCGTCGACTGGTACGCCCGCACCTTCACCGCCTTCCACGGGCCGATCGGGTTACCGCTCCACCGGGAGCCGACGGGGACGCTCTCGCCGCGCATCACCAACGAGGCCGGGCCGACCGTCGCGTGCGCGCCGATCGACGCGGCGGGCAGGATCACGCTGTGCGGACCGAGTGTCGCCCCCTCCTCCAGCTCGACACGGTCCATGCTCATGATGCGGTCATGGAACAGGTGCGTCTGCACGACACAGCCCCGGTTGACCGTGGAACCGTCACCGAGGGTCACCAGGTCGGGTTCGGGCAGCCAGTACGTGTCACACCACACGCCCCTGCCGATGCGGGCGCCGAGGGAGCGCAGCCAGACGGACATCGCGGGCGTACCGACAGCGGCACGGGCGAACCAGGGGGCGGCGAGCATCTCGGTGAAAGTGTCGCTCACCTCGGTGCGCCACACGAAACTCGACCACAGTGGCCGCTCACCCGCCCGGATCGGCCCCACGATCGCCCACTTCGCGACGGTCGTGACCGCTGCCGCACCAGCACCGGCGGTGAGCATCACGACACCCGAGAGCAGAAGAGTCCACCACGGCCCCGGCCCGGACCAGAGCCACGCGAAGATGCAGAACACCACGACGCCGAGCAGGCACGAGACCAGCACCGGCACAAAACGGCACAGCTCCCACAGGGTACGGGCGACCCTCAGTCGCACGCCCGGATGATAGGTGCGCTCGTCATCGCCGGCCTGCGTCGCGCGTCGCAGACGCGTCGGAGGTGAACCGAGCCACGACGAGCCGGACTTCGACTTGTCGGGGGCGACCGACAGCACCGCGACCAGTGAACGCTTCGCGACCCGGTGCCCGGGACCCGCCAGACCCGAATTCCCGAGGAATGCCCGCTTGCCGATGCGCACGGGCCCGATCCTCAACCACCCGCGGTGCAGTTCATAGGAGGCGACCATCGTGTCGTCGGCGAGGAACGCGCCCTCGTCGACGCGCGTCATCTTCGGCAGCAGCAGTACGGTCGACGCCTCGACGTTCCGTCCGACCCGGGCACCCAGCAGCCGCAGCCACACCGGGGTGAACAGACTCGAGTAGATCGGGAAGAGGAAACTGCGTGCCGCATCGAGCAGTCGTTCGGTGGTCCACACCTGCCATCCGATGCGGCTGTGCACGGGGAACACCCCCTCCGACACTCCGATCGAGCACAGCCGCACGAGCACGAGGACCGCCCCCGCGTACACGACACCGACGGCGAGCACCGCCGGCACCAGCCAGACGAGCGAGCCGAGCAGCGCCTGCCAGGGCGTGTCGGCGTCCGCGATCCCGATCGAGAGGATCGCAGCCCCCACCGCGAACGCCACGAACGGCTGCAGGGCGAGGGCGACCGAGGAGACGCCGTAGGCGATCCTCCACGCCGGCGCCTGCCGCGGTGTCCGCTCCGGCCACCTGGTACCTGACTTACCCGACTTGCCCGGCTTGGCTGAGGGCCCCCGCGCACCACCGATGCGCACCGCCGGCGACCCACCCCACCGCTGACCCGGTTTCACCCGGCCGAACACCGCAGAACCGGGGGCGATCTCCGCCCCGTCGTCGATGCGGGTGCCGGGCGCGAGCGTCGACCGCGCGCCGACGGTGACGTCACGGCCGATACGCACCCTGCCTACACGCAGCAGGTCACCGTCGATCCAGTACCCGGTGAGGTCGGTCTCGGGTTCGATCGCCGAGTTCCGGCCGATCTCCAGCATCCCGGTGATCGGCGGCAACGCGTGCAGCGACACGTCACGCTCGACCTTCGCGCCGAGCAGACGCGCGTACACCGTGATCCACGGTGCGCCGGCGAGACCGACGGCGTCGATCTGGGCCGCGAACTGCTCCGCGAGCCAGAGCCGCATGTGGGTGGCACCACCCCGCGGGTAGTCACCCGGGGTGAGTCCCGCCAACAACAGGCGGGCCGCGAGCGCGGCGATGCCCATACGGCCGAACGGCGTCGACACGACCACGATCATGAGGATGAGCGCCCACCAGGGCACACTCGGCAGGACGCGGAAGGCGTCGGCGTCGACCGCGGTGAGGACGGTGCCGGCGGTGAGGAGGTAGACGAGCCACCGCACCCCGCTGACGATGAACAACGGGACGCCGGCGAGCGTCTGCAACCACTGTGTGCGACGCGGCGTCGGGACGGGGCGGTGGAAAGTGCCGGGGGTGTGCTGCGCATCGGTCGCGGCGACCGCCTTCGCCATCGCCGCCAACCGCGGCACATCATAGACGTCGGCGACAGCGAACTCGGGCACCCGCACACGGATCCTGCTGACGAGCCGGGCCGCGGCGAGGGACCCGCCGCCGAGGTCGAAGAAGTCGGCGTCGGTACCCGGGACAGGCATTCCGAGTACCGCCTCCCACTGCTCCGCCAGCCACTGCTCCGCCTCGGTGCGGGGCGCGTCATCACCCTCACCCGGGCTGCCCTGACCTGCCCCGCCCCCGGTCGCCGACGGCGGCAGCGGCCACGGCAGCGCCGCACGGTCGACCTTGCCCGAGGTTCTCGTGGGCAGTTCACCGACCACCGCGAGCAGCGGCATCACCCCAGCGGCGAGCCGTGAGGCGAGATGTTCGCGCGCCCCGCTGCGGTCGAGTTCACGGTCGCCCTCGATGACGAGGTAGCCGACGAGTAACGGCACACCTGCCTCACTTTCCCGCACCGCGACGGCAGCCGCCGTCACCCCGGGCAGATCCTGCAGCGCGTTCTCCACCTCACCGAGTTCGATGCGGCGTCCGCCGACCTTCACCTGGTCGTCGGCACGTCCCTGGAAGATGAGGCCTTCGGCCTCCACCCGCACGACATCGCCGGAGCGATAGGCGCGGTCCCAACCGAGCGTCGGCATCGGCGCGTACTTCTCGGCGTCCTTCTCGGGGTCGAGGTAGCGGGCGAGACCGACGCCGCCGATGATGAGCTCGCCCTGCTCCCCC
>NZ_CACZOO010000355.1 GCF_902782855.1 uncultured Corynebacterium sp.
CCGGGGATCGCGCAGGTCACGCAGGAGGGCATCAGCCACCCGCCGTGCAGGAGAGGATGAGGCAGCGAAGATGATGGAGGACACCGCCCCCAGCGTCTCCTGCCGCCCCAGAGTCGGCGACTTCCCCGGCATCCATGGCTCGGTCAGCAGCTGTGTCCGGTCATAGTCTTCAGGTTCGAGCCCACACTGGTTCGCCATCGCGTGCTGCAGAAGAGCCCCGACCATGCCCACCGGGACGTCGGCGGGACCGAGATCATCGCCAGGGTCAATATCGGCGACGGTGAAGGTCAGCGGAAGCACGACAGCCCCGGGGGACAGCCGCACCCGGTGGTCCCGGTAGGCCGGCATCCAGGCGACCTGCCCCTCGCTCACCTCGAGTGTCCGGTCTCCGGCAGTGACCTGCACGTGTCCGCGCCAGACCCACAGCAGGACATGGAAGCCGTGGTCGAGTCCCGGCGGAGTGTCCGCCGCCGCCCACTGTGCATCGGCGTCCGGACCAGACCATGATTCCGTCTGTTCGCTGACCGTCGACGATGATCCCGCCCGGGACACCACCCCGGCACGCCAGGCAGCCGGAGTCATCCCGAAGCGGGCCCGGAATGCGCGGAGAAACCCGGTCGGCGTCCCGAATCCGACCGCGGCCCCCACCGACACCGCCGTCCGGTCAGGATCCTCGACCAGCAGATCACGTGCCCGCTTCAGTCGACACTCCCGGCGCCACGCTGCGAAGGTCATCCCCGTCTCGGTGACGAAGGTACGGTGCAGGGTGCGCTCCCCCACGTTCACCTGGGCCGCCCACCTCGCCACCGTCCACGGGCACGCCGGATCACGGAGCAGCCCGGTGGCGACCTGCCGGGCGCCGGCCGACCGGGGCAGCACCGGTGCCGCCGAGACCACCGGAGCCCCGTACAGCTCGGCGACGAGATCACGTTGCCGGTACCCCGGTTCCCGCATCGGGGAGACCGAGGCGACATAGTGGTGCAGCAACCGGTCGTTCCACCGCTCGCCCGGCGCGACGGTCTCCACGGACTCCGGCGCGTGCGGCACCTCGGCGGGGTCGATCCGGACCGGGACGACGGCGCTACCGGGGGCGACGGTGACCGCGGCGTCCTGCCCCGGTGGCACGAGGACGCCCTGCCCGGCAGCGAGCCGTTCACAACGGCCCCGGCATGTCACCAGGGCGCGCCCGGTGTGGCAGCCCAGGAGCAGGTAGCGGTCATCGGAGGTCACGGATGCTCGGAACGGTGCGAGATCGTCAAGCATGAGGCAGTCTGGTACGACAGTGGGTCACACAGTGAAGCATAGCCTCTCCTACTGACCAGATGTCCGCACGATCACAGGAGAATCCGTGTCCCTGCCCCGAACTCTGCTTCGCACCCCACGCCGCGTTCTGCCCACCACCCTTCTCGGCCTCACTCTCGTCCTCGGCGTGAGCGCCTGCGGCTCCGACGACGACGCGTCCTCCGACCCCACCGGGTCGCCGTCCGCCACTGCATCCGGCGCGTCCGGCACAACCGGCGCATCGGACGCCGCGTCCTGGCCCGTCACCGTCGATCACGAGTACGGCACCTCGACCGTCAACGAGAAGCCGGAGCGGATCCTCGTGATGCACGGAGGCGGCATCGACCCGGTGATCTCCCTGGGCCTGGATCCCGTCGCCATGCTCGAGATCCCGGGTCAGGAGGGGAACATGCCCTGGCTCGATGACATCGTCGACTGGCCCGCAGACCCGGATCTCGTCACGGACAACATCGCCAATCTCGAAGCAGCCGCACACTACGACCCCGATCTCATCATCGTCGCCGACCGCTACGCCGACGAGGCGAGGTGGAAGGAGTTGGAGGCCATCGCCCCCACACTGGCCTATGACTGGCCCGCCGACGGCCCCGCATGGCCGCAGATCCTCGACGGGGTGGCGAAGGCCACCGGCACCGGGGACAAGGCCGCAGAGATCACAGCCGACTACGAGGCCCGCGTCGCCGAGGTCAAGGAGCAGTTCCCGGGCATCGACACGCTCACCTACAATTCCGCCATCTTCACCGAGGGGCAGCTCTCCTACACCCACAACTCCGTCCTCGAGGACCTGGGCATGGAGCAGACCGGACGGCAGCAGGCGGCGGGCGCCCGCGGCACCGTCTCCCTGGAACGCCTCGATGAGCTCGACGGCGATGTCCTCATCATCTACGACGCATCAGGTGACCGGAAGCAGCTGGAGGCCAACCCTCAGTTCAAGAACCTGACGTCCGTGAAGAACGGAACGCTGATCTGGCAGGACATGGCCCTGGGCTTCGCCGTCACCACCGCGTCCGGCCCACTGAGCTTCGACTGGGCGATCGAGCACATCACCCCGCAGCTGACCGCGGCAGTGGAGTGAACGGCCTCACCCCTCCCGGCTCAGCCGCACCAGCGTCTGCTCCGGCGTGGTCAGCGCGCGCAGCGTCCCCAGCCCGGTGACCACCGCGGCGATGACGACCCCGGCGAGGATGACGTACATCAGCGCCAGCTGCGTGGCGACCGCCTCCAGCGGGTCCATGCCCGCCAGGATCAGGCCGGTCATCGCACCCGGCAGGAAGACGATCCCGAGTGCGGCGGTCTGCTCCACCTGCGGGGAGATCGCGGTGCGCAGCGCCGAACGCATCAACCGGGCGGACGCCCGCCGTACACTCATCCCC
>NZ_CACZOO010000356.1 GCF_902782855.1 uncultured Corynebacterium sp.
AAACCACCCCCTCGGGTCGCACCTGGGTCCGGTCGTGCCCGGGTCGGGTGCCGTGGGTTGGTCTGGCGGCGTCATTCCACCCTGGGGCACCCGACCCGGCGGGGAATGCCGGCGAGGGGTGCGGGAAGATATCGTACAGTGGGACAACGATGCCCGTTAGGTGGGAAAAGGTGGGCGGAGTAACCTGCCCCGCATGACTGACGCCATCTCCGCCACCACGCCGAACGCCGCCAGCACCACGTCGAACGCCAACGCGATCGCCATCGACGACGTCACGATTCGTCGCGGACCGAACACCCTCGTCGAGAACTTCAGTGTCACCGTCCCCACCGGCACGCACTGGGCGGTGCTCGGCCCCAACGGTGCCGGCAAGTCCACGATGCTGAAGATGGCGGGTGGACGCCTCTACCCGACGACCGGCAGCGTCCGCATCCTCGGGGAGGAACTCGGCCGCACCGCCGTCGCCGACCTGCAGAAGCGCATCGGCTACGTCGACCCGAAGCAGCGTCTCGCCGACATCTCCGCCTACGAGGCCGTGCTGTCCGGCGTCTCGGCGTCCAACGGCTACATCCGGCGCTTCGACTATGAGCCGCACCGCGCCCGCACCGCCGAGCTCCTCGAACTTGTCGGCATGGACACCCGCGCCGACCGGCTGTGGCGCCAGATGAGCCAGGGTGAGAAGGCCCGTACCCTCATCGCCCGCGCCCTGGTCACTGAGCCGGAGATGCTCCTGCTCGACGAACCCTCCACCGGTCTTGACCTGCCCGGCCGCGAGACGCTCCTCCACGTGGTCGACGATCTGCGCGCCACCCTGCCCGGAATGACGACGGTGTTGATCACCCACCATGTGGAGGAGATCGCGGCGTCCACCACGGACGTGCTCATGGTCAAGGGGGGACGTGTCATGGCGTCCGGCCCGGTGGCGGATGCGATGACCTCGGCGAACCTCGGCGTCCTCTATGACATGGACGTGCAGCTCGAACGCGTCCGGGGGCGATGGTTCGCGTTCAGCGACTGAGTCCGGTGCGTTCAGCGACTGAGTCCGGTGCGTTCAGCGACTGAGTCCGGTGCGTTCAGCGACTAGGATCGCATGGGTGAGTGACGACAACGACGACAAGACCGTGCCGGACGCGCAGGACGCGAGGGCCGCGCGGGACGCGCAGGACGCGAGGAAGAAGCGCCCCGCCTGGGTCGAGTACACCGTCACCGTCGTGGTGGCGCTGCTGATACTCGGGCTGGTCAACACCTTTCTCGGACGCCTCTACCAGATCCCCTCGGAGTCGATGGAGCCCACGCTCGTCGGTTGTGAGGGCTGTACGGGTGACCGCATCGTCGTCGACAAGCTCAGCTACCGGTTCAGCGAGCCGAAGCAGGGGGACGTCGTCGTCTTTGCGGCGCCGGAGGGCTGGGAGGACGGCTGGACCTCCGGCCGTTCCGCCAACCCGGTGATCAGGGTGGGGCAGGATGGCCTCTCCGCCGTCGGCCTTCTCGCCCCCGACGAGTACACGCTGGTCAAGCGGGTCATCGCGACCGGTGGACAGACGGTGCAGTGCCTCGAGGGTGACGCCGGGGTGATGGTCGACGGCACGCAGGTCGATTCCTCGTTCACGCTGAATCCCCCCGCCTACACCGTCGACCCCCGCTCCGGTTCCGAGGCCTGCGGTGGCCCCTACTTCGGCCCCGTCACCGTTCCGGATGACGCTCTGTGGATGATGGGCGACAACCGCACCAACTCCAAGGACTCCCGGTACCATCAGGACGCTCCGGACAGGGGTTCCGTCCCCGTCGACAATGTGGTGGGCAAGGCCCGGTTCAAGGTCTGGCCGCTGAGCAGGATCGGTGGGGTCAGCTAGGGCTTCCGGGTGCCGCGCGGCGCCGACTCAGTTCCGTGCCCCGGTGATGTCCTCGGTGACGGCTTCGTTGATCTCCGCCTCGCGGGAGTCCACGCCGAGGCGTCCTCCCGAGATCCTGTTGACGATCAGGGCGATCGCGCCGTCACCGGTGACGTTCGCGGCGGTGCCGAAGGAGTCGATCGCGATGTAGGCGGCGATCATGATGGCGATCTGGCTCTGGTCGAAGCCGAGCTGGTCGCCGAGCACGCCGACGGCGGCCATGATCGCACCGCCGGGCACACCCGGGGCAGCGACCATCATGATGCCGAGCAGCAGCAGGAAGCCGATGAACTTCCCGGTGGAGATGTCCAGGTCGAACATGTGGATCACGGCTGCGGCGAACAGGGTGATCTTCATCATCGAGCCGGCGAGGTGGATCGTCGCGCACAGCGGCACGACGAATCCGGCGACATTGTCCGGTACACCGTTCTTCTTCACGCATTCCAGGGTGACCGGGATCGTCGCCGCCGAGGATGAGGTGCCCAGGGCGGTGGCATAGGCAGGGGCGAGGTTCCACATGGCCCGGAAGGGGTTCTTCTTCGCGACCGCACCGGCGAAGAGGTACTGCAGTACCAGCAGAATGAGGGTCATGACGGTGGCGAGGACGAGGACCTTGATGAAGGCGCCGATGACATCCAGGAGGGTGCCGTTCTTGCCCATCGACAGGAAGGTGCCGAAGACGAAGACGGGCAGCAGCGGGATCACGAAGACCTTGATGACCTTCATGACGATGCCCTCGAGTTCGCGGACGCCGGCGTGGAGGACCTCGGACTTCACCGCCGTCATCGCCAGTCCGATGCAGAAGGCGAGGATCAGGGCGGTCATGACCTCGAAGGGTGCGGGCATCTCGATGTCGAAGAAGGCGGTCAGGGCGCCCTCGTCGATGTCACCGAGGTTGTCGAGTTTGTCGTCGCCGAGCAGCGGACCGTAGAGCGCGGTCGCGACTCCGAAGGCGATGAGCCCGGAGATGATCGTCGAGGCGTAGGCGATGCCGGCGGTGATGCCGAGCCACTTGCCCGCGCCCTGGCCGATCCCGGAGATGGCCGGGGTGATCAGCGCGAAGATGAGGACGGGGATGAACAGGTCGAGGAAGTTGCTGAACAGTCCGTTGAAGGTGACGAACACCCGGGCCAGCCAGTCCGGGAAGAAGAGGCTGCACACGATGCCGAGGATGATGGCGACGACGATGCGGAAGAGCAGCATGCCGCGGAGTTTCTTGAAGGTCATGGGGGTGACTGTAAGGTGCCGCCACCATGCGAAACAAAAGTGCTCACCTGGTGGCGGGGGTGGATCAGATCCCCAGAGCGTCGGCGATGGTGAAGTGCAGGTCGGTCTGGTCGGTCAGGCCGGTGGCGTTCGCCGCACCGGGGCCGTAGGCGGCGATGCGCAGCTGGGTGCCGGTGTGGCCCTGGTCGGTGGTGTCCTGGTTGTCGGAGGTGGCGTAGGCGATGGTCATCTCCGAACCGTCCTTCGTGGTCAGGTTGCGAGACAGTCCCGGGTAGACCGTGGCGCGGGCCTCCTCGACGCTGATGCCCGCCTTCTCCGCCATGCTCTTGATGTCGTCCTCGCTCATCGGGGAGACGATCTGGCTGGTGTGCGCGTGGTCGGCGGTGACCAGCACGAGGGTCTCGCCGTCGGCTTCGGCGAACTCGAGGGCCTTCTGCACGGCCTCGTCGAGGTCGACGGTCTCACCGATCTGCCCGCAAGGGTTCGCCGCGTGGTCCTGCTTGTCGATGGACGCACCCTCGACCTGCAGGAAGAAACCGTTCTCCTTCCCGTCCGGGTTCTCCTTGAGCAGGTCGATGGCCTTGGAGGTCATGTCGGCGAGCAGCGGCACCTCCGCGGTGCGCTCCGGGTTGTCGGTGCAGGTCTCGGCGGGTTTGAGGTAGCCCTCCTTCTCAGCGGTGGAGCCCTTCCAACGCACCGGCATATTGCCGTCGCTGAACAGGCCGAGGACCGGCTTGTCCTGGTCGGCCTCGGTGATCTTGTCGAGTTCCGCGGCATTCGTCGGCAGCTGGTAGCCCAGGTCGGTGGCCTGTTCCGTCAGTGTCTTGCCCTTGTGCTCCCCGGACCGGGCGGTCTGGGTGAAGCTCTCTGCGCCGCCGCCGAGGGTGACGTCGGCGCGGGTGCCGAGGATCTGCTCGGAGATGGATCCCTTGCCACCGTTCTCCAGCAGGTCGTCGCCGCACTTCTCGGCGTCCTCCGGGCCGTAGCATTTGCGCTGGGCGACGTGCGCGGCGAGGACGGCGGGGGTGGCGTCCTGGATCTCGGCGGTGGAGACGTTGCCGGTGGCCAGGCCGGCGTCCTTCGCCTTCTCGATGAGGTTCTTCTGCGCTTTACCGTGGATGTCGACACCGATCGCCCCGTTGTAGGACTTCGTGCCGGTGGCCCAGGCGGTACCGGATGCGGCGGAGTCGGTGACGTAGTTGGGGGAGCCGTCCTTGTTCAGTGAGTAGTGGGTGTACTGGCCGGAGACCGGTAGGGCGTCGATGCCGGCGAACTGGCCGGCGGCGCCTTCGGCGTAGTTACGGGCGGCGGTGATCTCGGAGTCACCCATGCCGTCGCCGATGAGGAGGATGACGTTCTTCGCGCCGGCGTCGCGCATCGCCTCGCGGATGTAGTCGGTCTGGTCGCCGTCGAGGCGTCGGGCACCACCGTTGGTGGTGATGTCGCCGTCGGCGGCGCGGTCGGCGAGGGCACCTGCTTCTCCGGAGGACGCCGTGCCGGTGCTGTCGGTGTTGCTGTCACTGTCACCGCTGCTGCAGGCTGCGGTGACGAGGAGGGTGGAGATGCCGAGGACGGCGAGCGCGGTGTGCGCAGTGCGGGTGGTGCGGGTGGTACGGGGGGAGCGCAGTGAGGTCACGGTTCTCTTCCTGGATCAACGTCAGTGTTGCCCATCCTGTGCGGTGGGTTCGGAGGGGACGATACGTAGTGGAGATGAATCCGCGTTGATTGCTGAGATGAGGGGAGGTGAACAGTTCATGAAGCCGGGTACGATCGACTGGCTGTCATGCCATCCGTAATTTCTCCCGCAAGAGCTCTTTCCCGGACCTTCGTCGCCGGCGCTGCCCTGATCACCGCAGTCTGGCTTGCAGCGTGTGGCAGCGACGACCCCGATTCGGACGCGGCCGGTCGGGGTGCCCTCAGCAGATTCAGCGGTCGCCGATGCGTCCCACGTTTCTGAGGCGTGGAAGGCTTTCCGGGCGAAGGCTGAAGAATACGGTTACACCTGCCCAGGATCCCCGGATTTCACCGGAGACACATCTGCCCGGATGCTGACCTGGAGAAAGAGGGGGTCTTCGCTGATGTGGACCGGGACGAGATGGTCCATGTCACTGACGGGGACCGGCGGTCCATCTGTGCTCCCGGCAACGGGGAGGAGTGTGACCTTGTCGCCGAGAAGACCGGTAAACCGGTGAACGACGGCGTGCAGGCCCTGGTCGGGGTGAGCGTCGGGGCTGTCCCCGAGGGGACCTCACTCCCGTGGCTGCTGGCACTGATGCCTGCTCACGCTCATGACGTGCTGCCACCAGTACCGAGGTGGCAGCACATCTGCCACCAGTACCGGTATGCGGTAATCAGGTACCTGACTTCCGCATCTCGGTACTGGTAGCGACACTGCAGCACGCTTGGTTCTGGTGCTGACAGTGGGGGTCGCGGGACTTAACCGACGGTGGCCTCGTTCGTCTCGTCGGCGGGCTCGGCGGGCTCGGCGGGCTCGGTGGGCCCAGACTCCGCAGGCTCCGCGGATGCTGCGGGCTCGGCCGGTTCGGATTCGGCGGGCTCGGCGGGCTCGGCGGTCGGCTCAGGGGTTGATACGCTGACCCGGTCGTTCTCGTCGGTGTCCGTGGTGCCGGTGTCCGTGGTGTCGGTGTCCGTGGTAACGGGCTCAACGGATGTGGATGCGGAGGTGGATGCGGAGGTGGCCGTGACGGCCTCGGGCTCGGCGGGCTCCGAGGTGTCCGTTGAAGCGGCCGTTTCCTCAGTGTCCGCCGGATCTTCCGTGAGCTCCTCGTCCGCACCGGGGTTCACCAGGTTCCCGAGCCACTTCAGGTCATCCGGAAGAGTCACACTGGTGACCCAGTTAGTGAAGATACGGTCGGGGCGCGTGAGGTCGTCGAGGGTGACTGTGCCCAGGCCGAAGGCGTTGTCCCAGGTAACGAGGCTGATCTTGGGGAGGATGCCGGAGTCTGCGTCATCGGTGATCTTCTCGATCTGCGGCAGACTGAGGATGTTCGGGCGGGTCGAACCGTTGACGTCGACGCCGGGGAAGAAGATCACGCGATGGCCGGACCACTCCACGGTGACCGGCTCGCGCAGACCGTAGTCCGAGGTCAGCCAGGCGGCTGTGGTCTGGTGGGTGGTCTTCTCCACGACCGGATGCCCCTCATCGTCGAGGACCGGAATGCCTTCGTCGTCGAGGACCGGGACCTCGATCCCGTCGGTCGTGACATTCTTCGTGAAGCGGACGAAGTCCTTGGCGAACTTCAGGCGCCCCTCCTCGCCGGTGATGTTGGTCATCAGATCGTCGAGGAAAGGGGTGGATTCCTGCGCGCCGGTGAGCTGCTTGACCAGGGCGTCATTGCCGAGGACGAGGGAGGACAGGTCTGTCAGGCCCCACTGCGTCTGGCGGGACTCGCCGGCGACCGGGGCACGGAGGTCTTCGTAGCGGTCCAAGGTTCCCAGGATGTTGGTGCAGGAACCGAGGCCCTCTGCGGTGGCGGTGGCGCTGATGCCGAAGCAGGACACCTCCTTGAGTGCGGGAATGTCGAGGTTCTCGGCGGTGTCGAGGAGATCCATGACATCATCCCCGGCGTACTTCTCGACGCCGAGTTCACGCAGCCGGTCGAGGTTGAGGGCCTGGCCGAACCAGGTGAGGGAGATGTCGTCAGTGTCCATGTTCAGTGCCGTGGAGATGCCGAGGGTGGAGTGCGCGATGGTGCTGCGTCCCTGGTCGGCGCCCGCCAGTGCGGCGGACGGCAGGCCGAAGAGCTTCCTCGCCTCGGCCAGGGCGTTACCGTCGCGCATGGCGGCGGCGACGCTGATGCCGTCACCGGCGATGGTCGCGGTGCCGCGCGGACCGGAGGACGCCAGGTCGGGCAGCTCGACCGGCTGGGAGGCGTCGTAGGTGTGGCCGGTGAGGTACTCGGCGATCTTCAGTGCCTCGGCGCGCTTCTCGGCGTTGGCGTCGTAGGTCTTCTCTTTCCACTTGCCGGGCCACAGGCAGGTCCCGCCTACCTCGATGCCGCCGGAGCAGTACCGCTCCGTCTTCATGTTCACCGGCAGCGCCGCGTCCGCCTGCACCTGCTCGTAGGAGCTGTACTCGCCGAGCTTCGTCGGGTCGATCTTCGGCAGGCCGAGTCCGCCGACGATGTTCTTGATCGTGTCGCTGCCGAGGGCGGCGGCGCTGAGGATCTCGAAGAGGTTCCGCTCCCCGAGGCGGTAGGTGTAGCCGAGAACCTTGATGTCCTTGCCCAGGTCGATCGTGGTGTTCTCCGCGGCGTTGCCCAGCTCGATCCGGTCCGGCAGGACGATCGCCAGGCCGTCACCGGTGGCCTGGGAACAGTCCGCGACGGCGACCGGGCGGGTGGACGCGGCGTCCCCCGAATCCTCTGTGCCCTCTGTGCCCTCTGAGCCCGCCCCGGGGACCGGGGTCGCACCGGCGGCGGTGCGGCAGATCTCGAGGTAGTCGAGGATCATGTCGTTGTTCAGCAGGTCATCGAGCTGTCCCATGCTGAAATCGCCGTTGTAGGAGCTCGCTGCGGATGCCGACGGGCCGACCGACACGCCGACCCCCAGCGCGGTCACCGCACCGAGGCTGAGGATGCCGGTGCGCCACCTTCTCCGCTGTGCTGCGGTGGTCGCGCTGGTCACTGTGGTAGCGAGTCCGGTGCGGCCAGAATGACCGGAACGGGAGGTCGCACGGTGGCGGCCGGGAGCGCTCATGGGGGAGCCTTTCAGTGGCGAAGTGGAAACATCACACGCACTAACCTTCCGTGCCCGGGTGTCGTTACGTGTTCGCGGCGTCCGGCATGTAAGTGACACCCCCCGACCCGCCCCCGCCGGAGTCAGCCCCGGTGGCTCTCCTGGATCTTGTCCGAGGCGACTATCTGCTCCAGGAGCCCGGGGAAGGCCTTGTCGAGGTCGGCGCGACGCAGTTGGGTCATACGACCGTTACCGACATCGCGTTGCCGAACCAGCCCGGCGTTCCGGAGGACCCGGAAGTGGTGGGTCCGGGTGGACGGGGCCCACGGTGTGCCGAAGACACTGCAGAACTGTTCCGTCCCGTCCGGCAGGGACGCCAGCTCGACGATGACGTGCCGACGGTTCTCGTCCGACAGAGCGTGCAGGATCGCGGAGAGGTCGAATTCGTCGACTGTCGGGTGCCCGTCCTGGTCCGGCATGGTCGCTGACTCCTCGAAGGTACTGGTGGTGACGATGCTGATCGTACCTTCGTCAGCGGGGTGACGAGGTGGTGGCGTGGTGGCGTCGGATGGCGAGGACCGCGACCGTGACCACCGCGACCAACACGGCGAGAACGAGCGTGGTGGTGGTGAAGGCACTGGTGTAGACGTCGGGGTGTCCGGGCTGGCCGGCGGCGGTGTCCGCGGCGGAATCGCCGGTGAGCTGACGGCCGATCAGGGTGGACAGGATGAGGGAGTAGCCGGCGACGAAGACGGCTTCGCTGCCGACGCGGAAGAAGTTGAGCAGGCCAGCTGCGGTGCCGGTGCGTTCCGGCGGGATGACTTCGAGGGCATGGCCGTCGACCAGTCCGATGGGTAGGCCGAAGCCCAGGCCGAGGAGGATCATCGGCACAATGATCCAACCGAGCGAACGGTTCTCGTTCAGGAGCATCAGCCCGAGGTCACCGAGGATGAGGGCGATGAGGCTGGTGTAGATGACGCTGCTGACGGTGATCGCCTTGACGGTGTCGATGAGTCTGGCCACCACGGTCGGAGCGGTGACGACGGGGGCGGTCATGGCGAGCATGAGCAGTCCGGCGTGTCCGGCGCTGAGATCCCTGATGCCGCTGAATGCGGAGGGCAGATACGTCAGCAGGGTGACGAAGCCGATCGAGCCGGCCATGGGGACCAGGCACATGGCGAGGAATTCGCGGTTGCGCAGCAGGGACAGGTCCAGCAATGGTGTGCGTGCCTCCGCCTCCGCCTCCGCCTCCG
>NZ_CACZOO010000357.1 GCF_902782855.1 uncultured Corynebacterium sp.
CACCGGTTCGGTGACCGTGGTGCGCGGGGTAGGGTGAGCTGCATGTTCGGCAGGAGAAACAGAAGCGGCAGTGACGGCGACGGCAACGGGGGCCGGGACAGGTTGAAGGACCGGATGCGGCGCAACATCGCCGAGGCCAACGAGGGCAAACCCGCCGGCGAGCGGGGCTCGATGGCGCAGGCCGCCGTGGTCGGGGGGACCGACCCGGAGGCGCGCTACGAGGCGGCGCGCCACATGGAGGCGCCGGTCAACGAGTTCATGGGGCGGCTCATCGCCCAGGAGCTGCCGATCCTGGACTCCACCAGCCGCTCGATCGTCAACGCCGCGCTGCGGGAGCACAAGGAGGCGGGCAGGCCGCAGATCACCTGTGTCGGCGAGCTGCCCGAGGAGATCCGCGAGATCATGGGGCTGTAGCCCGGTCAGTACCTCGTGGGCGCCCGATCGGTGCCAGGGCCCGGGGCAGGCATGGTCTGCCCGGTCTCAGCCGCGCAGCGCCGCGGCGTCCTCCCGGCACGCCTCGGCCAGGCGCCAGCGTCCGCGGTACTCCGCCGCCTGCGCGGCGCACTCGGCGCACCGGCCGGCACCGGCCCGGTTTCCCAGCGCCGCCAACGCCGCGGAACGGGTCCGCAGCAGCCGCACCGGACCGTCGTCGTCGGCCCCGGCCTCACCGGAGGCACAGCCGGACGCCACACCGGTGTCCACCCAGTTCCCGCCCACCGCGGCCAGCCCGGCGGCGGACACCGCGCACGCCTCATGGCAGGCACCCGCCGTGACCAGGGCGTCGGCGAGATCGGCGAGATCGGCGACATGGTCCACCAGGCCCAGCGGGGACGCCGCGGGCGGGGCGGGCAGGGACCGGGCGGTCGCCGTCACCGCCGAGATGACGGTGGCGTCCACGATCCCCTGCCCCGTCTCCGCGCCGACCAACGCACCACCGGTCAGCGGCAC
Source organism: uncultured Corynebacterium sp. (assembly GCF_902782855.1). Classification (GTDB taxonomy): domain Bacteria; phylum Actinomycetota; class Actinomycetes; order Mycobacteriales; family Mycobacteriaceae; genus Corynebacterium. The sequence continues at coordinate 949 of NZ_CACZOO010000357.1, forward strand.
CGCCCGGGGCAGCAGCCGCAGCGCGGTCCACAGACCCTGCACGGCGTACTCCACCGACGGGCGCGTCGGCAGTGCCCCGGACAGCAGGATGTCGAGGTCGATCAACCGCCTGACCAGGGGGTGGGCGTCCGACCAGAGGCGGGTCATGGCGCGCACCCGGCCCGGCGCGTCATGGGCGGAGCCGGCGCACGCGCACTCCCGCACCATCCGGTCGACCTCGGTGAGCAGTCCGCTGGCCGTGGGAGAAACCTGCCGGGCGCAGGCGAAACAGCCCACACCGTGACCGGCGGTGCAGTCGGCGCGGCGGACGAACTCGGCGGCGACGTCGAGCACCACCGGGTCGCCGTCGGCGGCGGTGAGGCAGCGCATCCGGTCGACGACGCGGTCCGCGGCGTCCGTCAGCCCGAGCAGAGTGTACATCACCGTGGCACACAGTGCGTCCGTCGCGTCGAAGGACGCCACGTCCACCGGCCCCACTCCCGGCAGCTCCGCCAGGTCCGACGGGTCAGGGGCGCTACCGGGGAAAGCCGTGGGCAGGATCGCCGGCCGGCAGGGCGGCAGGGTCAGGCCACGCAAGGCGGCCGGCAGGGCGGCCGGCAGGGCGGCCGGCAGGGTCAGGCCACGCAGGGCGGGGATGCCGACGAGGTCCGCTGCGTCGATGAGCGGCACCGGGTACTCCGACGCCTCGGGCACGCACGTGGTCCACATCGCCCGGCCGTTGCGGGCGTCGCAGCGCACCGCGCGTTCACGCAGCCGCCCCGACAGGTCGTCAGCGAGTTCGCGGACCGTCGGGCCCCCGGCGACGAGGCAGCGCCCTCCAAGGTCGGAGGCGACGTCCGCCGACCAGCCGGTCTCGACGACCGCCCGCAGCACCGGGGCGGCCGCCGGTGGTGGATCGGCGACGTCGACGGTGCGCACCAGCAGGGACAGGGCGGTCTCCGGGACACCGGCGAGTGCCAGGTACTCCGCGACGTGGAACATGGCGGGCACCAGGTCAGGCATCCCGGCCGCGGCGCCGACAACGGTGGCGATCCTGCCGACCGTGGTGGTGGTGTCGACCACGTGGGCCAACGGCACCAGCGACGCGGCGGTGAGCAGCAGCCACGCGGTGTGGTCTGCCCCGTCGGCGGCGTCCGGGACACCGGTGTCCTCCCCGTGGCACAGCACCCTCAGCAGGGTGTCCAGATCCCCCCGCAGCAGGGCGACGGTCCCCCGGACCACCGCCAGCTCCTCCCCGCAGGGCCCCTCCCCCACCAGTTCCAGCAGTTCACGGGCCTGCTCGAGGCGTCCGGTGGCCAGCAGGACCCGGGAACGCAGAGCGGCGATCTCCGCCGTCCCCGCCCCGTGACGGCGCAGCACCGCCACAGTGCGGTCGGTCAGGGAGTCGACACCGGCCAGGGGTGTCTCCGGGTCTGCGGCGGCGGCCAGGGGGACGTCCACCCAGTGGCCGCGGAACTGGTCGGACAGCCGTCCGCCCTCCCCGTCCAGCGGCGCACCGTCGGGCCCGGGGTGGCCTACGGCGTCATGGTGGGCGGGACGCCGGACCGGGTCGTGCCGGTGGTGGTGCCACAGCTCCGGCAGTCCACTGACCGGGTGGCCGGCGGGCGGCAGGGGTGTGACCGCGGGCAGCACCAGCGGCCTCGGCGCCAGGGTGACCGCGTGCAACGTGATACGGTGCCGCAGGTCAGCCGCCGATTCGCGGGCGGTGGTGAGGGAGGGGTGCTGCGGTGCGGCCGCGACCGAGGCGAGCTCGTCTGCCATCGCGGCGAAGCGTCCGAGCAGCACCGTGGGCGGGATCTCACCGCGGGCGTGTGCCGCACGCAGCGTCTCCCATTCGTGGGCGATCCGGGCAACCCTACCCTCAGCACGACTGAGGCCACCATAACCAAGCACCTCCTTACTATGGCATACCTGTGGTGGGACCCGTGCATCAGAGACGATGAAAGATACGTCACTATCCGCCCCCGCTGGCGGCGGAGGGAGCGTTCGGCGTCCGGCACGGACGGTAGTGTGGACGCCATGGAACTGCAGACGCACACCCGGACGCTCACCGGCTGGGGCCGTACCGCCCCGACCACCGCAGAGGTCCTGTCCACCCCGGACGTCGACGTCATCGCCGCCGCTGTCGCACAGGTCGCCGACCGTAACGCGGACAAGCCCGAGCACCTGAAGCGCGGCGTCATCGCCCGCGGCATGGGCCGCTCCTACGGCGACCCCGCCATGAACGGTGGCGGGCTGGTCATCGACATGCAGCCGCTGAACACGATCCACTCGATCGACCCGGACACCGCC
>NZ_CACZOO010000358.1 GCF_902782855.1 uncultured Corynebacterium sp.
ATGGGGAGGACCCGCGTGAGGTTCGCGCAGCAGGATCTGAAGAACTACTGGCTCGGGGGCAGGCTTCCCCGTCGGGTTCCACCCGAGGTCAAGAAGAGACTGAGCATGAAGTTGGCCACGTTGGCGGCGGTGACATCTTTGGATCAACTGCGGATACCGCCGTCCAACAACCTCGAGAAGCTGCGGGGGGGACTGGGACGGCTATTTCAGTATCCGGGTGAATCACCAGTACAGGATCGTTTTCCGATGGACCGAGGAAGGACCGGACGATGTCGACATCACCGACTACCACCAATAACCATCCGCACCCGGGCGAGTGGCTCGTCACTGAGATGCTGGAACCGATGGGCATCAGCCAGTACCGGTTGGCGAAGGACCTGCACGTCGCGGAGTCCCAGATTTCGCGGATCGTGCGTGGCCAGGCGGGGATCACTGCACCGATGGCGCTGAAGCTGGAGGCCTATTTCGGGCTGGACGCCAGGTTCTGGCTGAACTTGCAGTACAACTACGACCTTGCCGAGGCCCGGGCCACGGTGGACACCGCGGACATTACCCCGCATTCAGCGGCCTGATGCCGGTGTTTGCATCCCCGGATCCGGCCGTCGCTGCCACGGACGGGCAGATACGGTGACGCAAACGCTGATCCGCGACAGGTGCGCATCGAGGGGGCGGTCAAAGTGCTGAGAACCACCCGGTCGACGCGCACCTGGGCGGCCGAGGGGTGGTTCGGGGACTCACTGAGGGAACTGAGGCTACTGTGCCTACTCGGTGCCTACTTCGTGGCGTCCTCCAGCAGCGGGACCAGCAGGTCGAGGGCGTGCAGCATGGAGGCCGGGGTGCCCAGGGAGATCGCTGCCCCCACCTCCTCATCGGTGACGAAGGCGCGGCCGTCCTGCACCGCGGTGAGGCCCTTCCAGGCCGGGTCGTTGGCGAGATCGTCGGCGGAGACCATGACCGGGAAGCCGACCACCACATCGGAGTCGGCCTGGTCCACGTTCTCCTCGGACAGGGTCACGTAGAAGGTGTCCTTGGCCTGGTCCTGGATGGTCTGGTTCGACTGGAAACCGAGCGCGGCCAGCAGATCGGCGCGGGCGTCCCCGGTCACGTAGGCACCCCACTCCGTGGCGGTCTTGGTGAGCACGGTGGCGGTCTCCTCCGACCATTCCGGGTGGGCGTCCTTCACGTCGGCGATCTTGTCGTCGACCGAGGTCACCAGTTCCTCGCCCTTGGCGGACTCGCCGAGGGCGGTGGAGATCGTCTCCGTCTGCTCATTCCACGGGATAACCCAGTTCTCGCTGCCCTCCGGACCGGACACGGTCGGGGCGATGGCGGAGAGCTTGTCGTAGGTCTCCTCGTCACCGGCGGCGCGGACGTTGAGGATGAGGTCCGGTTCCAGGGCGGCAATCTTCTCGAAGTCGGGTTCCAGGGTGCCGATCTGCTCCGGGGCATCGTCGTAGGACGCCTCGGCCCAGGGGCTCAGCCCGTCATCGCCGAAGTCGAGCCAGTCGCTCACACCGACCGGCTGGACGCCCAGCTCAGTGGCGATCTCGGCGTCGCCCCAGCCCAGGGCGACGACCGTGGTCCGGGCCTCGGGGATCTCCACCTCGCCGAACTTGGTGTCGATGGAGACGGGGAAGGAGTCGGTGGCGGAACCTGCCGAGCCGGAGGAGGACGACGAGGAGGTGTCGTCGTCATCGTCGTCAGAGGAGCAGGCGGCCAGTGAAACGGCGGTGGCGAGGGCGAGGGCAGCGGCGGACACGCGCCGGATTCTGGAAGTCATGCAGGTGAGCCTACCGTTACCTCGCGGAACTGAATAGCCCCCGTTCGCGGAGGTTAAATACTATATAAATGGATATAATATTACACTCCTATATTGGGGTATTGGAAGTCCTATCTGTGGTTGCTTAGGTAATTGCTGTTGCTGGTCACAGGGGCTGGGGGAGGGGTCCGGCGGGTCAAGATTGTTCGCTCTTTGACTGAGAATTGGATTCGATCTATGGTCAATTAATCGCACGATATGCGATGGACATTGTCATGCAAACAGGGAAAGGATCTATGCTTCGCGTCACGAAGTTGGCAAAAAACGCACTAGTGATGGGAATGGTGGCCGCGCTTGCGGTTCCAGCCTCGTCGGCAGTGGCTCAGACAGAGGACAGAGTAGGAGATGCATTCTGTTCGGTTGATGTCAAGAGTGTTGAATCTGCCGAAGTCGATGCCCGCCAGGCTGAGCAGCTGGGCGCTGATGCACACTTCGAGGAGCTTGCAGCGGAGGCCGGGATACAGCCAAGTACCGCAGCAGAACAGGCCGCTCCCTATCTGACGGATGAAGAGGTTCGCCTGGTCTTGGACGGACTTCAGAGCAATGCCAGTGTGGACGCGGTCGGCAACCAGGCGATCTGGGACCTCAAATGTGGAAAGGCGATCGCCGGGTATGCCCTCTACAAGGCACAGGGTTGGCTTGTCTGTGGGCCGATGGGCCTCGCCAACCCACTCGCAGGCCTGGTCTGTAAGCTCATTACCGGAGCGGCTGGGGGCAAGGTCGACTTCAATCAGCTCTGCGACTAGGGGCGCAGGGTGACGTTCTGGCAGTTTCTCACCACCGGGGTGAAGAGTGAGGACCGGCGGTACCGGACATACCTGTACGTCACTGAGATCCTCACAACACTCGTGGCTGCGGCGAGTGGTGCGCTCGGATGGTTCATCGGTGGGGGGAACATCGTCGTTGTCATTGCCGTGATGACTGCAGCCTTGGTGGTCACCGTCGCTGCGAGCTATCTCGCCTTCCGTCGGCATGATCGAGACCGTCCCCCGCGTTAGACTCGGTCACCATGGGAACACCTGCGTTCATCACCGAACTCCGCGAACACGTCGGCCATGCCGAACTGTGGGTGCCGGGCGTCACCGCGATCGTCGTCAAGGACGTCGCCCCGGACGCCCCCGCCTTCGCCACCCCGGAGGTCCTGCTGGTCAGGCGCGCG
>NZ_CACZOO010000359.1 GCF_902782855.1 uncultured Corynebacterium sp.
CCTCACCGAAGAGCTTCACCCTCAACGACGGCCAGCCCGACAGGACCCCGGCCCGCCTCACCATGTCCGCCCCGACCGTCGCCGATGTGCTGTCGATGCGTGGCGCACCGCTGGGCAAGGACGACATCGTCACTCCGGCCGCGAACACCCCGGTCACCCAGGGTATGCACATCGACGTCACCCGGCTCACCACCGAGGATGTCACCGAGGAACAGCAGGTCGCGCCGACCGAGCGGGTCATCGAGGACCCGGACATGGACGAGGGTACCGAGGAGGTCATCGAGGCGGGCACCGCCGGCGCCGCCCGCGTCACCGTCCGCATCCACAGCTTCAACGGTGTGGAGACCAGCCGGGACGAGCTCAAGCGCGAGGAGATCACCCCGGCCACCGAGCGTGTCGTGCGCCGCGGTACCAAACCCTCTGCGTCGGCCCCCGCCGTCGCCGGCGGATCCGTCTGGGACCAGCTCGCCCAGTGCGAGGCCGGCGGCAACTGGGCCATCAACACCGGCAACGGCTTCTCCGGTGGCCTGCAGTTCACTCCGTCCACCTGGGCGGCCTACGGTGGCACCGAGTACGCCCCACAGGCACACATGGCCACCCGTGAGCAGCAGATCGCCGTCGCGGAGAAGGTCCAGGCCGGCCAGGGCTGGGGAGCCTGGCCGGCCTGCACCGCCGGCATGGGACTGCGCTGACACCTCACCGGTCCGCGACAGGCTATCCTCGACCTGTGACGGACAGCGAAGAGAACAAGGTACGTCTGCTCGGCCCCGGCGAGATCCGGGCGCTGGCGGCGGAACTCGACATCACCCCGACGAAGAAGATGGGGCAGAACTTCGTCATCGACCCGAACACCGTCCGGCGCATCGTCTCCGCCGCCGGGCTCGATGCCGCTGACCGGGTCATCGAGGTCGGTCCGGGTCTCGGGTCCCTGACCCTCGCCCTGCTCGAGCAGGTCGGCGGGGCGGGTGGGGTGACCGCCGTGGAACTCGACCGTCGACTCGCAGCCCGGTTGCCCCGGACCATCAGGGAGTTCGCCCCGGACCGTGCCGACGGTGTCACCGTCATCGCCCATGACGCACTCACCCTCACCGCCGGTGACCTTGCCGAGACAGGTGTCCCGGCCCCGACCGCTCTGGTGGCGAATCTGCCCTACAACGTGTCCGTCCCGGTCCTGCTGCACCTGCTGCAGGAGTTTCCGACGATCCGTCGCGTCCTGGTGATGGTGCAGTCGGAGGTTGCGGACCGCCTCGCCGCGTCGCCGGGATCGAAGATCTACGGTGTTCCCAGCGTCAAGGCCGGTTTCTACGGTGCGGTGTCCAGAGCCGGGACGATCGGCAAGAACGTCTTCTGGCCGGCTCCGAAGATCGACTCCGGTCTCGTCCGCGTCGACCGGTGGACCGCTGACGACCGCCCCTGGCAGACCGCCCTGGACGGCCGGGACGCCGGGGCCGTGGAAGCGCTGCGGCGGGAGGTCTTCGCACTGACCGACGCGGCCTTCCTCCAGCGGCGGAAGACACTGCGCGCCGCACTGTCCGGGTACTTCGGCTCCGGGGCCGACGCCGAGGCCGTGCTCACCGCAGCGGGCATCGATCCGCGGGAGCGGGGGGAGAAGCTCGCCACCGGCGAGTTCGTCGACCTGGCGCTTGCCTCACTGAGCGCGCGACGTGCAGGGTATCCGGGGGAGGGCACGAGGCAGGACGCGACACGGTGACGGCCCCCGACCTGCCCGACCCCGCCGAGCGTACCGGTCCGCCGCGGTCGGCCGCGGCAACGTCCCAGCACCTGCTGCCCCTCTGGCTGGGTGTGGGGGACCGTGATCCCGACGGGCGTCACAACCTCGTCACCGTCCGCCAGGCCCTCAATCTCACTGAGACCGTCACCGTCACCGTCAGCGGGCGGTCCGGTACCGCGGAGGTCACCGGTGTCGTCATCACCGGGCGGCGGTCGGGCCACGATGACGCCCGCGCTGTCGCCGTCACCGCGGTCTCCGCCGTCACAGCGGTGGTGGAACGCTACCGACGGCTCGCCCCGCTCGCCGACATCCCCCGGATCCATCTCGACATCGTCCGGGGAGCTCCCGTCACGGGCACCGTCACCGGCGCCGACGCAGCTGACGCGGCGGCCGCACTCGTGGCCACCCGCGAACTTCTCCACGGTGCCGGTGCCGCCGGGGCCGGCTATGCGCTGGCGCCCCGACCCACGGACGCCGAACTCCGCGAGTTGGCGGCCTCCCTGGGCGCGGAGGTTCCCGCCCACCTGATCGGTGGCACGGTGCTGGAGACCGGGCTCGCCGGGGCGCCCCCTGATACTGTCCCGGTGATGGCCCGCGGCGTCCGCCACTGGGCACTGGCACTCGACCCCCGCCCGTTGCCCTGCCCCGAGGTCTTCGACCGGCTGGACGCGCAGCGTGACGCCGCGGCACGCGGGGAGCGACCGGATGTCCGGGCCGGCGATGTCACCGCAGTGCAGCGCTCCCTGCTCACCGCTAATCCGACCGAACTCGCCGGTCTGCTGGCCAACGACCTGCAGCCCGCTGCGCTGAGTCTGCG
>NZ_CACZOO010000360.1 GCF_902782855.1 uncultured Corynebacterium sp.
GAACGCCAGGGTGGCCATCGTGTCCACCATGGAGATGAACTTAGCGGTGCGGGCCTCGGACACGTCATTGGACCGCTGTTCGCGCAGTACCAGGCACAGCATCGCGCCGAGGAACACCACCACGGCACATGCCGCCCAACAGGTCCAGCCGTGGTCGCCTGCGGGATTCGCTGCGAGCCACCAGGGAAGATGAGCGACCGGGTCGGTCTCTTCACTGACCCACTGTGGCACGGAACCCGCCGTGACAGCCAGGCTGGTGATACCGGCGATGAGGAGTGGCGCGATCGTCCTGGCGTCGCTGTATCCGGTGGTCCGCAGCAGGAGGATCGTCGAGAGTACGGCGGCGATGAGCCCGTGCTGCCAGTAGGCGCCACTGCCCAACGTGACAGCGGTGAGGAAGCCCAGCGCGGTAGCCGCCCACACCGCCGCGTCCGTGGTCGATTCAGCACGTAGCGCACGGTCCCGGATCGTGGAGCGGGCGATGGATTCCCCCGCGTCATTCCGGCGCAGCAGAGCGGGGAGCCCGGAAGTGGATACGCCGATCGTCGGGGCGATGAGCAGCACCAGCACGGGAACCCAGGAGGACCAGGCGAGCACGGCGACGGTGCTGGCGCCCACGGTGGTCGCGCCCCACACGAGTGCGGCGGCGAGGGCGACCAGCCCGGCTGCCAGTGCGCCCGCCCACCGACGGTGCTCACCGACCGCACCGGCGGCCCACGCACAGGGCACCGTCGCGGCAGCGCAGAGAGCCAGCAGTGCGGACAGGGCTTCTCCTGCGGCCGACTGACGCAGCAGCGGCCACACAACCGCCGCGACCACCACCGGGAGAGCGACACCGGACCACCGTGCGGCAGGGGCCGGTTTCCTCACGGCGACGGCGAGCGAGGAAAGCCCGGCCAGGACGAGAATCGCCGCAACCGTCCAGTTCTCCGTGTCCCAGTCCGCGATGCGCCCGGGCGCCTGCAGCGACGCCCACAACCCGGGAAGCAGGAGCATCAGCAGGGATGCTCCGGCGGTCGCGACCATTCCCGCAGACCGCAGCGGGCCGGACCATCCCCACCGGTCCTCGCCGACGGTGTGCCGGACCTCAGCCATCACGTCATCGACGAACGGTGAGCGTGCCGCGTCCGGTTGTTGGGTGAGAAAGAGCCGGTCACCGTCCAGCAACCCCTCCTCAGCAATCGTGGTCTGCGGATCCAGGGCGCCGGTCGCCGGAGAAGAGAGCACCCAGGTGTCCGTGGTCACCACAGTTGTTCCGGGGCCGAGACCGTTCTCGCCCGCGGCTGTGGTCTCCTCTGGTGCCAGTAGTCCGACCACGTCGTCCAGCAGTTCCTGGACCGGTCGGTGGGCTGGAAGGCTGACGTCCAGCTGGCGGTCGTTACGGAAAACACTCACACGGACGAAGGTGGCGGTCATGATAGACATAATGGCATGAACGGACTGACGGCAGAATGAGCACCAGGATCATCCACCGGCCGGCGCGCCTTCACCGCGTCATCACGCCCGAGAGCCCCGTGGACATTGCAGCGGTCCCGACCATCCGGGCGGCGGGGGCAGGTGGGGGCACCCTACGAGCATTGATGCCCGTGGTCGCCGGGGTGGGCATGATCCTCATGATGTTCTCCTCGGGGAACCCGATCCGTATGGCAGTCGGTGTGGTCATGCTCGTTGTCGTCCTCTTCACTGCGATCGGGGCGTTCGTGAGGGCGAAGTCCGGTACACGCAAACAGGCGGAGACCGACCGCGTCCGGTTCCTCGAGCACCTGGAGAGCGCCGAATCCCAGATTCGCGCCCGTGCGACGGAGCAACGGCGGCTGTCCGGACTGCGCAATCCCTCACCCTCCCAGCTCACTGAGGTCACCCGTCAGCCTCACCGACTGTGGGAACGGCGCCCCTCGGACGAGGACTTCCTCATCTGCCGACTCGGGGTGGGGACCGGGGACCTCGCCTGTGGCGTGGCGGTAAAGCCAACCAATGATCCGATGGCTACAGCGGAACCGATCGCCCAGGCTCACCTGGACCGGATGCTACGTCGGGTCCGCACGATCGAGGACCTGCCGGTCGCAGTGCCGTTGCACGGCGTGGTCTCGCTGGTGGGGGCGCCGACCGAGACTGCCGAGACGGTCCGGGCACTGCTGTGCCAGGCCACCGTTCTCCATGCCCCGGATGACCTGCGCCTCCA
>NZ_CACZOO010000361.1 GCF_902782855.1 uncultured Corynebacterium sp.
GCACCTCTGGCAGGCACCTCTGGCAGGCACGGCGTAGCGTCAACTGCCCGGGATACCCTGGAAAGCCCGACCCCACGACCTAGGAGCCACCCATGCCCGAGGGCGATTCCGTCCTGCAGCTGTCCCACCGCATGCAGTGGATGGGCGGTCGCACACTCACCCGCTCCGACATCCGTGTCCCCCGGTTCGCCACCGAGAACCTCGCCGGCCGTGCGGTCACGTCGGTGTGGCCCTACGGTAAACACCTGTTCATGGACTTCGACGGGCGGGTGCTGCACACCCACCTGAAGATGGAGGGTGTCTGGTCGATCCACACCGCCGGTACCCGTTGGAGACGCCCCGGCCACACCGCCCGCGTCATCCTCGGCTTCGCCCCGCAGCACACCGGCGGCCCGGAGATCGAGGTCGTCGGGTATTCCCTCGGCTTTGTGAGACTCTTCGACCGTTCCGGGTACGACGAGGTGGTCGCCCGTCTCGGCCCTGACATCCTCGCGCCGGACTGGGCGTCCTCCTCTTTCGGCCGCGACGAGGCACTGCGCCGCGTCCTCGCCCGACCCGGGCGGTCCATCGGCGCCGCCCTGCTCGACCAGCGCAACGTCGCCGGCATCGGCAACGAGTACCGGGCGGAGGTGTGCTTCCTCGGCGGCGTCGACCCGCGGCGTCCCGTCGGATCGGGGAAGGACGCGGAGACGACCGCCGGGCATCTGCTCGACCTGTCACGCCGCGTGATGTGGGAGAACCGGCTGGAACCCCGCCGCCTGTTCACCGGCGACCGACGCCCCGGCATGGGCAACTACGTCTTCGGACGCGCGGAGAAGGCCTGCCGACGCTGTGGCTCGCCGATCAGGAAGGGTTTTCTCGGCGGGGTGGACGCCGACGGCGACGAGGGCGAGCTGGAACGCGTCATCTGGTGGTGTCCGGTGTGCCAGCCGGGGTGAGGCCCCTGCATCTTCTTCCGGCCTCACTGACGTGCGCGGGGGAGCTGGGGGAACTGAACAGGCCGAGAGATACGTGAGAAAGATCCGCTCCGCAGTCGAGCGGGTCGCCGACCCGCTAGGTCGGGTGCTTCAGGTTGGCCGGGGCATCCGAAACCAACCTGGAGCACCGGACCTGCGTTATCCACAGGCGTGCCCGAGAACCGGAAAAGAGTTGTCCACAGGTCTCCGGGCGATTCTCGACAGGTTCCGGCATGTGTGGTGTGCTGCGCAGCACAGACAACGATCGGGCAGCGCCCGGGGACAGGGGACCGGCAGTGGGGGCGAACAGAATGAACAGGCGTCAACGTCGGAGGAAGGGCAGGGGCCCGCAACACACCTGGCGGAAGATGCCGACAGACATTCCGGAGATCCGGGCGTCACTCAGGGAATCAGGGACGGTGACGGACTGGGCTCTCCGGCGGGACTTCGTGCAGGCGGCGCCAGGCGTGGTGGTGCTGAAACCCGGGGATTACGACGCCTCCGCCTTCGACGGCTTCGGACTCGACATCGTGACCAGAGTCTGGGCCCAGCACCTGATCAGACCGGATGCCGTGATCGGTGGGTGGGGTGCACTGGGAGTTCTCGGACTCCGGATGGACTGGGCGGACTGTGCACCGGTACTTCTGCTGAGCGGGGAGACGACCAGCGGTAGCCTCACATCGAGCGTCGCGGTGGCAACCCCGAGACGTCCGGTCATCCGCCCGCTGCCGACCGGGCTGGAGACCTGCACCCCGTGCCCTCGGTTTCCGGCACTGGAGGTGGTCCAACCGGCGGTCGCGGCTGTCCAGTGCCTCTGGACGGTCCTCACCGGGCGACATTTCTGGTGGGTCCATGATGTACCGGACCTGGTCAGGGAGGACGTCATGGCAGTGCAACTCCTCGATGCGCTCGCCCAGTGCACCTGGGTGACCAGGGCGGAGATCAGGGAATCGGCTGCCGGGACCATCGACCGGAGGGCACTGGAACGGTTGCTGGAGCTGTCGGATGACGGCGCCCAGTCGCCGATGGAGACTACGATGCGTCTGATCGTCAGGGACCTGCTTCCGGAACCGTACCGGTGGCAGTCCCAGGTCCGCGTCGATCTTCTTCCGGACGCCGCTGCCGGTTGGACTCCGAAGACGTTGCCCGACCTGGGATGCCAGGAGCTGAAGATCGCGCTGTACTACGACGGTGGGCACCACACAGAGGGAACTCAGACCGAGGTCGACTTCAACCAGTTCCACGCACTGCGGGACCTGGGCTGGGAGGTCATCCGGTTCAACAAGGAGCATCTCCGTGACCCGGAGGCCATGCGGGTGCTGGTGACCAGCGCGATCGCGCGGGCCCGGGAGAGCCTGAGGGTGCAGGGATGGGGATGGCGGGTGGAGAAAAGGGGCCGAAAGTCGCCAGGTCGGGTGCTCCAGGTTGGTTTCAGAGCGTCTGACCACCCTGAGGTGGTCAACCGGGCAGGAGCGGGGAGGGGACGCGAGGGAGGGAAGCGGAGGGGGTCTACCGCGCCCGGTGGGTGCGGATGAACTCCACCAGGTCGTCGGTGGAGGCGTCGCCGGTGTCCACCGCCGTATTCCTGTCACTGACCAGCGGCAGCAGGTTCATCGCCTGCTCCTTGCCGAGCTCCACACCCCACTGATCGAAGCTGTTCACGCCCCACACCACACCTTCGACGAAGGTGATGTGCTCGTACAGGGCGATCAACGCACCCAGCACGCGCGGTGTGAGCTTGTCGGCGAGGATCGTCGTCGACGGCCGGTTGCCAGGCATGACCTTGTGCGGGATGAGCCATTCCTCGACCCCGGCGTCACGCAGTTCGGTCTCGGACCGGCCGAAGGCCAGTACCTTGGTCTGCGCCAGAAAGTTGGCCAGCAGCATGTCGTGCATGCTCGTCGCCCCGTCTGAGGCAACCAGGTCATCCTGCGGGTTGACGAAACCGATGAAGTCCGCGGGGATCAGATGCGTGCCCTGGTGCAGCAGCTGGAAGAAGGCGTGCTGGCCGTTCGTGCCCGGTTCACCCCAGTAAATCTCCCCGGTCTCCGTGGTCACCGTCGAGCCGTCGAGGCAGACCGACTTGCCGTTGGACTCCATCGTCAGCTGCTGCAGATACGCGGGGAAGAGCCCGAGGTCATGGGAGTACGGCAGTACCGCGTGGGACTGGGCGCCCAGCACGCCCGTGTACCAGACCCCGAGCATGCCCATCAGCACGGGCACGTTCATCTCCAGCGGTTCAGAGGAGAAGTGGTCGTCGACCTCGCGGAACCCGGCGAGGAACTCCATGAAGTCCCGCGGGCCGATCGCCGCCATGAGGGACAGGCCGATGGCGGAGTCCACGGAGTAGCGTCCACCGACCCAGTCCCAGAAACCGAACATGTTCCTCGTGTCGATCCCGAACTCCGACACCTCCGCGGCGTTCGTCGACACGGCCACGAAGTGCTTGGCCACCACGGCGCGCACGGCGTCCTCGTCCGAGGTGTCGGTGCCGAGCTTGCGCAGCAGCCAGCGGCGCGCAGCATGGGCGTTCGCCAGGGTCTCCGAGGTGGTGAAGGTCTTCGAGGAGATGACGAACAGCGTGGACTCGGCGTCCAGCCCGTCGAGGGTCTCGATGAGGTCCGACGGGTCCACGTTGGACACGAAGTGCGGGGTGATGCCCGCGACCTGGTAGGGACGCAGCGCCTTCGCCGCCATCACGGGGCCCAGGTCGGACCCGCCGATGCCGATGTTGACGACCTCCTTGACGGTGTGGTTCGTCGACCCCCGCCAGGTGCCCGAGCGCAGCGCCTTGGCGAAGTCCCGCATCCGGCCGAGGACGTCGTGGACGTCGGCGGCGACATCCTGGCCGTCGACGCTGAGGTCCTGGTCCACCGGGATCCGCAGCGCGGTGTGCAGTGCCGCCCGGTCCTCGGTGACGTTGATGTGTGAGCCGGAGAACATCTCCGCGCGCCGCGTCTCCACCCCGGTGGCCTGGGCCAGCGCCGTGAGCTGGCGCAGCAACGGGAAATCCACCAGGTTCTTCGACAGATCGACGTGCAGGGGGCCGCACTCGAACGTGAGGTCACCGGCCCGGCCCGGGTCGTCGCGGAACATGTCCCGCAGGGAGGTGTCGCGGATCCGGGCAGCCTGGTCGGCCAGTGCGGTCCATTCGGGGAGGGACGTGAGTGGCGTCATGTTTTCCACGGTAACCTACTCCGACCCGGTCTGGCCGGGGGTGCCGAAGGCCGCGAGGACGGCATCGTGCAGCAGACCGTTGGACCCGACCGCCGACCCCTGGTCAGGACCCGCGACGCCCGCCAGTGAGGTGAACGTCCCGCCGGCCTCCCGGACGATGATGTCGAGTGCGGCGAGATCCCAGAGGTTGACCTCGGGTTCCGCGGCGACGTCGACGGTGCCCTCGGCGACCATGCAGTAGGACCAGAAGTCGCCGTAGCCGCGCAGCCGCCACGCCGCGTCGGTCAGTTCCAGCAGTTGAGGACGCAGCCCGGCGTCCCGCCACCCGGTGAGGGAGGACAGGGAGATCGAGGCGTCCACGACGTCGGCGACCTTGGAGACGCTCATCCGCCGGGCCTCGTCGGTGCCGAAGGTGCGCCACGCGCCCATGCCCCCGGCCGCCCACCAGCGCCGGGCCAGGGCGGGGGCGGAGACCACACCGACGACGGGGACGCCGTCGACGAGCAGGGCGATCAGGGTGGCCCACACCGGCACACCGCGGACGTAGTTCTTCGTGCCGTCGATGGGGTCCACGACCCACTGCCGACCGACCTTCTCCACATCGCCGCCGAACTCCTCGCCGAGGATCGCGTCGCCGGGGCGGTGGGTGGAGATCAGCTCGCGCACCTTCTTCTCGGTGGCGGTGTCCGCGTCGGAGACC
>NZ_CACZOO010000362.1 GCF_902782855.1 uncultured Corynebacterium sp.
CCGTTGACCGCGAATGCGGAGGAGCTTTCCCCGCCGACGGCCAACGTTGAGGACGCGCGCTCGCTGATGGTGGCTGCCCAGGGGGATGAGGAGAATATTCCGAGCAAGGTCTCCGCATACCGAAACGACAAGTTCCTGGTTCTCGATATGTGTGAAACTTTAACGGCGGAGTACGGCGGCGATACTGGTGGGTGCGTCGCGCCCGTCACTGAGGAGAATATTGCTGTATATCCGGAATCGGTAAACGTTGGAGATACTGTCGCTTTAGGAGGTTTCGGGGTATACCCTCCTCGGGAACGAATGTCTGGCAATAACGATGGTGTGTATAATCCCAAGGCTGGGGACAGCTTCACTATTGGGTATCCCTCTAACGTCGACCCATTGGAGCCCGGTGGCATTTGGGGTGGTCAGGGTGGGATTTTTGGTGGTCAGGACGATCCTGACAAAGGATGGCCAATCAGAGACATCGTGACAGGTGACGGGACCGACGGGCCGCTCGGCTACTGTAAGGAAGATTCCGGAAAGCTCACCTGTACGCTCGACCGTGATATGGCCGAGGGTGGTGCTGCGTCGATCATCTTCTGGAGTAAAGTAACGCCAGCCAACGGTAATATGCCGACGAAGATCGACTACACCATCAACGGGTCAGGCTTCACCGTGGTGGGTCCCGATGAGGTCATTCCGGACGGCGGTGGTTCGAACCCGAACCAACCGGGAAATCCCGATAACTCCGGCTCGCTTCCCGGAAGCTCCGACATCACGGGTTCTCTCCCCGGTGGTTCAGGGGACTCGGGAGTGCTTCTCGCGTTGCTCGGCGGTGCCGGACTTCTGGCTGGCATCGGCGGCCTCATCGGTTGGCTGCTGAACTCGGGCATCATCTCGCTGCCGAGCATCCCGGGCCTGCCGAAGTTCTGACCGGTCGATGGAGCGGGAATTCTCCCCGCTGACCGCCGCACTTGTCGCCTGCGGTAGCGACACCGGCGATGACAGCACAGGGAGCGCGCCGGTCTTCACTACCGCAGTGTCCGCTCCGTCTGGGGTGGGACGCGGGACAGTGCACCGGGACCGGAATCGCGACGAACACGCCGGCTGACACATTAGCCACTCCCGCCGGCCAGCCCGCGATGGATGCGGCGTCGTCCTCCGGAAACTCCACCTCCCGCGCCGCTTCGACCGGCACGATCTGCGTCGGCGGGGAAGACATCACCATCACCGAGGACAACGCCTTCCCGATCATCGACGGGGAGTGCGGTGTGGTGACCGTGACCGCCAGCAACCTCGGCGGGAGTATCGCGAACGCCCGCGAAGTGCACATGACCGGCGCGAACAACAGCATCAACGGCGAGCACTGGGGTGAGCTCACCATCGACCGAACGACGAACACCGTCAACGTCGACGAGATGGACCACCTCGTCATCAACGGCGACACGAACACCGTGCTCGCCTCCACGATCACCCGCTTCGAGGTCTACGGAGACGTCAACGTCGTGAACTGGGACGACGGGGCGCAGGCGCCGGTGGCGGACACCGGGCGGCTCAACACCTACACGCGCTAAGGGAACTGCGCTGGGCCGGTTGCGCGGGGACGGTTACCTCAACCGCTCCAGCTACCCCAACCGCCCCGGCGCCGGCACCGCGCCCGGTGACCCGTGGACGGCCATGAAACTCGTCGACCAGGCCAGCGGGGCATCCGCGGTGAGCACGTCGCCGTGGTGCCAGTCGACGTGGACCCGGTCGGCGTCCACGTCCACCGCCATGTACCCGTGCCGCGTGAGGTCGACGTACCGGAACCAGTCGTCGACCCGCGTGAGAATCTCCTCACCGGTGCCGAGCACCGCGAGGACCGGCTCTTTCAACGCCGGGGAGGACGCCATCCCGTCGAAAGCGCTCGACGCCGTCACTGACGGGGTGACGAACTCCGTGGCCACGGCCTGACGGTTCCGACCCAGTCGCCAGTCACCCGCGTGCGCCGGGATGTCGGATGCCCAGGACGAGTGGATGTCACCGGTGAGGAAGACGACGCCCGGCTTCGCAGTGCCGCCGGTCCCGCCTGCACCACCGATCACGTCAATGATCCGCTGCCGCTCCGCCATGTACCCGTCCCACTGGTCGGCGTTGAGCGCCAGCCCGTCGGACGGCAGTCCGATCTGGTCTACCAGCCAGTCGTGGATCCGCGGGTCCAGGGTGTTCGGCAGTGTCATCGGAGCGAACATCACCTCGTTGCCGATCAGCTGCCACCGGGTGTCCGACGAACTGAGCACATCGGTGAACCAGTCGGCCTGGTTGCGACCCATCATCGTCCGGTCCGGAGCCCCGGCACCGTCGCCACCCCGCCACGCGGCGGGGATCTCCTGCTGTTCATCTCGGAAGGACCGCAGGTCAGGGATAATGAACTCGGCGAGCGTCCCGTAGCGCAGATGACGTTGCAGCGGCAGCCCGCGCACCGGCATCCACTCCAGGTACGCCTGTGTCGCCGCGGCTTTCATGGCGGCGAAGTCGTCGCCGGGTTCGAAGGAATTGCCGGTGACACCGTCGCGCCAGTTGTTGTCGGCGAACTCGTGGTCGTCCCAGATCGCGATGAGGGGCTTGGCGGCGAGAAGATCAGCGAGGTCGACATCCCGGTGGTAGTGGCCCTGCCGGATGCGATAGTCCGCCAGAGTCACGGTCCGGTTCGGCGGCTGGACACGACGGACGGTCGTGTCATACGCCCCGCCGTACTCCCCGGTGGCGTACTCGTAGGTGAAGTCGCCGAGGTGCAGCGTGAACTCGAGGTCGGGGCGGTCAGCCATGTCCCGGTAGGCGCGGAAGTACCCGGCCTCGTAGTTCGCGCAGGAGCACACCCCGAAGCGCAGCCGACCCGGATCCGTCCCCGGTGCCGGGGCGGTACGGGCGTGACCGGTGCGCGAGACTTCACCGGCGGCCGGGCCGTCGAGCACGGTGAAACGGTAGACGTAGTCGGTGGCGGGGGCCAGGCCGGCGGCGTCGACCTTCACCGTGTGGTCGGCGGACGCATCGGTGCGCACCTCCCCGGAGACCGCACCCGAGAAATCCTCGGCCCCGGAGATCTCCCAGCGCACCGTGGTCGGCTCACCGAGCCCTGAGCCGGGCGTGGCGTCCGGGGTCGGGGTGACGCGCGTCCACAGGACCACGGCGTCCGGCAGAGGATCGCCGGAGGCGACGGAGTGGAGGAACGCCCCCGACTCCGACGCCGGGCCTGTGGCGGACGCGTCCGCCCGAGGAGCCAGGGCCACAGCTCCGAGGGCGGCTGCGCCGGCGAGGAATCCGCGTCGACTGAACCGCGTCACGCCGGCACCCCGTTCACCGTCAGGACGCCACCGTCAGTGCTGACCTGGGCGGCGGAGGCCGCGGCGAGATTCAGGCGCTGCCATGACCCCGCGGAGCCCTGGTCGTCCAGCGGGGAACCGGCGGGCAGTGCGGTCACCCGCAGCACCGCGGCGCGCTGATCGTAGGTCAGGTTCGGGAAACAGTTGATGAGCAGGTCCGGCGCGGCCTGCGGGACGATCATCGGGGCCCCGGCGGAGTAGACGGAGGCGAGACCGTAGGTCCCCTGGTCAGCGTACGACCGTGCCGCCTCAGCGTCACTACGGTAGTTGGCCTGGGCGGCGACGGTGGCGGCCAGCGGCTCACCGGTGCGCCACTCCAGCTCCCCGCGCAGTTCCTCGCCTGCCCGGGTGAGGGCGTCCCGCATCTTCGGGTCGTTCCACCGGTCGGCCGCGGCCGCGCTGCCGGTCATGCGTCCGCCGATGACGTCGAGGGGGTAGTGCACACCCATGACGACGCGGCTCTCCCCGGCATCCGATCCGCGGGCGAGCAGCTGCGGAGCGAGTTCAGGCAGAAGCGTGGCGAGCAGCGTGGTGACCAGCACCGCCTGGTTAGTGTGCCCGGAGGGGAAGGACGCCGAGCCCCCGAGAGCGTAGTAGTCCTCGTCACTGGTGTCGTTGTGGTGGACGATGCGGTCCGGGGCGACCTCGAAAGGCCGTGGATTGTTGAAGATCTCCTTCTCCACCAAGGTGGATGCGGCGATCCCCTGCACCCGGGAGAGGTAGCCGGAGTCGAGCAGGGCGCGGGTCTTCGGCAGCCGGTTCTCGGCGATGGCCGTGCGCAGGTGCGGGGCGAGGACGCTGCCGAAGGCGTCGGCGAAGTTGTCGAGCATGTCGCCGTCATCGACGCGGGCGTCGGCCTGGGCGGACGCGACGCGTTCGGGTGAGGCGGTGTTGTTGATCTCCACGACGGTGTCGAGGTTGGCGGCGATCGTGTCCGGGTGGTTGTTGCGCAGGTCGTCGAAACCTGCGATGACCTGGTGGTAGATGCCGCCGGGGTAGGAGCTGACGTCCGAGATGTATCCGACGTAGGAGTCCGGGCCGAAGGGCTGGGGGACGGGCGCGCCGGGGTGCTGGAGCGCGGGGAGCGGGGCGGGGAGGTACTGCTCCCGGAGGTCGCTGACCTGCTGGGGAAGGGCGGGGGCTGCGGGGACCGCCGGTTGTGCCGCCGCCTGCGGGACGGCCGTCAGCGCTGTGGCGGTGGCGAGGATGAGGGCGGACGCCGTCAGGGAGGGCGTCGCGGGGAGCAGTCGGGATCGGGGGTTCACGGATTCTCACGCTAACTGCCGTGTCCGGCGCGCAGGAGGTGTCCACATGAACACTTGATGAAATCCTCGGAACGTGATGCTGAAGGTACGCAAGTGACGCATGGTAACGGCGAACACTAATTTTAAGGTATGGAGTCATAAACGTGTAGCAGTAATTGGGGGCCTTTTCTGTGTTGGAATGACTTTCGGAGACGTTTTATATTTACGGCAGTTGGAAGATGCCGTGCGGTCCGCGCGACCTTTCCACATTCGTTCTTCCCCACGTTTCTGGAGAAAAGGAAATCAGCATGAAGAAGAAGGCAGCAGGTGCCGTACTGGTCGTCGGTGTCATCGCCCTGGGCATGTCCGCCGCTCCGGCGTCCGCCGACAACGTCCGCGTGGACTTCGGCAGCTCCGTCGTCGACGTTCCGGTGCCGGACGGCCTCGGCCCCATCCTCAACCAGGTCATCCCCGGTGACATCAGCGGCATCGTAGGCAGCGCCAACGGCCTGCTCGACCTCATCGGCGCCGACGGCAGCTCCACCGGCGGCGGCACCGGCGGCGGCACCGGCGCCGGCTCCAACGGTGTCGCGTCGATCAGTGGCAGCCTGAGCACCTACGACGGTCGTGAACTTGGACCGAACATCTACTCTCTCGGCTTCAGGCCCAACGTCCGGTGGGAGGCGCGGGACTGGTCCAACGGGAAGATCACCGGCAACAAGTGCCAGATGGAGATCTCCTTCCCGGGTACCGACAAGGCGACCTACAAGACCGCCAACTGTGCGACGTACACGCATGAAACTCCCACCTACAAGAAGGCCGGTACCTACTCCATCAAGATCCTCGACCGGGTCTCGGGCAAGTCCACCACCAAGACCTTCACCGTCACCAACTGACTCCAGCTGGTGACATCCGACACCACTTGACACCTCCGACACCACTTGACACCTCCGGCGAGGCAGACGACGCTCCGCTGACCCGATAACCAGAAGTGCATGACCGGCAGTATCGACCTGCCGGCCGTGCGTCTTCGTCGTGGCGTCATGAGAACAGACCCAGCGTCATGAGAAACTCGCGCAAAAGCCCGTTGAACCGTGATTCTCTGATGATCCCCGATCGCCCGAGGATGCGCTGACACCCCGAGAACCTCCGCAACGCCCCCAGAATTCGGGGGTGACGAGCCTGCTGACGGGGAGTTATCCGGGCCTTACGCTGAAGAGGTGAGAATTGTGGCCCGGTCTGCGCGCACGTCGGTCCCGCACGCGGCAAAACCGGGTCGACGACCGAAGGCGCGGAGAACACGCACCACCCGCGCCATGCGCACCAGCACCCAGGTCTCCGTCGAGGCGTCCATGATGCGCATCGCCACCCTGGCGATCATGTGCACCTGGCCTCTGTGGCTGTTCTTCGCCCTCGCCCCCGGTCTCAGCGTGGACGGGGGACCGGGCGCCACCGACGGCACCGACGGCACCGAACGCAACTGGGTCGTCGGGAACTGGTACGTCATCACCACCGCCCTGATCTTCGCCAGCGCCGAGACCGCACTCATCGCCGCCTGGGTCCGAGGCACCCGCCGGGCCCTCGTCACCGGTCTGCGCTACGCGGGAGCCACCCTCGTCGCGTCACTCCTTCTCCTCCTCGCACGTCCCGACACCGGCCAGGACAGCGGCAACCCCGGCCTCTGGTTCGCGGGTTTCTGCGCCCTTCCCGCCACCGCCTTCGCCGTCACCGTGTCGATGCGCACCGCCTTCCTTTTCACGGGCGTCACCGTCGGCGTGACGGCGGCCGTCAACACCGTCACCGGAGGTTTCACCGCCCCGGTGCAGTTCATCGCCTACGTCGGCTACTCCGTCATCCTCGGTCAGTACTTCGCCCAGTTCGCTGCCGCGGCCCTCCACATCGGCCGCACCGTCGACCGCACCGAGGACGCCGCCCGGCGCAACAGTGTCCGCGCGGCCCGCCTCCGGGCCCGCACCGCGGAGATGGTGAAGTTCACCGCCCTCGTCCATGACAACGTCCTCTCCAACCTCTCCGCCGTCGCCCGCGGTGACAAGCCCGAGGCACTCCCGGACCTCTCCCTCACCTCCCTGTTCGAGGGCGGTGCGGAGGTCGCACCCCAGACATTCGCCGAGGCGGTCGGCCTCGCGGTCACCGGCGTCACCCCGGACTGCGCCGTCGACGTGACCGTCACCGGGGACGCCACACCGGTCCCCACGGTCGTGGCGTCCCCCATGGTCCTGGCACTGAGCGAGCTGGCGCGGAACTCCGCGACCCACGCTGCGGGAGCCACCCGGCGTCGGTGCGTCGTCGTCATCGGCGCGGCGGAGGTGACCATCCGGTACTGCGACAACGGTGCCGGCTTCGACCCTGACGAGGTGCGGCAGACCGCCGCCGGCCTGCGTATCTCCGTGCGTGGCAGGATGGACGCCGTCGACGGCGGGGGAGCGTCGATCACCTCGACCCCGGGTGCCGGCACGACCGCCGAACTGACCTGGAGCGGCGTCAACGACCCTGAGCCGCCGGAGGAGAGCGGCCCCGACGCCCCCGTCGCCAATATCATGGCCCGCTCCGACCTCGAGGGGACGCTGGCGATGAACCCGGTCTTCTTCCACGTCTCCACGGCCGTCCACGCCGCCCTGTTCGTGGCGATGGCGGCGGCGAACGGACCGCTCGCAGCCCCGGCCACCCTCGCCACCCTCACCCTGCTCCTCGTCGCGGCGGTGATCCTCATCTACGGGGAGATCAGTCCGCTGCAGCACCACCGCGCGCAGCTCGTCCCGGTGCTGTTGGTCGCCGCGATCGTCGTCGGCCTGTGGCAGCATCCGGACGGACCGGAGGGATGGCTGCGTGGCTGGCATCTCGCCGCTGTCGCACTGCTCGCCGCGATGCTCGCCGTCGCCCGACGCCCCTGGTACGCGCTGGGCACTGTCACAGCCGGTGCGGCCGCCCTGCAGGTCCTCGACCTCACCGGTGTCACCCCGGAGCAGTCGGCGGGGCTCACCGGTGTCTCGCTGACCGGCCCGTCCCTCATCGTCGTCGCCGCAGTGATCGTGAACTTCGGCCTGTACTCCGTCGTGTGGCGCGTCCCCGCAGCCCAGGAGCGCCTGCGTCGGTCGGTCGAGGAGGAGACGGTCGCGGAGGAGTCCGCCCAGCAGCGTGCGCAGAACCTCCGGTTGCTGGAGGCCACCGTCGGACCGGTGTTCACCGCGGTCAACGGTGCGGGGGAGATCTCCCCGGCGCTCGCCCGACGCGCCCGTCTCACCGAGCTGGGGTTGCGCGACATGATCCGGTCGCCGCTGCTCAACGCCCCGGCGCTGCGGGACGCCGTGCGGGACGCCCGCCTGCGCGGCGTCACCGTCCTGCTCCTCGACGACCTCACCGGACGTCAGGGCGGCGACCCCGGTCAGCCGGACGCGGAGAAGGCGGTGGAGCTGCTGCTCGGGGAGTTCGTCACTGCGGTGGACGCCGCGCAGCCCGGTGCGCGGGTGACGGTGCGCCTGCTGCCGCCGGGGCGTTCGGCGTTCGCGACGGTGACCGACGGCGACGGGTCACGGCGGTTCCCGGTCCCCGGAGACACGGCGACGGTTTAGTGACATCCCCCTTACTATCTATGTCGTCCTGCTGATCTTCACGCTGTCACGCTAATGTGGCGTTATGCCTGCACCGACACTTCGTATCGCGGCCGTTGACGACCATGAGTTGTCGTTGCGTGGGTTGGCGTCCGTGGTGGAGGGAGCGGACGACATTGAACTTGTCGGCATGTTCTCCACGGTGGATGCCCTGCTCGCCGAACTGGACGGTGACCAGGATGTGGATCTTGTGGTTCTGGACCTGCGGTTGCGGGACGATTCCGATCCTGCTGTGAACGTCGATCGGCTTCACGCGTTGACCCCGAACATCCTGGTGCTGTCGTCCCTGGAGAGTCCGTTCCTGGTCCGCCGTGCCTTGCGCGCCGGGGTGTTGGGGATGATGCCGAAGTCGGAGTGTGCGGAGGCGTTGCTCGCGGCGATGCGGGATGCGGCGGCCGGGTGTCCGGTGACGACCACGGAGTGGGCCGCGGTCATTGACGGGGACCCGGTCGGATACCAGATCGGTGACGAGCACGTGCCCTGGCAGGAGGTGCATCTCTCACCGCGTCAGCAGGAGGTGCTGGAGTTGTACGCCTCCGGTGAGCCGGCGAAGCGGGTGGCGTCGATGACCGGGTTGACTGCGGCGACGGTGCAGGACTACCTCAAGCGCATCAAGCAGAAGTATGAGGCGGTGGGGCGTCGCGCTCAGACGAAGACCGACCTGGTCTTCGCGGCACAGGAGGACGGTTACCTGCCCGGGCCGACCGACCCGGTGATCGGTTAGGCGGATCGGATAGTCGAGTGGGATAGGTCGGGGTGGCGTCGTTCCCAGGGCTCCGTCAAAGTCGTCTCGTGAGCCTGTGACCAGTATGAACGCTGACGACACGCCGGGGTAGATACACGACGGGTACGTA
>NZ_CACZOO010000363.1 GCF_902782855.1 uncultured Corynebacterium sp.
CCACGCGGGCCGGGGTGAACTGGATCTCGATGCTGGGCTCCGCGGCGGGATCCCAGTTCGCGATGGCCTCGATGTGTTCCCTGGTGATGTTCGCGCCGTCCTCGTTGCGGAGGAGGTTCTCGGCGAGCACCTTCAGGGAGTAGGGCAGCTTCTCCAGGCCTGGGACCGCACTGAGGCGGAAGATGTCGTACGTGCGGTCGCCAACCTCGAGTGTCCCCTTGGCACCGAACGAGTTCTTGCTTTCAGTCACGTGAGTGCTCCTGAATCTCTTCTCGTTATAAATCGTCGTTGTGTGACGTTCGTCTGACGTCTCACCTCTCGCACAACCGTGGACCTGGTCTGCGGCGCCCGGCTGGGCACCACTGGCGTGAGGTGTGCCACCATTGTGCAACAGTGACGTGTGATCCGTCTCATCCACCATAACAGTACGACTGTATTGCTACATAATCCCAGGTCGACAGTGTCCCGTTCGGAAGGAAAACGGTCCACCGGCGCGTCAGAGCAGGCACACTCCTATATCGGTTCCCGCTCGCAGGCACGGGACAGTAGCGGGCACAACGGACCCGGCAACACCACACAACCCCGAAAACGACCACTGGTCACCATCAGAATCAACGATGGACAATCAACGATGGAAACTTGACGCCGATCTGGACAGCAGTACCCGTCACCACCTTCCGCCATCGACCCCCGTCGCCTGGCCGCCACCCTGCGGGCCACCGACTCTCTCTGCGGGTCAAGTGTCTAGACTTGACATTGCTCAACGGTCCATCGAGACTTCGAGTCCGTCAAGGTTCGGTTCCACAAGCCGACACGCCGGCACTTCGCTTAGTGTGATGTAGATCACCTTGACTGCCTTACCTGGGAACGGTGCAGGTCACAGCGTGGAGATCTCGACAGTGGTCATAGTTGCAGATGTTAATGATGTGATTCAGGTTCCCTCCGGGACAGGTGTGGCCTACGGTGCACGTGTCGTCGTTTGGTAACGATTTGTGATCTCCGTGGTCCGGGTGGTCGAACCCCCGGTCACGAAAGTCACGGAGCACCGACGACGGAGGTTGGCCCACCACCCCGGGCCCCGACCTCCTCCCGCGGGGAAGCGGGAGGAACGGGTGCCGAACCGGTGGGTCGCCGGAACCGACTCTTTTCCGCCCACTCGCACGAGGAGACCATCACCGTGGCACTTCGACTGACATCCCGCGGCCGTGCCCGCGGGTCAACCGCACGAGGTACAGGAGCTCTGCTGACTGTCGCCGTAACTGTCGCGCTCACCACGCACACCGGCACGGCCGCCGCCGAGGAGACCTCCGGCACCGACGCGGAGTCCTACCTGACCGATCTGGTCTCCCGCGTCTCCGACGCCGAGGAGCAGGTCAACTCACTCGAGAGTGAGCTCGGCGGACTCCGTGAGTCCGTCAACAAGTCCCGGGTCGATGTCGAACGCAGCGTCCGTACCGCACAGGACGCGCAGGACAAGGTGACCGACGCCCGCTCCCGCCTCGGGGACAGAGAGAGCGATCTCGGTGCGGCACAGGCTGATCTCGACGAGATCGCCCGCTCCGCATACTCACAGGGCGGTGACGCTTCCGCGGTGCCACTGGCCGCGGGAGCCAGTGCCGACGACGCCATCGACCGGGCGAGCTACATCAGGCTGGCCGCCGAACGCCAGCAGGCCGAGGTTGACCGCCTCGATCTGGCCCGCACCCAGGCCGCGAACGAGGAATCCTCGCTCCGCGAGGCCCGCGACAACGCGGATGGTCTCGTCGCCGCTGCGCAGCAGGCCCGGGACGCCGCACAGTCGCAGTTCGACAAGGTCCAGCAGGACCTTCGTGACCGGGCGGACAGGCACGCCAGCCTTCTCGCCGACGCCGATGCCGCACGCGAGCAGCTCGCAGCTGCCCGCGCGGCGGTCGAGCGCGCCGCGAAAAGTGACGGCTCCACTTCCTTCGACAAGCGCCGCGCCGCCGAGGCCGCAGTGGCGAAGGTGGAGACCGCCCCGACGGAGGCCACCCCGCCGCAGCAGCCTCCGACCGAAACCGACAAGACGCCGACCACCACTAATGTCACACCCAGCGTCAAGTCTGAGATCATGACCGAAGGAGCGGGGGACAGTTCTGCGACAGCTCCGGCGGACACCACCACCACCGCAGCGGCGTCCTCCATCCCCGCAGACATCGCCGACGGTACCGACGCTGATGCCGAGGTGGCGGAATTCAGTGCCGACACCGCCGGCGATGACCGACGTCAGGCTGCCATCAACGGCCTACTCGGTGCCGCCGGCGCCGCCGCGGTTGCCGGTGTCACCGCCGACCTCAACGGTGGGGACCCGCTCACCGCAGCAGCAGCGGCGGCACGGAGTTCGGCGTCTCAGTCCTACAACTCCCTCCCGGAGGAGACGTCCGGTGTCGGGGAAGACACCGGAACTGTCCCGGGGACCGGAACCTCGACCGACGTCCCGGGCGGCAGCACCGGAGACACCTCGGGCCAGGACGCCTCCGGCACAAGTGCCGAGAAGATCGAGCGGGTCATCAACCGCGGAATGTCCCAGCTCGGTGTGACCTACGCCTGGGGCGGCGGGGACGCGAACGGTCCGACACTCGGCATCCGCGACGGCGGGGTCGCCGACGCCTACGGCGACTATGCGAAGGTCGGTTTCGACTGCTCCGGCCTGATGGTCTACGCGTTCAACGCCGTCGGTATCCACCTGGAGCACTATTCCGGATACCAGTACACGGCAGGAACCCAGGTCCCGGTGGAACAGGCCCGGCGAGGTGACATGCTCTTCTGGGGTATCGGAGGATCCGGTCACGTCGCGCTGTACCTGGGGGACGGCAAAATGCTGGAGGCGCCCCAGTCCGGCGACGTGGTCAAGGTGTCCGACGCCCGGTGGAGCGGCGCCATGCCCTATGCCGTCCGGATGATCGAGTAGAAGTTCACCGCAGCAGTTCGCGCATCGCGTGGTCGACAGCCGTCGTCCGCGCGGTGCGCACCGCGCGTGAGAGGGGGAGTATGCGGGGGTCCAGGGAGGCGCCGGCCGCAGAGTTCCGTGTCACCTCGACGATCGAGGCGACGACATCGGCCCGCGACATGAGTTTCACCGCCCGAGGACTCACCCCGGCGGGAAGTCCCGGAAGCCCGAAGTAGTCGCTCAGTGCACCGACAGCCAGGCGCGGTGCCCGGTGCCGGATGGGCAGCATGCCGTCGGACTCGATGAGCGCCGCGGCCCGGTCCGTCGCCTCGGCGAGCAGCCGGTCGGCGTCACCGGGCGAGTGGACCACCGGGGCAGGGACGCGTCCCGCTGTCCGGTACCAGGTCCACTGCACCAGCGACCGGTCGAGCAGCCGGGGCACGAGAACGTGGAGTACGTCCGGGTCCGCGTCCGCCACGGTGATGCCGGCACCGCTGGCCGTCACCGCCGCCGCCCCCCGACTGCCGGCGGGCAGGGCTGGTACGTCACCGGGGCCGGCGAGCACGAGTCCCACCAGTGGCCGGTCCGCGACCGACACCGGCGCGTCCGCGGTGACGGTGCGTACCGCACTTAGCATGTCGACCAGTGAAGTGGAACGTCCGTCATAGTCCCCGTCGAAAGGGTCACCGGAAGCGGTATCCACCAGCAGTGTGTGCGCGTGCCCCTGGACCTCTGCGAAGGCGTCGATCACGTCGTCGGACGAGAGGAGCCCGTGTAACCACCACCCGAGCCACAGGGTCGAGTTCTGGACGGGCGACCAGAGTTGTTCGCGCAGCGAAGTGCCGAGCGCGGGCCGGGGGTACGTCATTCATCACAGCCTAGCGCCCTTTGCATAGAATTCACGCTCATGGGTTACATCGACAGGTACGGATCCGACATTCTCGGCGGCTCAGGCGGTGCGGGCGGGCATGGCGGGGGGCACCACTCCCGGCGTCCCGCGCCACCGGAGGTCCCGGCGACACCTGGTCTCGTCGTGGAGACCGCGGACGGGGCGTGGGTCGGAGCGGTCACCGGTTTCGAGCGCACCTACGACGGTGACTTCGTCCGACTCGAGGACCGGCGCGGCGCCGACCGGCTGTTCAAGCTCCGGCCGGGTGCCTTTCTCCTGGACGGGCGCCCCGTCACCCTGGTGAGGCATGTCGAGAAGCGGGCACCGGAACGCTCCAACTCCGGATCGAGGCGGGTCGCCGACGTGCGGGCGAAGGTGGCCGCACCGTCACGCATCTGGGTGGAGGGTCTCCACGATGCCGCGATCGTCGAACAGGTCTGGGGACATGACCTGCGTGTCGAGGGTGTCGTCGTCGAGTTCATCGAGGGACTCGACAACCTGCCGGATATGCTCGCCGAGTTCAACCCGGGCCCGGGACGCCGGGTCGGGGTGCTGGCTGACCACCTCGTGGAGGGGTCGAAGGAGACCCGTCTCATCGAGGGACTCGACCGACGGGTCCGGGACCATGTCATGGTCACCGGCCACCCGTACATCGACATCTGGGAGGCGGTGAAACCGGCGTCTGTCGGCATCCGGGAGTGGCCACGGGTGCCACGGGGGGAGGACTGGAAGACCGGGGTGTGTCAGCGTCTGGGATGGGGGACACCACGTGACGGCTGGCATCGGGTGTACTCGTCAGTCACGACCTTCCGGGACCTGGACTCCACGCTCATCGGTGCGGTCGAGCGGCTCGTCGACTTCGTCACTGAACCGGGTCACTGAACCGGACACTGAACTGGACACAGGGGCCGGCAGCCCGGACCGGTGATCAGACCAGCTCGGTCACCCGCCGCAGCATGTGCACGGCCAGTGTCCACCCGGCCTGTTCCGCCTGCCAACCGGCAGCAGCCAACCGCTGGGACATGGCCTGCTTGGAGATGCCGACCTCTTCCGCCGCCTCGGTCTGCAGGTACCCCTGACGCATAAGGGCCGTCGCCTCCCGGCCCTCGGGGGTGCGTCGCGTGAGCACATGGGCGAGGAGGGTGAAGGCTGCGGTGACGTCGTCGGCGACGTCGGCCGGGGTACCCGGGGCCCGGGCTCCACCGGGCCCCGGCAGTTCGACACGGGTCGTCACTGTCGCCGGCCGATGCTGACGGCCGAAGGAGCGGGCGGCCGCCCCGAAAAGCTGTTCGCGGAAGTCCCCGGTGCCGCCGGCTGCCCCGGGATCCGTGAGCCCGGCGTCAGCGCCACCGATGATCGCGCCGACGCCGACGGCGAAGTCCCCGGCCTGCAGCAGGTTGAGGACGACGGTCGTGGCACCGTCGGCGTCGGGGGAGACCACCGCGAACCCCTCCGCCCCGTAGAGTCTCACGTCAGACACCGCACTGGTGGCAGCCAGTGCCTCAGCGACATCTCGGATGTAATCGGCCCGGCGTCTTGACCGGCCGTGGTACAGGGCATGGATGGCGAACATAGGTCCAGGGTACTACCCGGGGTGTCTACCCTGTCGACTTGACCTCTGCCTGCAGTAGCCGCATCTCCCGACCGGTGAGGAGGACGCCGGCCAGGATCACCACGGCGCTGACCACCAGTACCCGGGGACTACCACCGTCCAGCAGCGCGTCGGTGGCGAACACCGTGGCCACCGTGTTCGGGGCGGAGCCCGCCACCGTCGCCCCCAGGTAGGCCGCCATGGGGATCTTCGTCACGGCACAGGCGTAGTTGAGCAGACTGAACGGGACCGCCGGGATCATGCGCAGTCCCAGGACACTGAGCCAGCCGCGGCGGGAGAGCATCTCCTGAACCACCGCGAGCCGGGCGTGCGTCGCCGGATCCGAGGCCCGTTCCACGGTCCGTGCCCCGAGCCGTCGGACGAGGAGGAGGGACAGCGCCGCCGAGATGGCGAGACCCACCAGAGCCATGACGCTGCCGGAGACGGCGCCGAACATCACCCCCGCGGAGATCGTCCACACCGTCCGGGGGAACGGTAGCTGGGTGCAGGCCACCATCAGCCCCAGCCAGGTCAGCGGTGCCCACACCCCCGTGGCGGAGACCATGTCGCGGACGCCGTCCGCGTCCGGCATCGGCACCGCGACCATCATCGCGGACAGAAGGACGAGGACCATCACGGCAGCGGTGATCCTGCGCCAGGGGAGACCTCTCATGTCCGGCTGTCCTCCTTCCGGTTCGCGGAGACCCGACGAAACGGGACAAGGCCCGCCGTTCGGCGGGCCTTGTCTCTCTGTGTCCGGAGGGGGACTTGAACCCCCACGTCCGTTAATAGGACACTAGCACCTCAAGCTAGCGCGTCTGCCATTCCGCCACCCG
>NZ_CACZOO010000364.1 GCF_902782855.1 uncultured Corynebacterium sp.
ACCGACGTGGAGACCGTCACCCGCGTGCTGCGGGAGACAGCACGCGAGTACACCGAGCAGGGCCGCGGCTTCGACCTGCGGGAAGTAGCCGAAGGGTGGCGCTTTTACACCCGTCCCGAATGTGCTGAAGCCGTGGAGCACTTCCTCCGCGACGGCCACGAAGTGCGGCTCACCCAGGCAGCCTTGGAGACGCTCGCCGTGGTGGCCTACCGCCAGCCCGTCTCCCGCGGCAAGGTCTCTGCGATCCGCGGTGTGAACTGTGACGGGGTTATGCGTACCCTCGTACTACGAGGGCTGATCGAAGAAGCCGGCCAGGACCCGGAGTCAGGCGCGATTCTCTATCGCACCACCAGCTATTTCCTGGAACGGCTAGGATTGCGCAGTCTCGACGAACTTCCCGACCTCGCCCCTTTCCTACCCGACGACATCGAAGGTCTCGACGACACCGGTGAACAAGCCACACGATGACAGCATCCGCCGCCGTGGCGGCGGCCGACCGCGCGGTGGGCGCGGCCATTTCGAACAGACGGGACGCCGCGAGCACCGGGACCGCCGCGGCGCACATTTCGACCAGGACACCGGGGACGACCGGAGGACTGCCCCCGGCCGGAAGCAGCGGGACGGACAGCGTGGGGAGCGCACGCAGCGTGCCCAAGCCGAACGGAGGCAGCGGCACGCTCACGACCCCCGCGCCCGGCGCTCCGGCCGCGGGGGACGCGGCGCAGAACGGGGACTGTCGCCGCAAGCCCGCGCCCGGCTGCGGATCCTCCGCGACGAATACGATCCGTGGGACGACGATCCCGTCGACCCGGACGAGGAGCGCGACACCTACGTGGACGTTCCCGGCGGCATCCGGCTGCAGAAAGCCCTCGCCCAGGCGGGGGTGGCGAGCCGCCGCGCCTGCGAGGAGCTGATCGCTGCAGGCCGGGTCAGCGTCGACGGGCAGATCGTGCGGCGTTTCGGTGCCCGCGTCGACCCGGAGAAGTCCGAGATCCGCGTGGACGGTATGCGGGTAGTCACCTCCCAGAACCTGCGCTACTACGCGTTGAACAAGCCGCGCGGGGTGGTCAGCACCATGTTCGACCCCGAGGGGCGGCCCACGATCGGCGACTACGCCGCCCAGATCGGCCCCATCGAAGAACGGCTGTTCCACGTCGGCCGCCTCGACACGGACACCGAGGGCCTGATCCTGCTCACCAACGATGGGGAGCTCGCCAACCGGCTCACCCACCCCCGCTATAAAGTGACCAAGACCTATCTTGCGAAAGTGCCCGGACCCGTCCCCCGCGACGTCATCCGCCAGATCCGCAAAGGGGTCGAACTGGACGACGGATTCGTCAAAGTGGACTCGTTCCGGGTGATCGACAACATCGAGCCGAAAGCCCTGGTCGAGATCAGACTGCATGAGGGGCGGAAGCACATTGTGCGCCGCCTCATGAAAGCGGTGGGTCACCCCGTGTCTGACCTGGCCCGCACCCAGATCGGACCGGTCGGGCTCAACAACCTGAAGAGCGGCACCATCAGGGCCCTGACCTCGCAGGAAGTCAGCGAGCTCTACACTGCCGCAGGGATGTAGCCCAGGGATATCGGGAGGACGAAAAGTGGCGGTACGAGCAATCCGTGGGGCGGTCCAGGTCGACGCCAACGAACGGGACCTCATATTAGAAGCGACCGCGGAGCTGATCGAAGAGGTCATGCGCCGCAACCAGTTGACCACCGACGATTTCATCAGTGTCCTGTTCACCGCGACCCAGGACCTCAACGCGGAGTTCCCGGCGCTGGCCGCACGCAAGCTCGGCTTCACTGACGTCCCCCTCATCTGCTCCACCGAGATCGCAGTGCCGCACGCCCTGCCCCGTGTGGTGCGGCTCATGGCGCACATCGAAACCGACCGGCCCCGCTCGGAACTGCACCACGTCTACCTGCGCGGCGCCCAAGTCCTGCGGTTGGACATCGCGCAGTAGCCGGCAACGGGAAGGCGGGCGCGCTGCGGTCCACCGCCGGGTGCCCTAGCCTGGGCGGAAAACCGGAGACGGATAGCCGACAACGGGAGACAAGGCCATGGTCGAGAGTGCGGTCGTGATCGGCACCGGGCTGATCGGAACGTCGATCGCGTTGGCGCTGCGGCAGCGCGGTGTCGACGTGGCACTCAGCGACCGCGACTCCGCAGCCCTGGAGCTGGCCTGCGAACTGGGCGCCGGCACCCCCCTGGTCGAGGACCTGCCGGAGCCCGCGGACATCGCCGTGGTCGCGGTACCGCCTAGCGCGGTGCCCGCGGCCCTCCGCGACGCGCAGCAGCGCGGCCTGGCCCGCGTCTACACGGATGTGGCCAGCGTGAAAACGTCCGTGGTCAGGCAGGCAGCGGAGCTCGGTTGCACGATGGCCAGCTACGTGCCCGGCCATCCCATGGGGGGCAGGGAGAAGCAGGGGCCCAGTGCGGCCCGCGCCGACCTGTTCCTCGGCCGCTCGTGGGCGCTGTGTCCCACCCCCCAGACCGACCCTGTC
>NZ_CACZOO010000365.1 GCF_902782855.1 uncultured Corynebacterium sp.
AGGTGTCCCCAGTGCGACAGTGAGGATGATGACCGCCGCACCCGCCACGCCGACGGAGACCCACTGCAACGGACGCAGCCGTTCACGCAGGACGAGCACACCCAACAGAACGCTGACCAGCGGGTTGATGAAGTACCCGAGGGCGGCGTCGGCGACGTGGTCATTGTTCACTGCGTAGATGTACAGACCCCAGTTGCCGGCGATGAGCACGGCGGCCACGGCGATGCGTCCCCACTGGCGCGGCGTGAGCCGCCGGATCCAGCGGAAACCGCCGCCGTGGTCGCGCCCCAGCACCGCCAGGACGACGGCGACGAAGACAAGCGTCCACACGAACCGGTGGGCGAGGATCTCCATCGGGTCGGCCGGTTCGAGGAGGGGGAAGAAAGCGGGGAAGAAGCCCCACATCAGGTAGCAGGCGACACCCCAGATCACGGTGCGGGAACCTCCGGTTGCGCCACAACGGGCGCCGGTGCGGTGTCCTCAAGCGGGCGCACACCGAAACGGCCGTAGACCGCGTCGGCAGGCAACGGTTCCACGGCCCGGACCCCGGGGGTGGATGCCACGGCATGTAGCTCCGCAGGGGTCCCGTGGACGATGACGCCGGTGATCCGGAGCGCCTCATCGGTGTCCGGGACGCCTGCGGACGCCGCGACCCGCTGCCTGGCCCCGATGAAGACATCCTCACGACGGTGGCCGACCGCGGGTTCGGGCAGGGCCCACTGCACCCCGCCGGCGAGGAGGGTACTGACCCGCAGATCCGGCTGGTCGGAGAAGACGGCGGTGAGTGCGGCGACGTCCGCCGGACCGTCCGGGCTGACAAGCGCCCAGCGCGGGGCGTCCCCGGTGGTCGAGGCGAGGGTGTCCGCGGCGCGCGACAGGTAGTCCCCGGTGGACTCCCCGGTCTCGGGGCCGAGCACATCACCGTTGACGGCGGTGGGGCGCGACAGCCGGTCGGAGTTGGACAGCGCGACGACGGTGACGACCAGGGCGACCAGACAGGCCACCGACACCCACATCACCCAGGCGGGACGCCGCGTGTCCTCCCATTCGAGCCGCCGACGCGTCCGCCGGTCGGCCGAGATCTGCTCGGCGGAACGGAACCGGCCCATCAGTTCGTCTCCCGTAACCGGTCGAGTGCGGTCTGCAGGTCCGCCGGATAGGGCGACTCGATCATCATCCACCGACCGTCCGGATGCGGGAAGCCGAGGTGGACGGCGTGCAGCCACTGTCGCGACAGCCCGAGCCGCTTCGCCAGCGCGGGATCGGAACCGTACATCGGGTCACCGGCACACGGGTGGTGCAGGGCGGAGAAGTGGACGCGGATCTGGTGGGTCCGTCCGGTCTCCAGGTGGACACGCACCAACGTCGCCTCCCGGAAGGCCTCGATGGTCTCGTAGTGGGTGACGGCGTGGCGTCCACCATCCAGGACAGCGAACTTCCAGCGGTGACCGGGATGACGGGCGATGGGCGCGTCGATCGTCCCGTCGGTGGGATCGGGGTGCCCCTGGATGAGCGCATGGTAGGTCTTGTCGACCGTGCGGTCACGGAAGGCACGCTTGAGCACGGTGTAGGCGCGTTCGGACGCGGCCACCGCCATGACGCCCGAGGTGCCGACGTCGAGACGGTGGACGATACCCTTACGTTCCGGCGGTCCGGAGGTCGAGATCCGGAACCCGGCGGCGGCCAGACCCGAGGTGACGGTGGGCCCCTCCCAGCCGATCGTGGGGTGTGCGGCGACACCGACCGGCTTGTCGACGACGATGACGTCCTCGTCAGAATAGAGGATGCCCATGCCCTCCACAGCGCGGGCCGGCTCGGCGGCGAGGTCGCGTGGCGGGGCGGGCAGGGTCACGTCGAGCCAGGCACCGTCGACGAGACGGTCTGACTTGCCGACACGCTGCCCGTCCTGGACGATGTCACCGGCTTCCGCCAGGTCGGCGACGACGGTGCGGGAGAGGCCGAGCAGCTTCGACAGGCCTGCGTCCACCCGCATCCCGGTGAGACCGCCGGGCACCGGCATCATCCTCGATTCACGGTCGCTCATGCCGGTCCCTCCGTGTCCCGCCGCTTCGGCTCGATGAACAGGCCGTAGATGATGTATGTGATGACGCCGACGGTGATGCCGGAGTCGGCGACATTGAAGATGGCGAAGTCGCCGATCGAGATGAAGTCGACGACATGGCCGTGCAGTCCGCCCGGGTCCCGGAACACCCGGTCAATGAAGTTACCGGCCGCACCGCCACCGATCATCCCGACGGCTGCGGTCGTCCACGGGTCTTTCACCCGGAATGCGAGGACCACGCACAGGACCGCGGCGAGCAACTGGATCACCGCGAAGACAGCGGTGGCCCCCTCACCCATGGAGAAGGCGGCACCGGAGTTGCGGATGAGATAGAGGCGGGCGAACTCGCCCAGGACCGGGTAGCTGGTCCGCGGCTCGAGGAATTCGACGACGGCCCACTTGGTCAACTGGTCGAGGACGACCACCCCCACGAGAACCACCAGAGCCCGGGGAACCACTCTGGAGTTCAGGGAGTCTACGGGGGGTCTGGAGGAGGGGGCCTGGGTCACGGATGTCCATCCTAGCGGGTGTTCCGGTGGAGGTTGGTAACCTGACGGTCGTGCACAGACGACGATCCCTTCCCTCAGCCGTGGCTGTCCTGGTCTCCACCGTCGCCCTGGGGTCGACCCTGGGCCTGAGCGGCTGTATCTCCTCGGACGACGGCCCCGACCGTGCCGCACCGGTCGAATCCCCCGTCGACGGTGTGTCGGTCTCGCTGCTGGCGGCCGGTTCCGCCCCCACCGGCCCCCTGGTCTGGTTCGCCGACGACGGCGACCAGACCGGGGTGTTCACGGTCAGGTGGGGTTACGGGCAGAAGGTCGTCGGCGGTGACGAACAGGGCACCGCTGACGGCGAGGCCCCGTACTCCGAGCTGTCCGCCGACCTGCCCTACGCGGCGGCAGCGGCCACCGACGGCGACCAACTTGAATCCACCGTGACCATCGGGACTCCGGACGGCAGCAACGAAGCCCTCGACGAGGACGGAAACGCCGACCTCAGCGAGGACATCGCCACCGCCGAAGGTTTCCGCATGGTGCAGAGGTACAGCGACGACGGCAAGGTGACCTCCCGGTCGTTCGCCGCTCCGGAGGAGGCGACCGACTCCGCCCGGGCGGCTGTCGAGAACAACCTCGGACAGATGACCGCCCTGCCCCTGGTCTTCCCGGCGGACGCCGTGGGCGAGGGGGCCAGGTGGACGGTGACCGGGCCGGTCAGTGACAGCGCCTCCGGAGTCGCTATGCGGCAGACGGTGACCTACACCCTCACCTCACGCAGCGGTTCCCGGGTGGAACTCGACGTGGACATCGAACGGATCCCCACGGTGAAGCAGATGGCGGGGACGGACCTGGAGGTGCTGGACTCGAAGAGCACGTCCAGCGGTTCACTGACCCTGGATCTGCGGCGTCCCCTGCCGTTGAGCGGGTCCGTGAAGACGACGACCGAGGTAACCTACGGTCAGCCGGGCTCGCCGGTGACGGTGGTGCAGGAGTCCCGCACCACCTCGACCTGGACCACCGGCGGGACCACCGGGGGAGACTAGGCGGCAGGCACCTCCCCCTCGGGGACGTCACCGGCAGGCGCCTCCCCCTCGGGCGCTTCCCCGGCAGGCGCCTCCCCCTCGGG
>NZ_CACZOO010000366.1 GCF_902782855.1 uncultured Corynebacterium sp.
CGCACAGTGCGCGTACCCCGGTGAGGAAGCCCTCCGGTGCGGGGATGACGCCGGTCTCCCCCTGGATGGACTCCAGGATCACCGCGGCGGTGTCGTCCGGGGCTTCATTGATGAGGTCACGCAGTGCGTCGAGGTCACCGTAGGGGTAGAACTCCACCCCGGCGGGCATCGGTTCGAAGGGGGCCCGCTTACCCGGTTGGCCGGTCATCGCGAGCGAGCCCATGGTCCGGCCGTGGAAGCCGTGCTCCGCGGCGAGGATCCGGGACTTCCCGGTCAGGCGGGCCGTCTTGAAGGCTGCCTCGTTGGCCTCGGCACCGGAGTTCGAGAAGAACACGTGGGCATCCGGGGAGATGAGGTCGCGCAGCTTGTTCGCCAGGGCGATGACCTGCGGATGGGCAAAGATGTTCGAGGTGTGGCCCAGCGTGGCGATCTGGGTGGAGACAGCCTCCACGATCGCGGGATGGGCGTGGCCCAGGGCGTTGACGGCGATGCCGGCGAGCAGGTCGATGTACTCACGGCCGTCGGAGTCGGTGACCCTGCTCCCCTTCCCGGAGACGAGTTCGATCGCCGGGGTGCCGTAGGTCGGCATGACCGCAGCCTCCCAGGCAGACCTCCAGTCGTTGCCGGGTGTGTTGTCGGTGGTGGTGTCAGGCATTGGGGGACTCCCAGTCTTCAGGGGCGATCATCGTTCCGATGCCGCCGGAGGTCATGAGTTCGAGGATCACGGAGTGTCGCTCGCGTCCGTCGATGACGTGGGCGGCGGAGACACCGGTCCGCACAGCGGAGAGGCAGGCCTCCATCTTGGGGATCATGCCGGCGTCCAGGTTCGGCAGGATCTTCTCCAGTTCATCCGGGGCGATCCGGGAGACGAGCGAGTCCTTGTCCGGCCAGTCGGTGTACAGGCCCTCGACGTTGGTCAGCATGACCAGACGCTCGGCACCCAGTGCGCTGGCGAGCGCACCCGCGGCAGTGTCGGCGTTGATGTTGTAGACGTTGCCGTCCGCGTCGGGGGCGAAGGGCGCGACGACGGGGATCCGGCCCGCATCGATGAGGTCCATGAGCACGGTGGCGTCAACCTGGGCGATGTCGCCGACCCTACCGAGGTCGACCTCCTCACCGTCGACGACGGTGTTCTTCTTCACGGCGGTGAACAGCCCGGCGTCCTCCCCGGAGGTGCCGACGGCGAAGGGGCCGTGCTGGTTGATGAGGTTGACCAGCTCGCGGCCGACCTTCCCGAAGAGCACCATCCGCACATACTCCATGGTCTCCGGGGTGGTGTAGCGCAGCCCGCCGATGAACTTCCCCTCGAGTCCGACCTTGTCGAGCATCTCGGTGATCTGCGGGCCGCCGCCGTGGACGACGATGGGGTGCGCACCGACGGTGCGCAGGAACGCCATGTCGGCGGCGAAGGCGGCTTTGAGGTCCTCGTCGATCATGGCGTTACCGCCGTACTTCACGACGACGATCTTTCCACGGTAGTGCAACAGCCAGGGCAGTGCCTCAGCCAGCACGTTGGCCCTGGTCGCCGGGGACAGGTCCGTGGCGCCACGGTAGACGACTTTCTCACTCTTCTCGGGCACGGATTCGGTCACGGTATGGCTGCCTTTCCTAGGAGCTGTACGCGGAGTTGATGTGGACGTAGTCGTGGGAGAGGTCCGTTGTCCAGACTGTGGCCGTGCCCGGCCCACCGGTACCGAGGTCGACGAGGACGTCGATGTCCTCGCCCGACAGGTCGACGTCGCGGGCGTCAGGTGTGCCGGTCGCGTCGACGCATACCGGATGCCCGTTGAAGCTCACCGAGATCTTCTCCGCGTCCATGGGCACCGGCGCCATACCGACGGCGGCGAGGGTACGGCCCCAGTTCGGGTCGGAGCCGAACATGGCGCACTTGAAGAGGTTGTCGCGGCCGAGGACGCGGGCGGCGGTCTTGGCGTCCTCGTCCGTGACCGTGCCTGTGACCGTGATGTTCACTCTCTTGGTGACGCCCTCGGCATCCGCCTGCAGCTGCTTCGCCAGGTCGAGACACACAGCGTGGACGGCGGCGGCGAACTCCTCCTCGGACGGGGTGACGCCCGAGGCCCCGTTGGCCATGAGGAGGACCGTGTCGTTGGTGGAGGTGGAGCCGTCGATGTCGATACAGTCGAAGGTCACCTCGGCGGACGACCTCAGGAACGGTGCCGGGTCGGCGACATGGGCGTCCGTGGTGAGCACGACGAGCATGGTCGCCAGGGACGGGGCCA
Source organism: uncultured Corynebacterium sp. (assembly GCF_902782855.1). Classification (GTDB taxonomy): domain Bacteria; phylum Actinomycetota; class Actinomycetes; order Mycobacteriales; family Mycobacteriaceae; genus Corynebacterium. The sequence goes on from NZ_CACZOO010000366.1 coordinate 2,241, forward strand.
TCATGCCCACCCCCTTGCCCATCCCGCCGAGGGTCCATCCGTCGCCGTGGTACACGGCCTGCTTGCTGACCGTGTCAGTGGTCATGATCGCGGTCGCGGCGGCGAGACCTGCCTCCGGGGAGGTCGCGGCGTCCGCCCGGACGCCGGTGGTGACCGTGTCGATGCCGGCCGCGAGCTTGTCCATCGGGAGGGTGTCGCCGATGAGTCCGGTGGAGCACACGGCGATCTCGGACGCGGGGACGCCGAGGGCGGCGGCGACGGCGACGGCGGTGGTCTCGGCGTCCCGGTCACCCCGGGCGCCGTTGCAGGCGTTGGCGTTGCCGGAGTTGAGGATCACGGCGTGGAAGGTGCCGTCGTTGTGCGCGCGGGTGTACTTCACCGGTGCGGCGAAGACCTGGTTGCGGGTGAAAAGGGCGGCGGCGGTGAACTCGGGGCCCTCGTTGACGACCAGGGCGAGGTCGGGTTTACCGGACGGTTTGATGCCCGCGGTGGTGGCTGCGGCCCGGAAGCCGGCTGCTGCGGTCACTCCGGTGGTGGTCTCGGTCATGGGTGTTCTCTTCTCGTGAGTGCGTACGTGTTCGGGGCCGACGACTACAGGCCGGCCATGGGCAGGCCTGCGGTCTCGTCCCAGCCCCGGATGATGTTGAGGCACTGCACGGCTGCGCCGGCGGTGCCCTTGGTGAGGTTGTCGATCGCGCTGGTCGCCACGACGACCCCGTCTGTGACGGTCACCTGCAGGTGGCACATGTTGGTCCCCGCCACGCTCTTGACCTCGGGTTGCTCACCGACAGGCAGCAGGTGGAGGAAGGGTTCGTCGGCGCAGAAGTCCTCGTAGGCGGCGCGGATCTCCGCCTCCGTACCGTGGGCGTCCGCGGTGACGGTGGTGAGGATCCCCCGCCGCAGCGGGGCGAGTACCGGAGTGAAGGTCACGTGGACGGCCCCGGGGTGGCCGTCAGGCAGGACCCGGCGGATGTTCTGCGCCATCTCCGGGGTGTGCCGGTGGGTGCCGACCTTGTAGGCGCGCAGGTTGTCCATCGTCTCACCGCCGAGCATGGGCACCGCGGCCTTCTTGCCGGCACCGGTGACACCGGTGACCGAGACGACGGAGACCTTCGGGTCCATCAGGCCGGCATGCATGGCCGGGAGCAGGGCGAGGGTCGCGCCGGTGGGGAAACACCCGGGGACGGCGACACCGGTGGCGCTCCTCAGGATCTCCCGGTTTCCGGGGAGCTCGGGGATACCGTAGGGCCAGCTGCCGGGCCACTCGCCGCCGTAGTAGGTGTCCCAGTCCGCCCGACTGGTCAGACGCCGGTCGGCCCCGCAGTCGAGGACGAGGGTGTCCCCCAGGTCGAGTGAGGAGGAGACGCCGTGCGGCAGTCCGAGGATCGCGACGTCGTGGGCGGCGAGCACCTCCTCGGTGGTCGCCTCCACGGTGCGTTCGGCGAACTGCGGCAGACCGGGGACGAGGTCCCCGAAACGCTGGCCTGCGTTCGAGGCGCCGGTGAGGGCGCCGATGGTGAAGTCCCGGTTGTATCCGGGATGGCCCAGGAGGAGGCGGAGCGCTTCTCCCCCGGCGTATCCGCTGGCACCTGCCACTGCGATCGAGATCATTGTGCAAGTATGCACCGCCACACAACATCACGCAAGTTATGCATGACAGTGGTTTTTATTCATACCGTCGTTGTGGACGAACCCCTCACCTCGCCCGCGCCGGTGGATCTCCGGGACCACCGGGAGATCCGGCACTCCGGCCCCTCGTCGGACACTTCCCGATTCTGACCTGTCTTCCTCGCCTCCTGCACGTCATGCGCCCCCCGGCCCCGGACGTGGTCAGCCCCACTCCGCCACCGGCGGTTGTACGGCGTCCCGCAACCAGGACGCCACGACCTGTTCCGCCGCCACAGGGTCAGCCACGACGAGACACCGGCTCCATTCCCGGTACTCCCCCGCCACGACCTCGTCCCGCTGTCCGTCCCGCCAGGTCAGCAGGACCCCGTCCCCGGTGTTCTCCACGGCCAGATCCACGATCAGCTGTGTCCGGGCGTCATGGAGGACAGTCTCCGCCCCTGGCACGGCCAGTGCGTCCCGGACCTCCCGGGGGACGGACAGGTCGGTGGCGGGGATCTCCGTGGCCACATGGTCACCGGTCTCCGCCCAGAACGGGAAACTGTCGCTGTACCGCCCCCACCCGGCGTCCCGGAAGGCCGGGTCCGCGGTGGCGAACTGCCAGAGCACGTCGACGACCGTCTCCGGGGACACGTCGTCCAGGCTGAAGGTCTCGCTGAGGTGGTAGCTCAGCTCCCACTCCCCCTCGCCGAACCAGGCCTCGCACATGGTCGCCAGCGACTGCGGATCATCGAGACAGTCCTCGATCTTGACAGTGCCGTCCCCGTGTTCCTCGACCGTGCGCACCGCGTCCGCGATGTCGGCGCGGGTGACGTCCTCCACCCGGGTGCCGGGGTCCACCTCCCTGTTATCGGAGCCCAGGTACAGTTCAGCGCGGTCTCCGGCGGAATCACTCATGCGGGCCAGGGTAACAGGGGAAACTACCCGCGCAGGGTCGCCCCGACCTTCTCGGCCGCCGCGGCGACCGCGGCCTCGCGTGCTGCGGAGGCCTCGTCCTCGGTGAGGGTCCGGTCGGTGGCGCGGAAGCGCAGCGAGTAGGTCAGCGAACGCTTGCCCTCACCCAGCACCGCGGCGTGGTACTCGTCGAACAGCCGGATCGACTCGAGCAGTTCACCGGCACCGGAGACCAGCGCAGCCTCCACGTCGGCGGCCGGCGTCGTCTCGTCGACGACCACGGCGACATCCTGGTACAGGGCCGGGAACGGGGACAGTACCGGACGCGGGAACGTCGGCGCCAACGGCAGTGCGTCAAGGTCGATCTCCACGGCGATGGTGCGCCTGGGCAGGTCGGCACGCTCACAGACCTGCGGGTGCAGTTCACCGGCGTGACCGACGACGACCCGGTCACCGTCGACGTCCACGAGGACCTCTGCACAACGGCCCGGGTGCCACGGAAGGTGCTCCACGTTACGCAGCGAAACCTCGACACCGACGGCCCGCGCGATGACGCGGACGGCCTCGAAAGCGTCGGCGGCAGTGTACGGCTGAGCGGGACCCCAGGTGCCCTGCAGCTCCCGGTCGCCGGCGGCGATGACGGCGACGTGCAACGGCTGATCCGGCAGGGACGCCAGCAGCTCAGCGACCTCGGCGTCGGAGGGACGCGACGCGGTCGACAACATCGGGGACGTGCCGGAGACCCCGGTCGGCAGGGTGACCTGTTCGACACCGAAGAGACCGAGGTCCTTCTGCCCACGGGTGATGTTGCGTCGCAGCGAGTCGATCATCGACGGCAGCAGGGTGGTGCCGATGGTGGCGACGTCGCTCTCCAGCGGATTGAGGACCCGGACAGCGGAGCGGCGCGCGTCGTCGGCCCCGAGGCCCCAGACGTCGAAGGTGTCGTTCGGGATGAACGGGCTCGGCAGGACCTCCAGCCAGCCGTTCCACGCCAGGGCGTGGCCGACGGCGCGGCGCATCCGCTGACGTGGGGTCAGTCCGCGGCCGGCCGGGGCGGTCGGGATGACCGAGGGGATCTTGTCGAGACCCTCCAGTCGCAGCACCTCCTCGACCAGTTCAGCGGGCATCGTCAGATCGGGACGCCACGTCGGCGGGACAACCTCGATGGCCATCGCACCATTGGCGTCCCGTTCACCGGTGGCGGTGACGGAGCAACCGACCTCGGTGAGGCGTCCCACCGTCGTCCCCGACGGGTAGATCGTGCCGGCCATCCGGCCAGGCGCTGAGGTGTGCATCGCAATGGTCGGCATGGCCGGGACCTCGCCGACGACGGACACACCCGGCACCACGGTGCCGCCGGCGATGCGGGTCAGCAGGGCGACCGCGAAGTCGAGCGCCGCCTCGACGGCGGCCGGGTCGGTGCCCCGCTCGAAACGGCGGGACGCCTCGGAGGACAGCTTGTGACGTCGTGACGTCCGGGCCACGGCGATCTGGTCGAAGTGGGCTGCCTCGAAATAGACCTCGGTGGTCTCCGCGGAAACTTCCGAGGTGGAGCCGCCCATCACCCCGGCCAGGGACTGGATTCCGGTGTCGTCGGAGATGACGACGTCCTCACCGGACAGGGTGCGCTCGACACCGTCGAGCGTGGTGAGCCTGTCCCCCTCGTTCGCCAGGTGCACCTGCAGGTCACCGCTGATCCTCCCGGCGTCGAAGGCGTGCATCGGCTGGCCGAGCAGGAACATGACGTAGTTGGTGACGTCAGTGGCCGCGTTGACCGGGCGCTGCCCCGACAGCAGCAGTTCACGCTGCATCCAGTAGGGGGATTCGACGGTGGGGTCGATGCCGGAGACGCGGCGGATACCGAAGCGGGAGGCCTTGGTCGCCGGGTCCACACTGATCGCCGGGAGGTCGGACACGTCACCGGCCGACGGCAGTCCGGCCAACAGGTCCGTCGGCAGGGCGGCGGCGGCGGGATCGGTCGCCGGGTCCCGGAAGGACAGTCCGAAGGATGCCGCGAGCTCGCGCGCCAGGCCTCGGGCAGACAGTGCGTAGCCTCGGTCCGGGGTCACGTTCACCTCGAAGACGGTGTCGTCGAGACCGAGGAACCCCCGGGCGTCCGCACCGATCACGATGCGGGGATCATCGGCCTCCCTGCCACGAAGAGCGATGATGCCGGCGGTCTGGACGGACGCCAGGCCGAGCTCGGCGGCCGAGCACATCATGCCCTCCGACACCTTGCCGTAGGTCTTACGGGCGGCGATCTCGAAACCTCCGGGCAGCACGGCACCGGGCAGGGAGACGATGACGATGTCACCCTGACGGAAGTTCCGGGCGCCACAGATGATGTGCTGTGGTCCACCGGTGCCGTTGGCGTTCCCGACGTTGACCTCGCAGTAGCGGATCGGCTTCTTGAAACCCTCGAGTTCCTCGAAGCTTTCGACACGTCCGAAGACGATGGCACCCGTGGAAGCTTCCACGTGCTCGTAACCTTCGGTCTCGAATCCGACGCGGACGAACCCGGCGTCCATCTCCTCACTGGTGACGGAGAAGGTGGCGTTGGAGGTCCGGAGAAGGCGGGTGAGCCAGTCCTGGGAGATCAGCATGGGTGGTACTCGGTTCCTTGGGGTGAAGAGGTCAGGAGGGGGAGGGACACGCGGTGGTGCATCAGCCGCGGATGCCGAAAGGTTCGGTGAAGCGGACGTCGCCTTCCACCATGTCACGCATGTCCGGCAGGCCGTTACGGAACTGCAGGGTGCGCTCGATGCCCATGCCGAAGGCGAAGCCCGAGTACACGTCCGGGTCGATACCGGCGGCAGTGAGGACGTTGGGGTTGACCATGCCGCAGCCGCCCCACTCGATCCAACCGGCGCCGCCCTTCTTGTCCGGGAACCAGACGTCGACCTCGGCGGACGGCTCAGTGAACGGGAAGTAGTTGGGCCGCATACGCGTCCTGGCGTCTCCTCCGAACAGGATTCGGGCGAGATGGTCCAGGGTGCCCTTGAGATGCGCCATGGTCAGCCCCTTGTCGACCGCCAGGCCCTCGACCTGGTGGAAGACCGGGGTATGGGTGGCGTCCAGCTCGTCGGTGCGGAAGACCCGGCCCGGGCAGGCGATGTAGATCGGCACGTCCCGGGACAGCATGGTGCGCATCTGCACCGGGGAGGTGTGGGTACGCATGACCTGCGTCGACCCTTCCGGGCTGATGTGGAACGTGTCCTGCAGGGTGCGGGCGGGATGGTCCGGGAGGAAGTTCAGCGCGTCGAAGTTGAAGTACTCCGCCTCAACCTCCGGGCCGTCGGCGATCTCCCAGCCCATACCGACGAAGATGTCGGCGATCTGCTCGGAGAGGATCGTGATGGGATGCTGCCCACCTCGCTGACCGCGGGTGGTGGGCATGGTCACGTCGACGCGCTCGGCGGCGAGAACCTCGGCGTTACGCTTCTCCTCCAGCCGGGTTCTGGTCAGATCGAAGGCCTTCTCAACCCTGCCCCGGGCCTGATTCACGATCCGGCCGGCATCCTTGCGCCGCTCCTTCGGTAGGCTGCCGAGGCCGCGGCGGGCGGCCGGGATCGGGGCGTCATCACCCAGGTGGGCGCGGCGCAGCTCAGGAAGCTGGTCCAGATCCGTCGCCGCAGCGAAGGCCTGCTCCGCGGACTCCGCCGCGGCGGTCAGTCCCGCTTCGCTCATGTCTACCCCGTCAGCCACCTGCTGCACCTCACACTCGTGGAAATCATCGGACACATGTCCATAGCCGGTTGCTGATCTTAGCAACTCTGCGCTGCGGGGATCACACCCGGGCGACCCGCGCGGTCTCGTAGAGGCAGACCGCCGCCGCGGTCACCAGGTTAAAAGACTCCGCCAACCCCTGCATCGGGATGGAGACCCGCAGATCAGCGAGATCCTGCCAGTCGCCCAGGCCGTGCGCCTCATTACCGAAGAGCCAGGCGACTCGCTGGCCGAGCAGCGGGGTCTCCCCTGCAGACGAGACCGAGGCCTCGTCGAGGGAGACGTCCCCGTCGCCCGCGGTCGCCAGGACCACGAATCCCCGGTCATGGAGCTCCTCAACGACCTCCGGGATGCTGGTGTGCCGGGTCACGGGCAGGTGGAACAGGGAACCCGCCGAAGAACGGACCGCCTTGCCACCCTGCGGGTCCACGGTCTCCCCCGCGAAGACGACTCCCGCCGCACCCGTCGCGTCCGCCACCCTGATCAATGCTCCGGCGTTACCCGGCTCGGCGGTCTCCACCGGTACCGCGAGGACGCACGGGGTGTCATCCCCCGCGGCGGCCAGCACGCCGCCGAGGTCAGTGAGCTGGGAGGCGCACAGCGCGAACAGTCCGGTCGAGGTCACGGACTCGCTCAGCGCGTGCGCCGCACGGTCGGTGATGAGACTGACGTGGACCCCCCGGTCATCCTCCCCGGTGACGGCGTCGAGATCCCGTCCGAAGGAGTCAAGGGCCGCCTCAGTGAGGAAGACGTCGACGACGGTACCGTGGCGCAGCGCAGACATCACCGCGTTGGCCCCTTCGGCGAGGAACCGCCCCGCCTTGCGTCGCGCCGCGGCACGGTGCAGCTTGGCGGCGTTGACGATCCGGGGCGTGCGTTCGGTGAAGGGTTCGTCACCCATCCGGCTACGCCAGTCGGCGGACAGCGCAGAGGAGACGGGGAGAACGGGTGCGTCAGTCATGCCGGCCAGTGTATCGGGGTCACGGACACCGGTCGGACACCGGTCTGACACTGGCCTGACGTGGCCCGGACGTGGCCCGGACACAGCCCGACCGGCCGGCGCATACGAAAAACTGCACCGCCCGGTGTGTCCCGGGTGATGCAGTGGTCGTGGGTGCGCGGTAGCGCGCCGTCAGTCGCCTACTTGGCGACCGGAGCGTTGACGTCCTCGGGGAGGGCAGCCTTGGCAGCCTGCACGAGAGCGGTGAACGCGGCGGGATCGGAGACGGCAATCTCGGCGAGGTTCTTGCGGTCGACCTCGATGCCGGCGAGACGCAGGCCCTGGATCAGACGGTTGTAGGTGATGTCGTTGGCCCGGGCAGCGGCGTTGATGCGCTGGATCCAGAGCTTCCGGAACTCACCCTTGCGGGCGCGGCGGTCGCGGAAGGCGTAGGTCTTCGAGTGGAGAACCTGCTCCTTGGCCTTGCGGTACAGGCGGGAGCGCTGGCCCCGGTAGCCGGAAGCCTCGTTGAGGATTTCGCGGCGCTTCTTCTTCGCGTTCACAGAGCGCTTGACACGTGCCATGATTGACGTCCTTTGTTACTCAGTCGACGGTTGTCGGTTTCAGGGGGTGCAGGCGTTCCCTAGGCCTTGCCGAGGAGGCGCTTGATGCGCTTGGTGTCGTCACCGGACACCTCGGTGGTGCCCTTGAGGCGACGGGTGCGGGTGGAGGGCTTGCCCTCGAGGAGGTGACGGCGGTTGGCCTGCTCGCGACGGAGCTTGCCGGAACCGGTGACCTTGATGCGCTTGGCGGTGCCCTTGTGGGTCTTCTGCTTCATCGTGGATCCTTAAATTCTCGTTGCGTCCGTGCCTGCGGGCACGGGTGGCGTGGCGGAAGGCTACTTCTTGCCCTTGCGGACCGGGCCCAGCACCATCGTCATGTTGCGTCCGTCCTGCTTCGCTCGGGTCTCGACGACGCCGTACTCCTTGACGTCCTCAGCCAGTCGCTCGAGCAGCCGGAAACCGAGCTCCGGACGGGACTGCTCCCGACCACGGAACATGATGGTCACCTTGACCTTGGACCCCTTCTCCAGGAACCGGACGACGTTACCCTTCTTGGTCTCGTAGTCGTTGTCGCTGATCTTGGGGCGGAACTTCTGTTCCTTGACCACGGTCTGCTGCTGGTTCTTGCGGGCCTCACGGGCCTTCTGATCCTGTTCGTACTTGAACTTGCCGTAGTCCATGATCTTGCAGACGGGCGGCTTGGCGTTCGGGGCAACCTCGACGAGGTCAAGGTCGGCGTCATAGGCCAGCTTGCGTGCATCGTCGATGCGGACGATGCCGACCTGTTCGCCACCCGGGCCGACGAGCCGGACCTCGGGAACGCGAATCCGGTCGTTGATGCGAGCTTGAGCGCTGATGAGAACTCCTCGGTAGCAGTGGTAGAAACGTGTACCGCGTACTGCGAGTGTGTGTGGACGGTGTCCGTCCACATGGATCCCCCACGGTGCGTGCGCACCGCATCAAAACCGTTCCCCGCCTGCGTCCACCACAGACGCTGTCGAAAAACGGACTTGGTGACCCGGACCCAGCTCGTGAGCGGTTCCAGGTGGGAGATACTCCACTTGCAGCCCGTCAGTGTCGACAGGCGGTAGTGCCAATGATTCTAGCACCGGTGACGGAGAAGTCCAAAACCAGGCACTGTGAGGCGCAGGCCCTCCCGCCGATGGCCCCTGGAGCCCCGGGAGTGGTTGCTTTGCTGTAACTTCATGTCATGGGCACTCACCACGAGTCCGGGGGGACATCGGGAAGCCGACCCTCCCCCGGCACCACTCCACCAGTCAACAGTCCGTCACCGTGTTTCGCCGGCCCACCACCGGGCTACGCCGCCCCTCAGCCACGACCTGGCAGATCACGCGATACCGTCACCACCGTCATCTCCTGGCTCGGTGCGACCATCCTCACTCTCGGACTCGTCTTCCTCACCGTCCAGGCCGTCGAGCACAACTGGCTCGGCGCGGAGGTCGCGGTCTGCCTCGCGGCCGTGGTCTGTCTGACACTCGCCGCATCCTCCTTCGTGGCGCACCGGAACTCCCCGTCCGGCCCGGTGGCGCCGGCGCTCCTCACCGTCGCAGTGCCGGGCCTCCTGGCAGACATCTGGGTCACCGTCTTCGGTCTCGGTTGGA
>NZ_CACZOO010000367.1 GCF_902782855.1 uncultured Corynebacterium sp.
CGCCACTGTCATCCCGCCACTGTCATCCGCAGCCCGGATCGCATCCGACCGGGCCCGACGGAGGACCTGCCCGGACGGTTCCGGTGTGACAGGACACCGGCGGACACCACCGCGCAGGGCATGCGGCCGGGGTACGCCACGGAACGTGGCACAGTGGAGGGGTGACCAGACGACTACTGAATGCCCTGCCCGCAGCCGCACTGGCGGCGACGTTGGCCGCCTGCGGCGGTTCCGACGACACCCCCGGGCCGACGTCATCCATCACTTCACCCATCACCTCTCCGGAGGACGCCACCACCGCAGCCCCCGGATCAACCGGCACCGACGCAGCACAGGAGACCCCCACCATGCCCGGAAACCCGGACGTCCCGATCATCCCCGGCACCGCGGATTCCTACGACGGCTCCTGGCGTGACCCCGACGGCGGTGCGGTGATCACCTTCGCCGGGGACGGCACCCTCACCGGCACCGACGGGTGCAACAACTTCCGGTCCACCTGGACGCTGGACTCCGGCCCCGGTGGAGAGGGCTCCGTGGCGACCGTGGACCCCTTCGCCACCACGATGATGGCCTGTACCGGCCCGTGGAGCCCGTGGGTGCTGTCGATGGCGACAGTGAACCACGCCGGCGACCACCTGTCGGTGACCAACGAGGGCGGGACCGAACTCGGTCGGCTGATCCCGGCGGTTCCGGCGTGAGCGTACGGCTGATCGCCACGGACCTGGACCGTACGCTGCTCGACAGTGACGGCGGGGTGAGTCCTCGGACCCGTGCCGCGCTCGACGCCGCGACGGCCGCCGGAATCCACGTCGTCCCGGCCACCGCACGAAACCCGGTGGGGCTGCGACATCTGCGGCCGGTCCTCGGCCTCGATGAGTGGGCACTGTGCAGCAACGGCTCCTTCGGCATCCACCTGACGACCCGCGAGCTGCTCTTCGCTGACGAAGTCACCGCACCGGTCATCGCCGGAATCGTCACCGTGCTCGACACCGTGGTCCGCGGAGTGCGCTACGCTGCGGTCCGCGACGCCGGGGAACGGTTCATCGCCCAGGAAGGGTACGCCGACCTGGCGACCTTCGCCGACCACAAGCGGGACCCTTCCGCGATGCACGGTGAGACACTGGACGTCGTCACCGGGGCGCCCGCGCTGAAGCTGGTCTTCCGGCACGGGACGATCAGCAGCCCGGAACTGTACGAGATCGCCCGGGACCTGGTGGACACGGGCCAACTGGACGGCTCCCGGTTCGAGATGACCCTGTCCGGGGCCCCGTTCGTCGAGGTCATGGCTGCCGGGGTGTCGAAGGCCAGTGGACTGGCACAGTTGTGCGCCCGGCTCGGCGTCGACCGCTCCGAGGTCCTCGCCTTCGGAGACGGACTCAACGACCGTGAGATGCTGACCTGGGCGGGGCACGGCGTGGCTGTCGCCAATGCCGAGGACGAGGTGAAGGACGTCGCCGACGAGATCACCGCGTCCAATGACGACGAGGGCGTGGCCCGGGTCATCGAGACCCTGCTCTGAGCTGGGCACGGAGCTCCTCAGCGAGGATCCGCACTCCCTCGTCGTAGCGTCCCGGCTCCGGCCCCGCGAAGTTCAGCCGCAGGTACCGGCCGGTCGGCTCGGCCGGGAAGAGATCGTCACCGCTGGCGATCATCACACCACGGGCCTCGCACGTGGTGACCAGCAGCTCGAGATCCGTCTCATCCGGCAGGCGCACCCACAGGTTCAGTCCACCCGCAGGTACGCCGTGCAGCTCCGCCCCGGGCAGGTGCGTCCGCACCGCTGTGACGAGCAGGTCCCGGCGGTGGCGCAGCCGCTCCGGCAGGGATCTCCGGTGGCTGCGCCACGCCGGGGCACCCAGCACGTCCAGGGCAGCGGCCTGCAGCAGCGGAGAGACGTACATGGCCGATGCACCGACGTTGCCGAGGATGCGCTCACGCACCGGACCACGGGCGATGACCGCACCGACACGTAACGCCGGGGACAGTGCCTTGGTCAGGGACCGAAGGTAGATCACCCGGCCGGAATCGTCCGCGGCGGCCAGTGGAGGCAGGGTCGCGTCCGGGTCGGTCTCCCCGATGGTGAAGTCGCGGGCCCAGTCGTCCTCGACGACGAAGGCGCCGTGTCTGGCCAGGATCTCGAGGACACGCCCACGGGTGTCCGCGCTCCACACCGCGCCGGTCGGGTTGGCGAACCGGGGTTGGGCGTAGAACAGGCGCGCCCCGGTGCGGGTGAGGACGCGGTCCAGCTCCGTGGGGTCCGGACCGTGCGGACCGGTAGGAAGGGGCACCACCCGGACGCCAGAGGTCGCGGCGGCCAGCACCGCACCCCAGTAGGTGGGGGACTCGAAGACCACCGGCTCGCCGGGCCCGACGACCGCCCGGAAGATCGCCGACATGCCGGACTGGGTGCCCGGAAGCACAGTGACGTCGGTAGCGGTCACCGGCGAGATGTCCACAGGCGATTCTGACCCCAGCTCGTGGGCGAACCAGTTCCGCAGCTCCTGCAGCCCCGCTCTCGGCGCGGAGGTCACCGCGGCGTCCGAGCGGGCGGCTCGGGCCAGCGCCTGACGGACCGCCGTCTCCGGCAGCAGGTCCCGGTCCGGGAACCCGTTGTGCAGAACGATAGCGTCCACGGGAACCGGACGCAGCACCCCGGTGGACAGCGCAGACCTGGCAGGAGACTCCCCCAATGCCCCTACCTGCCAGGACCAGTCCGTGGGCCGAATTCTCCG
>NZ_CACZOO010000368.1 GCF_902782855.1 uncultured Corynebacterium sp.
GCGCGCGGCGAGTCCCGGGTCGGTGGGCTTCAATGCGGTGTAGTCGGATACCATGTGCTGCATCAGCGGCGTCTCCAGGTACGGAGGTATGTGGAGGGATGCGATCCTGGGGAATCCGTGGCCCCCGACGTCCATGAGTTCTTCCGGCCAGCAGGTCAGGGGCATGGGGAGTGAATCTGCGTCGGCGTGGACGGTGATCGTTGTGTGGTCGGGTAGCCAGACGGCTTCGCCACGGCGCAGCCGGAAGGTGCGGTCATCGACGGTCACGGTGGCGGTTCCCCGGTACTGGAGTGTCATGCTTTGAGTAGACAGTGAGACCCACCCGAAAGGATCCCGCACATGTCTACCCCCAACCCCCGGCAGCACCGGGGACCACGACCCCACTACACCGACGAGTTCAAAGCCGACGCCGTGGCCATGGTCACCGAACTCGGAAAATCCCGCGCCCAGGTCGCCGAAGACCTCCAGGTCTCAGCCTCCACCCTCGGCCGCTGGGTCGCCGCAGCCACCGGGACCACCGGCACCGGCCGCGGTTCCCACAACAAACCTGCTGACCCCAACAGCACCGACCCCGACCAACTGGCCCGCCGAGTCGCTGAACTGGAAGCGGAGAACGCCTTCCTGAAAAAAGCGGCGGCCTTCTTCGCCCGGGAGTCCGAGTGACCGACAAGTACCGGCTCATGTGCCGCGAAGAAGGCCTTTTCACCGTCACCCTCATGGCCCGCCTGCTCGGCGTGTCCCGCACCGGTTTCTACGCCTTCAAAGCCCACCGGACCACCGTCGGCAACGATCCCGCCCCCGGGTCCCGGGCAGCCCGCAGAGCCTGGCTCACCGAGAGGATCAGACACCACTGGGACGCCTCCAAAGGCCGCCACGGTGCCCGCCGGATCCAGGTCGACCTCGCCGAACGCGACGGCGAGCAGGTCAGCCTGTGGCTGATCCGCAAGATCATGAAAGCCCTGAACATCGCAGGTCACCAACCCCGCGCGTTCAAGCGCACCACCATCCCCGCCGACGATGTGGACGGTCGTCCCGACCGGATCCGACGCCGGTTCACCCCACCACTTCCCACCTCCACCCTCGTCGGGGACATCACCTATCTCAAGACCGGGGAAGGCTGGCTGTACCTGGCGACCGTGATTGACCTGTCCACCCGCATGGTCGTCGGCTGGGCCACCGCGGAGCACATGCGCACCCCGCTGATCAGTAAAGCCCTGGTCATGGCCCACAATGCCGACTACGTCGCCGGTAACGCCATCTTCCACTCCGATCGGGGCTCCCAGTACACCTCTGACACCTTCGCGGACACCGCCCGACTATTGGACGTCCGCCTGTCCGTCGGGCGGACCGGGGTGTGCTGGGACAACGCGGTGGCTGAATCGTTCTTCGCGTCGTTGAAGAAGGAGATGTACCACCGGGAGTCCTTCGCCACCAGAGCCCGGGCCAGGGTCGCGGTCGCCGAGTACATCGAGGTGGACTACATCCGGCGGCGTCGGCATTCGGCGATCGGCTACCGCATCCCGGCACAGGTGATGGGTGATTTCAAGACCCGGTGGTCTCCCGACCCTGAACTCCCCCGGGCCGCTGACCTGGCGGCCTGACCCCCACAACAGAATTCATGCGTCTTGATTGTCCCCAAAACTTGACACCTTCCAGTGCTCGTGGTAATGCTCCCGGCCTACTGGCTCGCCCTGCGCTGGTACCTGCGCACCGCCCCACCGATGTACGCCGCCCAACGCATCGCCTTCGGCACCCGCGACCACCACCTGCTGTCCGCCCTGCGGAGTATTGATACAGTCCTGGCCTTCCGGCAGTCCGACAAGCACCAGCACCGGATCGGCCGCGCCTCCTGGGCGGTCGCCGGGTGGGCGTTACGGGCCCGCACCGTGGTCACCATGTTCAACTGGCGGATCGACCTGGTCTTCGCCACCGCCGTCACCGTTGTCCTGCTGCTCGGCTACCGCCTGGTCGGCGACGGTGTGGTGACCGTGGGTGCGGCGACCGCGGCGGTGCTGTTCTTCCTGCGGCTGCAGGGGCCGATCCGCTCGCTGATGGGCGTGATCGACACACTGCAGCTCGCCACGGCATCGCTGGCCCGGATCGTCGGCGTGACCGACTCTGCCGGCGACGGCACCGCAGCAGCTGTCCCGTCGAGTCCGGGCGCGGTACCTGCCCCGCCCACCGCGGGGGAGAGCGCCGGACTGGAGCAGGTCACCTTCTCCTACACCGACGGCCCCGA
>NZ_CACZOO010000369.1 GCF_902782855.1 uncultured Corynebacterium sp.
AAGAAGCCGGCGCCGGGTGAGAGCACGGGTGGTTTCGCCACCGGTCTCTCTGAACTGTCCGATCCGGCTGCGTCCCCGACGTCCGGGCTCGGGGATGCGCAGGATGCGCCGCCTGCCACGTCGTTGCCCGCCGCTGATCCGGGGAAGCAGGAGGCGGCCCCCGCGTCGGTGGCGCCCGCCAGTACCGGCCCGAGTGACGGAGAGCGCGCGCTCACCTCCGCCGGCCACGAAGCCCCTTTCTGACCGGCGGGCGGTGAGGGGGCAGGTCCCCGGGGGCCCGGATCGAGCGTGGATCGAGCGAACTCCACAGTTCGGTGAGATCTTGCTCGGCTCCGGCCCCGGAAGGGGCTACGAAGCACGGGGCCGTCCGGGGCACCGACTAGAGGGGTGACGAGAGTAGTGGCGCAGATACCGCAGGCATTTCGTACGACCGACGATCTCTTGAAGACGGTCAGCCGCAGACAGCTGCGGACCGCGGTCCGTCGAGGTGAACTGCACCGTCTGGCACGGGGCATCTACAGTCCCGCGGAGCCGACAGACGAGCTCAGGTTACAGGCGCTCCATCAGGTGCGCGGGATGGTGTACACCGGGGAGACCGCGATCGCCCTCTACACCGGGCAGGCCGTGGACTGGCCGGTCGAAGCGCGGCACGATGGCCCGGGGCGTCAGACCGCGGAGGCGCGCGTCAGGTCGGGCATTCCGGGCCGGTTGCGTACCGGCCACGGGTTGTCGCTGGTCAGTCCGTTGCAGGCGGTGATGGACGCGGCGTCCTCCGAAGAGAATGCTGGTTTCCTCACCGAGGCGTACCAGGGGACAGGGGCACACCAGGCCTTGGAGCGTGACGTCGCAGCGCTGGTCACCGGCCGGGCACGCGCGCAGGAACTGCTCGCGAGGACGCCGACCGGCACGATGAGCAGGCTGGAGCAGGACGCCTTCCTCACCATCACCGAAGCACTCACCGACCTGCCGGTGACGGTGCTGACCAACCGCATGGTCGGTAACTACTGTTTCGACCTGGTCGTCCCTGAGGCGAAGGTCGCGATTGAGATCGACAGCTTCACCTACCACGCGATCGGCGGGCAGGGGACGACCGAGCAGAGCTTCGTCAAGCAGGTGTGGAAGGACAACGAAACCGCAGACCTGGGGTGGGCGGTACGGCACTACACGCAGTTCTGCATCAGGGGAGCGGCGGAACGGGCCGCCGCGGACATTCTGCGCTGCGTCCTCCCACGGATCTGCCGGGTAGGCGTCAGTCTGCCGGACGCGGTGCAGGACGCCGTGTTCACCTGGCACCCGTCGTTTCAGGATCGATGAGTTCCTTGGTGAGCGTCGGGGTCTCCAGGGCTCCGGCCAGGGGGCCTTTCGCGGGCAAGGAACCCGGGGAGTTGTCTGTTCGGTGGACCCTCGCTCGCGTAGGGCCCCACTCCGGGAGGATCGAGGACGCCAACCCCGACGGTGCGACGGCAGGGGCGACCCCGTGTGAGTCCTGTAGGCTGTGGGGCTGACTGCAAAACACCCGCGAGATTCACTTAAAGGGGAACAATGGGCGAGTTCATCTACACGATGAAGAACGTGCGTAGGGCGCACGGTGACAAGGTTGTCCTGGACAACGTCACCATGAGCTTCTACCCGGGAGCGAAGATCGGGGTCGTCGGACCCAACGGTGCCGGTAAGTCCTCCCTGCTCAAGATCATGGCCGGCCTCGACCACCCGTCGAACGGTGAGGCCTTCCTCGATCCGGGCGCGACCGTCGGCATTCTGCTGCAGGAGCCGCCGCTCAACGAGGAGAAGACCGTCCGCGGCAACGTCGAGGAGGGCCTCGGCGAGATCATGGACGTCAAGCACCGGTACGAGGAGATCGCCGAAGAGATGGCGACCAACTACACCGATGAGCTCATGGAGGAGATGACCGTCCTCCAGGAGAAGATCGACGCCGCGGACGCCTGGGAGCTGGACTCGAAGATCGAGCAGGCGATGGACGCCCTGCGCTGTCCGCCGTCCGATGAGCAGGTCACCCATCTCTCCGGTGGTGAGCGCCGTCGCGTCGCCATGGCGAAGCTGCTGCTCAGCGAGCCGGACCTGCTGCTGCTGGATGAGCCGACCAACCACCTGGACGCGGAGAGCGTCCTGTGGCTGGAGAACCACCTGAAGAACTACAAGGGTGCCGTGCTCGCGGTCACCCACGACCGGTACTTCCTGGACCACGTGGCCCAGTGGATCTGCGAGGTCGACCGCGGCAAGCTCTTCCCCTATGAGGGCAACTACTCCACCTACCTGGAGACCAAGGCCGAGCGCCTCGAGGTCGCCGGCAAGAAGGACCAGAAGCTGCAGAAGCGGCTCAAGGAGGAGCTGGCCTGGGTCCGTTCCGGCGCCAAGGCCCGGCAGGCCAAGAACAAAGCCCGCCTGCAGCGCTACGAGGAGATGGCGGCGGAGGCCGAGCAGTACAAGAAGCTCGACTTCGAGGAGATCCAGATCCCGACCCCG
>NZ_CACZOO010000370.1 GCF_902782855.1 uncultured Corynebacterium sp.
ATTCGTTCGTTCTCCCGGCGGTGGTCCCCGTCCCGCGGTTTCGCGCTGGTCGCCGAACCGATGTTCGTCGTCACCGATGTCCTGGTGAAACCGGTGCGGCGGCTCATTCCCCCGATCCGCCTCGGGGGTGTGGCCATCGATGTGTCGATTCTCGTGCTCTTCTTCGGTCTGTCGATACTCGTGACGATCCTGCTGACCGTCGCCAATGGTATGGCCTGAGACATCCGTCCGCCGGGGAGATTAATACCGCGGTATCCGTTGTGCGCTGTTCACATGACCGCTACACTGGCCTTGTCTTCGTGGTCCTGAGTCCACGGAGATGTCGTGTGTAGTGACCGAAGCCGTCGTCTTTCCCGGAATGTGGGTCCGGGGGAGACGGCGGTTTCTTCCCGTACTGGGGCTATTGTTGCTAATGGGTCTCAAGTTGCGGTATAACTCTGCTGATAGATTGCACTTGAGGTTGAACTTCAGACTCCTGTCTGCGGTCCCTGCTAGGATCTGACCTGACGTGTCACTGGTGACAACCAGTGGTACATACACCGACTGTGAAGGGAACTACCGATGCCGTTGACTCCCGCTGACGTTCATAACGTGGCCTTCAGCAAGCCGCCGATCGGCAAGCGAGGTTACAACGAGGACGAGGTCGACCAGTTCCTCGATCTCGTTGAGGACACGCTGGCTGAGCTCGAGGACGAGAAGGAGGAACTCCGTTCACAGCTCGCGAGCGGAGTCCCCGCCGTCGAGGCTGCCGGCCCGGCTGCTGATCCGGAGGAGCTGGACCGGGCGACCGCCGCCGCGCGGTCCGCAGAGGAGGGCAGGTCCCGCGCCGAGGCGCGGGTCAAGGACCTGGAGCTCCAGCTGAAGAACGCGCAGAGCGCTGCGCGGGCCGCCGAGGAGCGGGCCGCGAAGGCGGAGCGCGCCGCCGCTGAGGCGCAGAAGTCCGCCACCCAGGGCGCTCCGGCCCCGCAGGCAGCCACGGCGGCCCCCGCCGGTGGTGGCGTGGCATCCGCCGAGACGCACATGCAGGCTGCCCGGGTCCTCTCGCTCGCACAGGAAATGGCGGACCGCCTGACCGGGGACGCCAAGCAGGAGTCCCAGTCCATGCTCTCCGAGGCCCGTTCGGAGGCAGAGAAGACCCTCGACTCCGCCAACAGCACCTCGCGGGCCCAGTTGGCCGACGCCAAGCAGCGTTCCGAGAAGCAGCTCGCCGAGGCGAAGCAGACCTCCGAGAAGCTCGTCTCCGACGCCCGCCAGCAGTCCGACACCCTCGTCGGCAACGCCCGCCAGAAGGCGGACACCCTGCTCGCCGACGCCACCGCCCAGTCGGAGGCGCAGGTCCGGGCCGCTCAGGAGAAGGCGACCGCGCTGGAGCAGGACGCCGAGCGCAAGCACACCGAGATCATGGCGACCATCAAGAAGCAGCAGACGACTCTCGAGGCGCGCATCGATGAACTGCGCACCTACGAGCGGGAGTACCGTACCCGCCTGAAGACGTTCCTCGAGTCGCAGCTCGACGAACTCAACAGCCGGAGCACCGCCGCTCCCTCGGCGAACAGTCTCAACTTCGGCAACAACAAGTAGCCGGACCACCTGACCCCCATGCTCGCTCTCGCACTCATCCTGTCCCTGCTGGGGTTCCTCTCACTGATGGTGGCCCTGTATCTCGGGTCAGCGTTGTGGGCGTGGGTGTGCGTGGGGGTCGCCGTCGTGGGGGTCGTCCTGTTCCTCGTCGACCTCGTTGCGTTGAAACGACGGTGAAAGGGTTATACTGCCCCTAGTTGGTCCCGCGCCGCCGTGCGGGGTCACCACGTGCACTGATCCGGCCATCACCGGGGAGCACTCCGGAAGAACCGGACACCGCCCGGATGGACGGTGTTCCCCAGTAGAACCGGACGGGACCGCGGCACGTCACGCCGTACGATGAGCGGAGCTCCCCGGGACATTCGGCGGTGGGGGAGATCAAGCGGGGTGGTACCGCGCGACCGGCAACGGGAGCGTCCCCGCGGACGTGAGAAGAACAACCTTCAAGGAGTCCGCGATGACCACCCCCGCCGGCGGAGCCTATCCCCGCACCGACATGAGCGACGGCACCAGCTCGTTCCCCCTCATGGAGCGCAATGTCCTGTCCTACTGGGCAGACGACGACACGTTCCAGGAGTCCCTGCGGAACCGGGAGGGCGCCCCCGAGTACATCTTCTACGACGGCCCGCCCTTCGCCAACGGCCTGCCGCACTACGGCCATCTGCTGACCGGCTACGTCAAGGACATCGTCCCGCGCTACAAGACCATGCGCGGCTACAAGGTCCCGCGCGTCTTCGGCTGGGACACCCACGGTCTGCCCGCCGAGCTCGAGGCGGAGAAGCAGCTGGGCATCAAGGACAAGGGCCAGATCGAGGAGATGGGGCTGGCGGCCTTCAACGACTACTGCGCCAAGTCGGTGCTGCGCTACGCCGGTGAGTGGAAGGACTACGTCACCCGCCAGGCCCGGTGGGTCGACTTCGACAACGGATACAAGACCATGGACCTGTCCTACATGGAGTCTGTGATCTGGGCCTTCAAGACCCTCTACGACAAGGGGCTGATCTACCAGGGCTTCCGCGTCCTGCCGTACTCGTGGGCGGAGCACACCCCGCTGTCGAACCAGGAGACACGCCTGGACGACTCCTACAAGATGCGTCAGGACCCCACCGTGACCGTGACCTTCCCGGTCACCGGCGCCTACCCGGGTACTGCGGCGGTCGAGACCCTCGCCGCGCACCCCGAGCTCGCTGGCGCCGCTCCGATGGCCTGGACCACCACCCCGTGGACCCTGCCCTCGCACCTTGCGCTGGCGGTCAACCCGGGGGTCACCTACGCCCTGGTCGCGGTCTCCGCAGACGGTGCCGATGCCGTCGCAGGCGGGAAGGTGCTCCTCGCCAAGGACCTCATGGGCGCCTATGCCAAGGAGCTGGGGGAGGACGCCGGGATCGTCGCCGAGTTCACCGGTGAACAGCTCGTGGGCCTGACCTACACCCCGCCCTTCGACTACTTCGCCGACCGCGCGGAGCAGGGTGCCTTCCGCATCCTCGCCGCCGACTACGTCACCACCGAGGACGGCACCGGTATCGTCCACCAGGCCCCTGCCTTCGGTGAGGACGACATGAACACCTGTAACGCCGCAGGTATCGAGGTCGTCATCCCGGTCGACATGGACGGTAAGTTCACGTCCCTGGTGCCGGACTACCAGGGCCAGCTCGTCTTCGACGCCAACCGGCAGATCATCCGCGACCTCAGGCAGAAGGGACGGATCGTCCGCGACCAGACCATCGAGCACTCCTACCCGCACTCCTGGCGTTCCGGTGAGCCGCTGATCTACATGGCGCTGCCCAGCTGGTTCGTCTCCGTCACGAAGTTCCGTGACCGGATGGTCGAACTCAACCACGACCAGATCGAGTGGATCCCGGAGCACATCCGCGACGGCCAGTTCGGTAAGTGGCTCGAGGGCGCCCGTGACTGGAACATCTCCCGCTCCCGCTACTGGGGTTCCCCGATCCCGGTGTGGGTCTCCGATGACGACGCCCACCCGCGTATCGACGTCTACGGCTCCCTCGACGAGCTGGAGGCTGATTTCGGGGTCCGACCGACGTCTCTCCACCGTCCGTACATCGACGAACTGACCCGCCCCAACCCGGACGACCCCACGGGGAAGTCCACGATGCGGCGCGTCCCCGACGTCCTCGACGTCTGGTTCGACTCGGGCTCCATGCCCTTCGCCCAGGTGCACTACCCGTTCGAGAACAAGGACTGGTTCGACACCCACTCGCCGGCGGACTTCATCGTCGAGTACATCGGCCAGACCCGTGGCTGGTTCTACCTGCTGCACGTCCTGTCCACCGCCCTGTTCGACCGGCCGGCGTTCAAGAAGGTCGTCTCCCACGGCATCGTCCTCGGCGACGACGGCCTGAAGATGTCCAAGTCCAAGGGCAACTACCCGGACGTCAACGGTGTCTTCGACCGAGACGGTTCCGACGCCATGCGCTGGTTCCTCATGAGTTCGCCGATCCTGCGGGGCGGAAACCTCATCGTCACCGAACAGGGCATCCGTGAGGGGGTGCGTCAGGCGATGCTGCCGATGTGGAACGCCTATTCCTTCCTGCGGCTGTACGCGCACACCCCGGCGGAGCGATCCACCGCGTCCACCAACGTCCTGGACCGGTACATCCTCGCCAAGCTGCACGACACGGTCGCCGAGGTCACGGCATCGCTCGACGCCACGAACATCGCGGCCGCCACCGATGAGATCCGCCAGTTCTGCGATGCGCTGACCAACTGGTACGTGCGCCGCTCCCGCGACCGGTTCTGGGCCGGTGACGGGGAGTTCCCCGAGGCCTTCAACACCCTGTACACGGTGCTGGAGACGCTGACGCGCCTGGCGGCGCCGATGCTGCCGATGGCGTCGGAGGTCATCTGGAAGTCCCTGACCGGCGGCCGGTCGGTGCACCTCGCCCCGTGGCCGACCGTGGACGAGCTTTCCGACGACGACGCGCTCGTGGCGGCGATGGACGACGTCCGTGCGG
>NZ_CACZOO010000371.1 GCF_902782855.1 uncultured Corynebacterium sp.
AGCACCAGGGTCGCGACGTCGGGGATGGTGTTGTTCGTGTGCCCCGCGCTGAGCGTCCCCACGGAGACCACGCCGAAGTCCTCGGCGGCGATTTCCCGGCCGACGATGCCCTGCAGGCGCACCACGATCATCGCCGCGAGATACGTCGGGTCGATCGAGTTGTGCGGGGAGGAGGCGTGCGCGGAGACCCCGTGCAGCGTGACGGTGATCGTGTCGCAGGCGGCCATCACCGGGCCTGCCGCGGAGTACACGGTGCCCGCGGGGCCGGGGTAGACGTGGGCGCCGAGGCAGACCTCGGGCGCGGGGATCTTCTCCGCCAGACCGTCGGCGATCATCGCCGAGGCGCCCTTGGTGACCTCCTCGGCCGGCTGGAACAGGGCGATGAAGGTGCCGGACCACACGTCCCGGCGGGCGTCGAGGATCTCGCAGGCGGCCATCAGGCCGGTGGTGTGCACGTCATGACCGCAGGCGTGCATCACCCCCGGGTTCGTTGACGCGTAGGCTGCCCCGGTGGTCTCGGTGACGGGCAGCCCGTCGAAGTCCGCCCGGTACAGCACCGTCGGACCCTCCCCGTTGCGCCACACCGCGGTGATGCCGTGCCCGCCGATGTCGTGGGTGACCTCGCAGTCCATCGTCGCCAGGCGGGACAGGATGTGCTTCGCGGTCTGCTCCTCCTGCTCGGACAACTCGGGGTGCTCGTGCATCCACGTGTAGAAACTGTCCGTCCAGGACTGGTCGACGCCGGGATCGGCGATGAACTCGGCGATATCGGGGAGGGTGCTCATGGTCTCAGCGTACCGCCGGGTTGTACTTCAGTGAGTTGCGCTGGAAGACACACTCGTTGCCCAGCCGGATACCGGGTGCCAGGCGTCCTTCCTCCCGGGCCGCCAGCAGGGACGCCAGGACCTGCTCCTTCAGCGCCTTCGGGGAGATGGTGTTGATGAAGATCTTCGTGCCGCCCTCGAAGCCGGCCAGGGTGGAGGTCCGCCACTTGATGACGATGCGCCACGGCATGGGCACGTCGACGTCCAACGGCCGGTGCAGCCACTCCTCGTTGGACGGGGTCTCGGTGCCTGCGGCGACATGGCAGGCGTGGACCAGGTCGGCGACTGCGTCGCGCTCCTCGTCGTTCATCAGCCATGGCTCGGTCGTCGCCGACTTGGAGAACACCTCCAGGGTCGGGCCGCGGTGGCCGAACCCGGCGAAGGCGATGGCGTGGTCGTTCTCCGCGAAGATGAGGTTGTGGTGGCCGGCGTAGTCCACCGCCCACTCGTTGTACATGTTCGGGTTACTGCGGACCTGGGAGATCTCCGTCTCGTTCTGCAGCCCGTGCTCGTCGATGGCGACGAGCTGCTTGTGCAGGTGCTCCACACTCGCCCCCGCCGGCGCCAGCCAGTTCTGGAACGCCGCGACGTACCGGACGTAGGGGTTGGCGCGGTAGAGACGGTCCATGGCGTCCACCGTGAACGCGATGTAGAGCCGGTGGGTCTCCCAGCCGAGGTCCCCGGACCCGCAGAGCTGGTCACTGCGGGTGGCGCCCGGGATGTAGTGGTCGCGGGCGAGGATCACGTCATGGCCGCCGCCGAAGAAGGCGCCGCCCTTCTCGTGGACGGTCTGGTACAGCTTCTCCTCGCTGAAGGCGTCCTCGATCTCCGCGGCGGGGACGCCGGCGCGCTCCATCTTCGTGCGCAGCAGGGACGCGATGTGCTCGACCCCGGCGTCCTCGGCGAGGTACTCGGCCATGTGTCGGGCGGCTGTGGCGTCCATCCGGTGCCCGTAGTTCACCACCCAGTAGTTGTAGGTGAGGATCTCGTAGAGGTTCGCCACCCGCCGGAACAGGGGGTCGGTGTCCTCCAGCTGCGAGACGGTGAGACCGCGCAGGATCCTCGGCTCGCCGTTGTCGTCGATGACCAGGCGGGCCTTCTCAGGGGTGATCCGGAGCTTGTTGCCCAGGCCGAAGTCGGTCTGGGTGTCCCGGTTCTCCTCCGTGATCTCGAACGCCTCCGGACCGTGATGCGGCACCGGGCGGTGCGCCCGGCCCGGCACCGTCCAGACCTCGGTGCCGGAGAACGGGTTGACCTGTTTGATCGTGCCGTCAGGCAGCGTGGTGAGCGGTGGGACGGGGGCCGGGTTCATCGGGGAGTGACCAATCACACGTACAGGTTACCCTCCGATGTTCCGGGGGCCCTGGCCGTGGGAAGTGAGGGGTGCTTAACTGGTCCCCATGCCACAGATCGTGTTCACTATTCTCTCGACCCCGGAGCAGCTCTCCGACATCAGTGCAGACTTCCGTGAGGTTCTCACCGCCAACACCGACGTCTTCACCGCGGATCTGGAGGTCCGCACCGACGTCAGTGCCGATTCGAGCCTCGAGAAGGTGTGGAAGGACTACGGATTCGTCGACCTCACCTCAGAGGTTCCCGAGCCTGCCGCGCTGGTCATCGACGTGCGTGAGCACAAGGGCAGTATCAGTGGACTGTCGATGCGGCTGTCTGAGGTGCTCACCGAACGGGACCAACAGCCGGCTGAGGCGCTGTTCCAGGAGATCCTCGACGATCCGGGTAGGCCGCGCGTGCCCTGGCACGTCCACGTGCACCCCTGAGGGGGGGGATGGGCGGCAGTGTGGTGTTGTGATACCCCCTAGGGTATTGTTAACTCGCAGATACCCACGGGGGTATCCGCGGGCCGGTTCTCCGGCCCGGAACCAGTCGACGGGAGTCACCATGTGCCGGCCAGTGACCTGCAGAACGTGCGGAAAAACCACCTGGGCGGGATGTGGTCAGCACATCGCCGCTGTGAAGCGCACCGTCCCGCGCGGACAGTGGTGTGACGGGAAGCACTCTGAGGCGGAGATCGCCGCCGCCAGAGCCGCGAGGACCGCAGAGGGCGGCTTCCTCACCCGCCTGTTCCGACGCTGACCCCCAGCCCCGCAAACCGTCACCCCCGCACCGAGGAGAAGACCATGTGCCGGAGAATAACCTGCCCCACCTGCGGTAAGCTCACCTGGGAAGGCTGCGGTCAACATATCGAGGAGGCGCTGGACGGCGTCCCCGACGGCGACCGCTGCCAGTGCGACTGACCGCGTTCACTAATCGAGGATGCTGGACAGGAACGCCTTCGTGCGTTCCTCCCTCGGAGAACCGATGACCTCACGGCCCGGACCGTGCTCCACGATCCGGCCGTCAGCCATGAAAGCCACCTGATCGGCGACCTCCCGGGCGAAGCCCATCTCATGGGTCACCACGAGCATCGTCATGCCGTCATCGGCCAGTCGGCGCATCACCGCCAGCACCTCACCGACCAGCTCCGGATCCAGGGCGGAGGTAGGCTCGTCGAAGAGCATGAGTTTCGGTCGCATCGCCAGAGCACGGGCGATCGCCACCCGCTGCTGCTGACCACCGGAGAGCTGCACCGGCCAGGCGTCCGCCTTGTCCGCCAGCCCGACCTGGTCGAGCAGTTCCCGGGCGTAGGCCTCGGCCTCCGCCTTCGGCTCGCCCTTGACCTTCACCGGCGCCTCGATGATGTTTCCGAGCACCGTGCGGTGGGGGAAGAGATTGAATGACTGGAAGACCATGCCGACATCGGCACGCTGCCTCGCGGCGTCCCGTTCGGAGATCTCGTGGAGCCTCCCCTCCTTCTCACGGTAGCCGATGAGCTCACCCTCGATCTCGATACGTCCCGCATCGATCTGCTCCAGGTGGTTCACACACCGCAGCAGGGTCGACTTGCCGGAACCTGACGGGCCGATCAGACAGGTCACGGTACCGGGGGCGATCTCCAGGTCGATGCCCTTGAGCACGTCGAGGGAACCGAAGCGCTTCCATACGTCACGGAAGGAGATCATCGGGGTGGTGTTCTCGGAACTCATCAGCGGTTCTCCTTCTTGTCCGTGCCCGGGGTGCCCGGGCCGACGATCTTCACATTCGCCGGGGGCACACCCTCGGCGTCGGTCACGGCGGCGAGCTGACGACTGGTCAGTGTGCGCGAGGAGCCGCGGGCGTAGTACTTCTCGAGGTAGTGCTGCCCGATCATGAGGACCGAGGTGATGACCAGGTACCAGGTGGCGGCGACCAGCAGCATCGGTACCGGATCGAACATCGCGTAGGCGATGTCGGTGGACCGGCCGTAGATTTCACCGGCGTAGGGTACCGCGATGACCAACGAGGTGGTTTTGAGCATACTGATCAGCTCATTACCGGTCGGGGGGGATGATGATCCGCATCGCCTGGGGAAGAACGGTGCGGCGCATGGTCTGCCACCAGGTCATGCCGAGAGCCTTGGAAGCCTCGGTCTGCCCTTCCGGCACGGACTGTAGACCGGCGCGGACGATCTCGGCCATGTAGGCGGACTCGTTGAGACCGAGGCCCACGAAGGCGAGGACGAAGAAGTTCTTGAGGGCACCGTCGAGACTGATCTCGGCGAAGCCGACGTTGATCACCTTGTAGATCGCGCCGAGCAGGCCCCAGAACACGAGCTGGACGTAGACCGGCGTCCCCCGGAACACCCAGAGGTAGAACCAGGAGAAGCTGCGCATCACCGGGTTCGGGGACATCCGCAGCACTGCCATGACCGCACCGAGGATGATGCCGATGGCCATCGCGAAGACAGTCAGCCCGAGGGTGTGGACGGCGGCTACGGCGATACGGGTGTCGAGCAGGTAGTCGAGGTAGGTGCCCCAGCCGTAGGCACTGTTGGTCAGTGCGCCGATGACGAACCAGGCGGCCAGTGCCAGCAGAACGACCGCGGCGATGATCCGCCCCGGATGACGCAGCGGGACGACCTCATTGTCGACCGGACGCGTCCCGGTGGTGGGGGAGTCAGGTGTGCTCACTTGTCGTTCTCCTTGATTGCGGCGTCAACGGGCGCATTGTTCACGGTGACGGTGTCGACCATCCCGTCGGTCAGACCCCAGGGACCCAGGATCTCCGCGTAACGCCCGGAGTCCATGAGCTCCTGCAGCGCGGCGGCGAAAGCGGGGACGAGCTCGGAGTGCTTGGCGAAGGCCCAACCGAAGGGGGTCGTGTCGAAGGATCCGCCCGCGGGAACGAGCCTGCCCCCGGATCGTTGGATGGCGTAGTCGGTGACCGCCGAGTCCGAGCTCATGGCGTCCGCCCGACCCAGGGCGGTGGCAGCGGACGCCGCGTTCGCGGAATCGTAGACCAGGACCTTCAGCTCCGGCTTTCCGGCTGCGGCGCATTCGTCGGCCTTCACCTGGACATCGTCGGTGTGGGAGTAGGTACCCTTCTGCACCGCTACGGACAGACCGCAGGCGTTGCGGGGGTCCACGGACCTGCCCGGGGTCGTCGCCCAGGAGATGCCGGAGGTGTAGAAGTCGATGAAGTCGTAGTTCCGCTGGCGTTCCTCGGTGTCCGAGAAACCGGAGGTGCCGATGTCCACCGTGCCACCGTCGATAGACGGCAGGATGAGGTTGAAGTCCTGCTGGCGGTACCGTACCTGCAGTCCCAGTAACGCTGCGGTGGCGTTGACCAGGTCGACCTCGAAACCGATGATCCTCCCGTCCGGGTCCTTGAACTGGTTCGGAGGGAAGGTCGGGTTCGTGCCGGCGGTGAGCGTACCGCCGCTCCGGTACTTGGCGGGCAGGAGATCGCGCAGAATCGGGTCCGGTTCCGGCAGGGTCGAGACCCAGCCTTCCGGGTTGGCGGACTCCGTGTTGGTCACGCAGGCGGTGAGGCTGAGCGCGGTCGCCGCCAGGACGACCGCGGCGATGACCGATCTGGTGGGTCGGCGTCTCCTCCGCCCCGCACGACTCCGTGGGGAGTGGATGGGCGTTGTCATGGACACTGATCTTAGGGGACGCCACCCCCGGTACTCTCGGCCCCATGGAGATCCCGCTGAGAAGTTACCTCGACGACATACTCGACCGTGTCCGTCCGCACAACGACGGCGCCGTCGCCGACTACATCCCGGAACTCGCCGTGGCGGATCCGGAGCCGTTGGCGGTGGCCCTGTGCACCGCCGCAGGACGGGTGTACAGTGCCGGCGGCCCCGACGGGGACGATGACCGCGAGTTCACCATCCAGTCGATCTCGAAGCCCTTCGCTTACGCGGTCGCACTGCAGGAGGTGGGGGTGGAGAAAGTGCTGGAGACCGTCGGTATGGAGCCCTCCGGTGAGGCC
>NZ_CACZOO010000372.1 GCF_902782855.1 uncultured Corynebacterium sp.
ACACCCATGAGGAAGATCTCGGGTCCGAGCATCCACCGGCCGCTGTCGGAATCCCGGTCCACCAGTCCCTGGTTGGTCAACGAGGTGAGCAACCGGTGCGCCGTCGGACGGGTCAGCCCGACCAGGGTCGCGATCTCCCTGGTTCCGGCCCCGTCCGGCATCATCTGGCTGACGACACGGAGGATGTCCGCCACCCTCGTCACGACCTGGGTCCCCGGAGGTCCTCCGGACACCCCTGTCCTCGTACCGTTCACACTCTTGGAGTTGTCCACTTAATGGACAGTACCATTACCGCTTTCCACCATGAGAGCAGTTTCCTCGAAACCCGACATCACCGTTGAACTGCACTATCGTCACGTCTACAGTTTCGCTGGCAGATATTTCAACGACCACATAATGAACCAAGGAGGAACGGCGGTGTCGAAGACAGTGTCAGACTCGGCAGCGGCCCTGATGCATCTGGTGAAGGACGGGATGACCGTGGCGGTAGGTGGCTTCGGACTGTGCGGCATACCCTCCGATCTCATCACCGGGCTCCGGGACACCGGGGTGAAGGACCTCACCATCATCTCCAACAACATGGGCATCGACGGCAGAGGACTGAGCATCCTCCTGGAGAACCACCAGGTCAGGAAAGTACTAGGGTCCTACGTCGGGGAATCGCGCATCTTCGCCGACCAGTATCTCTCCGGAGAGCTCGAGGTGGAGTTCGTGCCCCAGGGCACCCTCGCCGCCAGGATGCGGGCCGGCGGTGCCGGCATCCCCGCGTTCTACACACCCACCGGCGTGGGCACCGCGGTCGCGGACGGTAAGGAGGAGGCCGAGTTCGACGGCCGGAAGGCCATCCTGGAACGGGCCATCGTCGCGGACCTCAGCCTCGTGCACGCCCACACCGGGGACTCCGAGGGAAACCTCCGGTACCGGCTCACCGCGAAGAACTTCAACCCGCTGGTCGCGATGTGCGGGAGAACGACGGTGGCCGAGGTCGAGGTCCTCAGTGGTGACTACCTCGACCCGGACGACATCGACACCCCCGGGGTCTTCGTCGACCGTATCTACCGTCCCCGGACGGTCGAGAAGCTCATCGAGAAGAGGACGGTCCGGCCCCGCGAGGGACACACGGCCGTCGACGACACACCCGTGACCGCGGGACAGGGAAGGTAGACCATGTGGACACGTGACGAGATGGCGGCGATCGCCGCCGCCGAACTCACCGACGGCCAGTACGTCAACCTCGGGATCGGCATCCCGACCCTGGTCGCCAACAACCTGCCCGAGGGCGTCAGCGTCCACCTCCAGAGCGAGAACGGCATCCTGGGGATGGGGCCGTTCCCCTATGACGGGGAGGAGGACGCCGACCTGGTCAACGCCGGAAAGGCGACGGTGACCCTCTCCCCCGGCGCATCGGTCTTCGACTCCGGGGTCTCCTTCGACATGATCCG
This sequence comes from uncultured Corynebacterium sp., assembly GCF_902782855.1. Taxonomy (GTDB): domain Bacteria; phylum Actinomycetota; class Actinomycetes; order Mycobacteriales; family Mycobacteriaceae; genus Corynebacterium. The sequence continues at coordinate 1,443 of NZ_CACZOO010000372.1, forward strand.
CGGCGGCCACGTCCACACCGCGATCCTCGGGGCGATGGAGGTCGCCGGCAACGGGGACCTCGCGAACTGGACGATCCCCGGAAAAATGGTGAAGGGGATGGGCGGGGCCATGGACCTGGTCGCCGGCACCCCACGGGTCATCGTCATCACCGACCACGTCGCCAAGGACGGCACTCCGAAGATCGTCGAGAGGTGCTCACTACCGCTCACCGGTGTCGGTGTCGTCGACCGGATCATCACCGACCGCGCCGTCTTCGACATCGTCGACCACCACCCGGTCCTCGTCCGTCTCGCACCCGGGGAGGATGAGGCCGACATCCGCCGCCTCACCGGTGCCCGGTACACCATGTCCCCGGACCTCGCCCCCGCCACCACGACACAACCGCAGGAGAACTCATGACCACCGCCGCTTCCATCGTCGGCTACGCCCGCACCCCCTTCGCCCGCTTCAACGGACAGCTGGCAGGTGCCGCAGCCACCGAACTCGGCGCCCACGCCGCCACCGCCGCACTCGACCGCGCCGGGGTGGCCCCGGACCAGGTCGACATCACCATCGCAGGACAGGTCCTCCAGGGTGCCGCCGGCCAGAACCCCGCCCGCCAGACCGCGGTCGGCGCGGGCGTCCCCCTGACGGTGCCCGCCATCACGCTAAACGCCGTGTGCCTCTCCGGGGCCGAGGCGGTGGCCCAGGCGGCCCGGCTCATCGCCACCGGCGAGGCGGAGATCGTCCTCGCCGTCGGCCAGGAATCCATGTCCCGCGCCCCCCACGCCATCCGGCTGCGCGGTGGACTGCGCTACGGCGACGGGACCCTCATCGACACGCTCGACCACGACGCCCTCACCGACGCCTTCGAGCACACCGGTATGGGCGTCCTCACCGAGAAGGGCAACCGGGAGCTGGGGTTGACCCGCAGTGAACAGGACACCTTCGCCGCCGCCTCACACGCCCGTGCCGCCGCCTCGGCGTCCTTCCTGGCCGGGGAGATCGAACCGTTCACCGTCAACTCGCGCAAGGGCTTCACCGTCGTCGACGCCGACGACGGAATCCGGCCGGACACCTCGGTCGAACTCCTCGGCGGTCTCCGCCCGGCGTTCGACCCGGAGCACGGCACCATCACGGCGGGCAACTCCTCGCAGATCACCGACGGTGCCGCAGCACTGGTGATCGCCGCTCCGGCGGCGGTGGAACGACTGGCGCTCACCCCGCTGGCCCGTGTCGAGGCGACGGGTTTCGTGGCGGGTCCCGATGTCCAGCTGCACGCACAGCCCTCCTCCGCCATCACCGCGGCACTGACGAGGATCTCCCGCACCCCAGCCGATCTCCGGGCGGTCGAGATCAACGAGGCCTTCGCCGCCGTGGGGGTGCACTCCACGCGTGAGCTCGGGGTGGACCCGGCGATCGTCAACCGGCACGGCGGCGCCATCGCCCTGGGCCATCCCCTCGGCGCGTCCGGCGTCCGGATCGTCGGGACGCTCGCCCGGCAGCTCGCCGGCCTCGGCTCCGGCGCGCTGGGTGCCGCCGCGCTCTGCGGCGGCGGTGGACAGGGCAGTGCCGTCGTCCTGAGCGCCGTGTGAGGTCCCACGCGTCACAGGGGGATGCAGGGGCGGCACCGTACCCCCGTCACCTCCGTCGCCTC
>NZ_CACZOO010000373.1 GCF_902782855.1 uncultured Corynebacterium sp.
CCGAGGTCATCCACGTCCCGCTGGACGCGCAGTCGGCCACGACCGGCGGCCAGGTCGCCGACGCGGAAGCCGAACGCCTCCCCAGGTCGCACCCCGGTGCGTACGAGGAGTTCCACCGCGGTCCTGATCCGGGGATCAGCAGGCTCGTCCTCGTCAATGGCCCCGGCGGTGTCCTGCCCCTGGTCCCCGTCGGCAGCCTCGCGCTCTCGGGCAGCGGCTGCCTCGTCGAGGCCATCAGCGGCGGCGAACAGGCGGTCCACCTCCTCGACGGTGAGGTACCGGCGCTCCGAGGGCTTCTGGGTGGGGAGGTCCTTCGACTTCATGGGGTTGTGCAGGATCACCCGCTCCTCGGCGGCGAGGTCCAGTAGGGCCTTCATGACGATGCCGGCAAGGCGCTTCGCGGCGTCCCCGAGGGGGCGGGGGTCGTCCCCGGGCTTCACGCCCTTCGTCGTCGTCAGGGACGCGATCCAGGTGGAGATCTCCGCACGCCCGAGGGTGTGGCACGGCCGGTCACCGAACTGCCCGTTGATGCGCCGCCACGTGGAGTTGTAGTTGTCGAGCGTGGACTTCGCCTTGTCGGATTTCGTCGGGATCCACAGGTCCCACATGTCCGCGAGGGTGACGGCCTTCTTGTCCTTGGTGATCCAGGTGCCCTCGGTCTGCTTCACGACGACGCCGGCGGCGAACTCCTCGGCGGCGTCCTTGGTGGTGAACGTCTCGGAGACGGGGACGCCGGCCTCGGTCCACACGACCTGCCAGCGCTTGCCGATGCCCCACCGGGCGGAGTGGACGCGGGTGGTGCGGCTGGTCTTGTCGGGGTTCTTCTTGGTCCAGAGGTCACGGACACTGGCGGCCATCGGGTAGCCTCTTCCTCGTCTTCCGTTGTGCTTGGCTGTGCATTGGTGGACGATCCGGCCCTCACCGTCCTGCCCGACGGTGGGGGCCTGTTGTTACTCTCTCGTGCGGGGCGCGAGTCTCTTCCGGTCGGTGAGGATCTGTCGCTCGATCGTCTGGAGCTGGTCCAGCTGTTCGGCTTCGATCTGCGCATCGACCGGGCCACGGCGTTTGGCATCGAAGAGCGCGTACCGCTCGGCCGCGAGCTCCTTGGCCTTGTCCATCTGGATTCGACCGCTGTCGTGAAGCGCCTCGTAGTCGTTGAACTCGATGAACTTGTCGGTCCGTGCGAGCCAGTCGTCCATGTAGACGACCTTGCGCCCTTTCGCCTGGTCTTGGGCGTAGGTGAGGAACCCGTCGGTGAAGCGGTTGAGTCGTTCAAGCTCGTCATGGGTGAGGTAGTTCTTCGCGGTGAGAGCGTCGGCCTTGAGCGCCTTGTCATTCTTGAACGTGGTGAGTCCGAGGTTGTCGGCAGTGGGATCACAGCGGGTGGCGATGATCTCTCCTGCTGTCTGGCCGGTGACCGCGTAGTGCAGCTTGTTCTGGATGCGCTGGAAGAACTGGGTGCAGCGGGGGTCGTCCTTGTCGTAGTCGGCGCAGAGGGCGAAGACGTCGAGGATCTGCTTGGAGAGGCGCTTCTCCGAGGTGCGGATGTCTCGGATGCGTGCGAGCAGCTCATCGAAGTAGTCAGCCCCGCGCGGGTCTTTGAGCTTCTCGTCGTTCATGGCGAAGCCCTTGATGAGGTACTCGGAGAGGATCGTGCTGGCCCAGGTTCGGAACTGGATGCCGCGGGTGCCGCGGACCCGGTAGCCGACAGCGAGGATGGCGTCGAGGTTGTAGTGGGCGACGGTCCGGCGGATGGTCCGGTCACCCTCGGATCGAACCTGCAAGAATTTCTTGCTAGTTCGATCCCTGGTCAGCTCACCCTCGGCGTAGATGTTCCGGAGGTGGGTGGAGACGTTGGCCGTCGTCACGTCGAACATGCGGGAGATCTCCGAGGGGGTCATCCAGACGGTCTCGTCAACCACCCGGAGGTGAACCTCGGTGCTCCCGTCCTCGGTGGTGTAGATGACGAACTCGCCGAGCCCGTCGATGTTCTCGACGACGATGTCCTGGTCGTCGTAGCTGTCCATGTCGTCGCTCACTTCTTCAACTTCCTGTTCGGTCGACACTTCGGTTCTCACCGTCCTTGCCCGACGGTGGAGGCCTTCTTGCTGCTGTAGTTCCTTGGTTAAGACACGACTTCCGGCCCCTGATCCCCGCGCTTGAGGACCTCCCCACCGAGCACTCCCGCGGCTTCGCTACAGGTGGTCAGGGGAATGAGACGGCACGTGAAGCCCCAGTTCTCTCCTACGACCATCTCCAGGATGTCCTGGTCTCCATCGAACTTCACGGCGGCGTATAGCTCCATGCTGCTGGACTCCATCTCGACGATCGAGAAGGTCTGCTGCTCGCCCCCTAGGTCGCAGAACGCCATTTCAGACTCGGGGTAGGGGGACCACCGCTCGCAAGCGAGGTCGGAGGCATCGAGTTTCGCTTTCGCATCGTCAATGGAGTGGATGGTCGAACGCTTCGGGTCATCCCCATCGCACGCGGCAAGCGTCAGCGCCAGGGCAGACAGCGCGCCGGCGGCCAGGGGCTTCATGATGTTGATGTTCATGGATGCCTCTCAGTAGTTCGGGGCAAGCCGGAGCTGCCCGCCGATAGCGTCGATCCAGCGTTGAGCCTGGGCCTCGTTCGCGCAGTCCACCGTCCAGCCCGGGCCATCAACCATCGCCGGCGCTTCCTCGGCCCAGGACTGCTGGTTGCGGAACTGGTTGATCCGCTGGTTCTTCCATCCCTCCGAGGAGAACGTAGCCAGCGAGGCCCTGGCGCCGTACTTGTCTGTGCAGGTCGCGTACTCATCGACTTCCGAGGGGGCAGTAGTGCTGGAAAGCCACTCACACCCGAGACCGGTACCGCCCACTGCCTCCTTCCACTCGGACATGGAGCCGTAAGTACGGGCGTCCGGGGCGGTTCCCTCCTCGCCATCTCCACCGCACGCGGCAAGCGTCAGTGTCAGGGCAGACAGCGCGCCGGCTGCCAGGGTCCTTTTCATGGTCATACTCTCGTGATCCTCTCGTGAACATCCCGCCAGACGGCGATGACGTGTGTGGTGACACCCAGCTCGGCAGCCAGCCGCGCCGGGTGTGGGCCGAAGGCGAGTTCGGCAGTGCGGTACAGCTCCGGGTCAATGAGGATGTCCGCGGCATGACGCCACGCCCGGGCTTCCGCCCGACGGTTCTCCCCACAGGAGTCACCGTGGGTGAAGTGCCCCAGCTCATGCGCCAGCGCGCAGACCGTGTCCGGCTCCGTCATCCCGAGCTGCAGGCTGATCTTCCGCGGCGGCCGCCAAGCGGCCTTCGGACCGCCCCGGTGCCACGTGATCCGCAGCCCGTGGTTGACCGCGACGTCGATCAGCGTGTCAGTCGATGGGGTCCTCACCGCGCTCTTCCCTCGCCTTGCCCTCGTCAATGGTCGAGTCCGCGGCGTACGTCCCAGGTTCCCAGTCGAAGTCGCGGACCGTCCCGTCATCATCGTCGGCATCCGGGACACCGCTCTCATTCTTCGAACGTTCGGGGGTGAACACAGAAGAAGTGTCCAGGTTGCCCTTACCCCCGCGCCGGGCGGCGAGCTCGTCCTCGTCGGCGTCGAAGTGGGGGGACACCTCTCCGTCCTCGCCGTGGAAGAGACGGACGGCCTCCGGGTCGACGCGGGACTTCATCTCGTCGAGCAGATCGAGGTTCGTCGCGTAGCCGAGTGCCTCGGCCACTCCCACGACATCGACCTCATCGGGGGA